>DAOTTO010000146.1:0-12661 GCA_034437895.1 Anaerolineae bacterium | reverse complement strand
CCCCCGACCCCTTCTCCATTGCATGGCGAAGGGGAGAAAAATGGTTCACAATGGTTCTTTAAGTCCCCTCTCTACGAAGTGGGGAGGGGATTTAGGGGTGGGGATAGAATGAAAACACTGTCCGAAACTCAGGTTAAATAAGGAAAATTAATTATGAGTGTCAACGTTCCAGAGAAAATTGATCTCGCTAAATATATCGAAGTAAGATTATTTGAAGATCGTCCCCATATTCGCGGGCGGCGTGTTCCGGTAGCCACTATCGCTTACAACGCCGCAACGCAAGGATGGAATGTGGCGCAGCTTGCTTATCAATTTACCCTGTCAGAATCAGAAGTCTTGTCGGCGCTGCTTTATTATCAGGAACACAAAGCCGATATTGACGCGCAAGAAGAAGCTGAATTAGAAAAAATGGCCGAGATGAAGCGCTTATATGGCAAAAATTAGCTTCTATTTTGACGAAATGATGTCGCGGGAAGCCACCGAGCAGGTCATTAAACGCGGTCAAGATGTCATGATGGCGGTTGATGTCGGGATGGTTCAAAAAGATGACGATACTGAACATTTGCCCTATGCTAAAAATCACAGTCGCGTTTTGGTCACTTTTGATCGTCCTTTTGCAGGGCGCACACTGGCAAAAACCGATCATGCTGGCTTAATTTGCCTCACATGCAAGCAGGATGATGTGGGTTATATTGTGCGTGTACTTACAGAATTTGCCGAACTTTACACGCCTGACGATGCCACAGGACAAGTCTTCTGGTTATGATAGACTCATAAAAGAGGGTTTAATGGGATGACGACCAAAACCGTTGATATTCAAACAACTCAAATGAGTATCCAAGAATTAGCTTCGCTCATCCAGGCTGGGGATGAAGTCATTCTGACGACAGGTGATGAACCACTAGCGCGAATCGTACCGATGGAAAAAGTTGAAAAACAACCCGGTAAGCGCACACCAGGCTTATTTCCAGGGATCTGGATGAGTGATGATTTTAACGATGAACTGCCGGATTCCTTTTGGCTAGGTGAAGATGAAATATGAGATGTCTTTTCGATGCCAACAGCTTTTTGTGGTGGAATCTGAAGTCCAATCGGCTTTCGCAAAATGCGTATACTGTTATTGAAGATAAAACGAACACGATTTTGCTTAGTCTGGTAACGATTTGGGAAATCCAGATTAAAGTGCAGCTTGGCAAACTTACACTTCAAAAATCGCTCGCAGAGATTATTGAAAAAATGCGAGAAGAGCAAATCGAGTTTCTGCCAATCAGCATTGACCATATTTTAAAATTGGACGATCTACCCTACCATCACCGCGACCCGTTTGACCGCCTGCTCATTGCCCAATCCTTCATCGAGAATATCCCTATTATCAGCAGCGACTCCCTGTTCAGCCGTTATGGTGTTCATGTCATTTGGTAGGCCGTCAGGGAGGCGCTCACGCCGGACGAAATCGCGTTGGTGGAGGGACGGGGATAAAATGCAAACTGAAAACGTTGTTGAGTGCATTGTAGGGGAGGGGCTCAGACCCTCACCTATGAAGACCGCATCGGAGGCGAGCCGCCAAACGCTCAAGGCCGTCATCGACACGACAGACCGCGAGATCGACGCGCGGGTGTATACCCCATTGAAACGCCGGATCACCGGTGTATCCACACTCTGGCTTCGGATCACTTCGCCGATGGCCGCTTCCAGTAACGCTTGCAAGAAGTGTGCCGCTTTCTCCGTAAAGCGTTCTTCTAACCCTTATCGGCTGATCGCCACGCCCACGTGGCTGCCGATTGGCTCAACTCTTCCATACTACTCTGTCCGTTCGCCAACCAGCCGAATATCAGACTTTGTGCGAAGCTCGATCCACTCAACCGTCGCTGTCGCTGAATAAAGCCACTTTCTTTTCCCAATCGGTCTGCTACTTCTGTCAAAATGTGTTGCATCGCCACCGCTACTTGTGTTACCGTTTCCATGAGGAAGTTTTCCTAAGTTGTAGATTTGGGCGTTTACATCGCTTAGATTAACTTCCTTTTCCTTAACTTGACAGCTATGAGCCGTAGCACGCTACACCCCTATTTCGCTTAAGGACTAAAACTTAGCCGAAACGTCCAGAGATGTAATCGGCGGTTTCTTGCTGCTGCGGCGAATTAAACATATCCTGCGTATCGCCAAATTCGATCAATTCACCCCAACGATTTTCCTTGCCAACGGTGTCCTCTTCCTTACGGATATTGAAAAATCCGGTGAAGTCTGAGGCGCGGCTGGCTTGCTGCATATTGTGGGTGACGATCACAATCGTGAAGCTCAATTGCAGTTCTTTCATCAATTCTTCGATGCGCTGGGTGGCGATAGGGTCTAGTGCGGAGCAGGGTTCGTCCATCAGGATGACTTCCGGCTCAACGGCGACGGTGCGGGCGATGCACAAACGCTGCTGCTGCCCACCGGAAAGCGCCATGCCCGATTTTTTGAGATCGCCTTTGACTTCATCCCATAAAGCGGACTGCTTAAGGCTGAGTTCCACGATTTCATCCAGCGTCTTTTTATCCTTCACGCCAAGCAGACGTGGGCCATAAGCCACATTGTCGTAGATGCTCTTTGGGAACGGATTCGGCTTCTGAAACACCATCCCAATCCGGCGGCGAACTTCGACGGCATCCACGTTCCCAGCATACAAGTTTTGTCCACGATAGATAATTTCACCGTCCACACGGGCATTGGCGAAATCGTTCATGCGGTTAAAGCACTTGAGCATGGTGGTTTTGCCACAACCGGACGGGCCAATAAAAGCTGTGATCTTGTTCTTGGGAATTTTCATGCTGACATCGCGGACGGCGCGTTTTGAACCGTAATAGATGCTGACGTTATTGGCTTCCAGCGCTAACGGCGTTTCGCTGGTGATAGTATTCTTCGTCATAAACTAAACTCTCCTGGTCAGACGGTTACGGAGGATGATGGCAAAGGAATTCAGGGTAAGCGCCATCGCCATTAAGACGATAATGCCTGCTGACGCGGTAAAGCGGAAGTTGGGGTCTGATTCTTTAATCCAGTTATAAATCTGGATGGGCAGCACGGTAAACTGCGAGAAGGGACCGGAAGGATCCTGTGATAGGAAGACCGCCGCCCCAACCACGACCAAGGGTGCGGTTTCGCCAATGGCGCGTGAGAGCGAGAGGATAATCCCGGTAATGATGCCCGGCAGCGCAGAAGGAAGCACTTGCTTAGAAACCGTCTGCCATTGTGTCGCCCCTAAGCCGTAACTGGCTTCACGATAGGCATAAGGCACTGCGCGAATGGCTTCTTGCGCGGTGGCAATAATATATGGCAGGATCAGCAGCGCCATCGTCAAAGAGGCAGTAAGGATGGTATTACCTGATGAGGGTTGCCCCCCCGCGCCTTCTAAAAAGTCACCGCTAGTAAAACTTCGAAACGCGTTAGCAAAGATGGCTAAACCGAGCAAACCGTAAATAATCGATGGTACACCCGCGAGATTACGAATGTTGATTTCGATGAGACGATTGAATAAGTTGTCTTCCGCATATTCTTCCAGATAAGTCGCCGCGCCGACACCAATCGGAACCGCGATCAGCATGGTAATGCCGACCACCCATAACGTTCCGATGACACCACTGCGAATACCAGCAAGTTCTGGCTGGCGTGACATCGATTCAGTGAAGAAACTGGACGTAATCCATGACCGGAATTCCAGATCAGCTCCGGCGAGTTCAGTCGGCGGATCAGCTTCCGCTGCGGCGGCGATTGTGGCCTGAATCCTGCTGCGATTGAGAAGCGAGTCGAACAAGCCCCATCCTTTAAGGACGCGGCGGTTGGCGATGCGCGTAAGGATTTCTAAACGGAGTTCGGTTTCGCCCCCGTTTTCCGCCAATAATGTGACGACATCTTCGCGGCTGAGTTCGCCGTAAGTTTTCGCGCCGACTTCTTCAGTGTAGGTGCCATCGTAAAGTTCGTTCAGGGGGTCAGTCCCTAGACGGGCAGGATCTACAGTGCCGATTAACCCATTAAGCACAATGCTTCGCAGCACACCATCGCTGAGTGAGGTTTCTCGGTTATTGGCGAGTTCAGTATAGGGTGCAGCCAACACGGCGGCGAGTTCAGCCGAATTAAGATCATTCAGGGTGCGGCCCTCGCCAGCCAGAACTTCGGGTTCAACATCATATTTGACCGCGACAAGGCCAAAAGCCTGATCGATAATACTCAAGAGAAGGATAATCAAGACAACAAGCGACAGCAGTGTAGATGCCATGAAAAAGGTTTGCCATGCTCTGCCGCGTGTGTGGCGTGCAGCCATATTTTTGTCAAAGGCTGCATCATCTGGCATGTAGTGTTTGTTAACAGCCATCTTTAGTACGCCTCCCGGAAGCGGGCGATAATTGCACGCGCAATAAGGTTCAAAACTAAGGTAAGCAAGAAAAGCGTCAGACCAATGGCAAAGAGGCTGTTGTAATCCACCCCACCTCTTGGAAGTTCGCCACCGCTAATACGGACGATATGCCCGGTCATCGTTTCGGCGGCTTCAAACGGATTTAAGGTAAGTTTAGTCACCGCGCCAGAAGCAATCGCCATAATCATGGTTTCCCCTACCGCGCGGGAGATGCCGAGGATGAATGCGGCGACAATGCCAGAGATCGCAGCCGGGAGGACAACTTTGAGGGTCGTTTCGATACGTGTCGCGCCCAGACCAAATGAGGCTTCGCGCAGCGCACGCGGCACAGCACTTAAAGCATCTTCACTGACAGAACTAATAAGCGGCACAATCATAAAGCCCATAACGAGACCTGCTGGGAACATCGCTTGAGAAAGCGGCATGATGTCGGTGCCGACAATATTACGAATTAAAGGTGCTGCAAAGGTGAGCGCGAAAAAGCCAAAAACGACGGTGGGCACCGAGGCTAGGATTTCCAGAATAGGTTTTACTGTGGCACGGATTCTTTGGGGGGCATATTCACTCAGATAAATGGCGGCACTTAAGCCGACTGGAATAGCAACGAGCATAGCGATGAAGCTAGTCATCAGTGTTGCACCAACGAGCGGCCAAATACCGAAAGCACCGCGATACGGTTGCCAGCTTGTGGTTGTTAAAAATTCACCCAGCGTGGCGACGAGCGCTCCACTTTCATCTCTAACTGTAAAGAAACGCAGCGACTCTTGTCCCAAGACAATGACGATGCCAATTGTCGTAAAAATGGAGATGGCACCGCAGAATAAAAAGATATAACGAATGATTTCCTCGCCAATACGAGGCCGTTTTAACAAAGCGGTTGCGTCATCGGTCTTTTTCCGACTTAGCGCACTGGAGAGCAGTTGCGACTTTGGTTCGACGCTCAGTTGTGACTCCATAGCTTCCCCTTAGATTGCGTCGTGAATGATGCATTGGATTATACCGTGTAAACGATTGCCTTCTCAAATTGTAAAACACACAGGGAGGAGCATCTGCCCCTCCCTGTGCCTATTGCTTTAGTTCATAAAACTGTTAACGCTGGGATTAGCCAGCGAAGTTAACAGCCGCCAGCCAGAACAGGCGAGCAGCGCGCAGGCCGTATTCGGACGGGAAGTAAGCAACTTCGCCGCTGGCATACACGTCGTTCACGTTGGTCAGGAAGTAGTTGATGAAGGCGGCAACTTGGGGTTTTTCGTTGAGGATGGCAGCGGTGCTGTAGATAAACAGCGGACGAGCCATTTCATAGGTGCCAGCGTCAACTGCTGCGGCAGAAGGCGTAATGCCATCAACGGACAGCACTTTCAGGGTATCGGCGTTGTCGGCATAGTACGCATAGCCGAAGAAACCGAGCGAGTAGTCGCTTTCCTGAATCCCCTGAACCAAAACGTTGTCGCTTTCATTGGAAGCGGTATTGGCTGCTGCCAACAAGGCATCGGGGCCAGCGTCGCCGTAGACTTCTTCGATGAAGTAGTCAAAGGTGCCGGAAGCGGTGCCGGGGATGAAGCGTTGGATCGGTTCAGCCGGGAAGTCAGCGGTTGCGAAGGACAGGTCAGACCAGTTTTCGGCAAGGAACATCTCACCCAGTTGTTCAATGGTGACATCAGACAGCCAGGTGTTGTTGGGGCTGACGACGACGGCCAGGGCATCGGTGCCGACGCGGAAAGGCAGCGGTTCACGGACAGGGGTCAGTGCCAAGCAGTTGGCAGTTTCGCTGTCGTCGCCGGTGCGGATCGGGCGGCTGGCGTTGGCGATGTCGCTGGAGGCTTCTTCGCAGAAGGCGGCGAAACCACCACCGGTGCCGGATTCGATCACGGTGCTTTGGCCTGAATAGCCTTCATCGGCAAAGCGGGCATTGATCGCGAGGGAGACGGGTTCAACTGTCGAGCTGCCGTTGCTGATGATGTCACCGGTGACGGTGGCGGGAACAACTTCGGGCAGTTCAAGCGGGGGCAGCAGAACGCTGTCGATGACATGGATGACACCGTTAGAAGCGGCGATGTCGGCGGTCACGACGTTGGCTTGGTCAACTTTGACGCTGCCATCTTCGCCGACGACGATGTTCAATTCGCTGCCCATCAGGTCAGCGCCGACAGCGCTCATTTCCATCGACGGGGCCATCATGCTGGTCAGGTCGGTGGACATCACTGCGCCGGAGACCACATGATAGGTCAGGACGCGGGTGAGCAGTTCGGGGTTCGCCAAGAGATAGTCGATGACAAACGGAGGAAGGGCTGCGAAAGCCTCATCGGTTGGGGCGAAAACGGTGAAGGGGCCTTCGCCATTCAATACGTCGGTCAGGCCAGCAGCATCCACAGCAGCCAGCAGGGTGTTAAAGGTGCCAGCACCTTGTGCAACTTCGATGATGGTGCCGTCCTGAGCAGAAGCCACACCCATCGCCGCGAAGGCGATGACCAACACCGCCACCAGAGCCAGAATACGAGATTTCAACATTCTTTGTCTCTCCTTGTAAAGTCGAACTTTGATTTGAAATATCTTTGGATACTTCAATGCGAATGTTAGCCCTGCTTTGTTAACAAAAAGGGGGCGCTTCATTAAATAACATTGGTATACGCTTTAACCTTGTTTAATGTGTTAACCCTTTATTAAAGTGAGATGAATACCATCTTAAATGGCGAGATAAAAGAACACCCGTGCTATTTTATGGAAAAGTGGTAAGATGAGAGTAGCGGTTGTGTCTTCGGGTAGGTAGACTGTAGCAAGATACTGTTAAGCGAAAACACGGACTAAGGATAAACCCCCTTTGACACAGGAAACGACAAAAATGACCTGTATCGGCGTACTGGCACACCCCCTGCGCCCCCAGACCTTCCCTATCGCCCAATGGATTGTTGATGCGCTGCGGGCGCGGCAGATTAAAGCGTGGATACATACGGAATGGCACGGTGATGATGTCTTTGATGATGTGCGCTGTGCCGATATGGTGGTCGCCATAGGTGGCGATGGCGCGATGCTGCGGGCAGCAAGGGTGTGTGCGCCGAGCGGCGTTCCGGTGTTGGGCATTAATATGGGACAGCTTGGCTTTCTGACGGAGATCAGCGATCCTGATGCGTGGGAAAGCCATCTTGATCTCGTGCTGCGCGGCGATTATTGGATCGAGCGGCGTATGATGATTAAGGCCACCGTGATGCGCGGCGAAGAAACGATTATTTCGGGTGATGCGCTCAACGACATTGTAATCAGCGGCAGCGTCATCGGACGGATGATTCAACTGGATACCTTCATTGACGATGATTGGGCGACGACTTATAACGCTGATGCGCTGGTGATTGCTACGGCGACGGGCAGCACCGCCTATGCGCTGGCTTGTGGTGGGCCGATTTTGCCGCCGGAACTGAACAATATTTTGATCGTCCCGGCAGCGCCGCATTTAAGTATGGATCGTCCGATTGTGTTGTCTGAAGGAGCGCGGGTAGAAGTGAAACCCTCAGCCGGTAATCGGAATGAAGTCGTGCTTTCAGCAGATGGCGGGATGCTGGCGACCTTGCAGCCCGATGATAGGGTACTCATCCAAGCCAGCGAACACGCCAGTCGATTTGTGCGACTGCGGGGACGCAATTACTTTTATCGTTCCTTGTTAGATCGGCTGGAGCCGCGTGTCCCGCGCAACAGCAGCGAAAGCAAAAACTAGGAATAAGCCGCTTCTAACGGCAAACATGCAAAAAGAGATTAAAATGAAGGCGTATTATTATCGCTAACTTTTGTGAGGAAAATTAGCTGAATGAGCCAGCAAACAACGTCTTATGAGGACGAAATTACCTACTGCGAGGTACATCCTGACCGCGAAACAGCGCTGCGCTGTAATAAATGCAATCGTTTGATGTGCGCCCAATGCGCTGTCCCTACGCCAGTGGGCTATCGCTGCCGTGAGTGTGTACGCCGGGTTGAGGACAAATTTTACAGCGGCACGACAGCCGATTATATAGTTGCCGGATTGATATGCGCGGGGTTAAGTGCCATCGCCAGTGGTATCATAAGCGCGATTGGCTTTATCTTACTAGCGATCTTTATTGGCTTTCCTGCGGGTGGGTTGATTTCCGAAGTCGCCCTGCGAGCAATCCAGCGACGACGTGGGCGTTATAGCGGCAATGTCGGCGTGGCGAGTGTTTTGGTGGGGGCGCTTGTGGGTGTTGTTGTTCAAGTTTATAGTGCTTATCAAAATTTGTTTGGGGATGTCTTGCGTCTTGCTGCAAATGCGGGGATAAGTGCGGAACAACTTCGAGTAGAGATGGGAATTCCTTCTTTTAGCCGCTTTTTGATCGATGACCTGACGACCAGTTGGGGTGTACTCATTTTTGTTGGATTGGCGGCTTATGCTGTTTATAGCCGGATGAAATCGTGATGTTAGAAGAAATTCGTATCCGTAATTTTGCTATTATTGACAACCTAGAATTGGACTTTTCCAGCGGCTTTAACGTCATTACAGGCGAGACAGGCGCGGGTAAATCCATCATTATCGATGCGGTAGAACTGCTGCTCGGCGGCAAAACCGACCCGTCGATGGTGCGTTCCGGCGCGGAAAAAGCCTTAATTGAAGGCGTATTTGCGCTGAACAAGGTTGCCCGTCAGAACGTTGATGCAGTTCTTCAACGTGAAGAATTAGAAGAAAGCGAAAATGCTGGATTCATCACCCTGTCACGCGAACTTCGCAGCAACGGACGCTCGACGGCGCGAATCAACGGCTTTACCGTCAGCCAGGATATTCTGCGGGAAGTCGGCGAATCGCTGGTGGACATTCACGGACAGAGCGAACATTTGTCGCTGTTGAAATCAACCCATCATATTGATCTGCTGGATCGCTACGCCGATTTGCTGGAAATCCGTGAGGCGCTGACGACAGTTGTCGATCATCTGGCGAGTGTGCGGCGTGAGATGCGTAATTTGATGGACGATGAAGCGGCGTTGCAGCGTCGTGCCGAACAATTGCGTCGTGATGTTGAAGAGATTGAGGCGGCGGAACTGCGCCCTGGCGAGGATGATGAGCTGAAAGCCGAGCGCAACCGCCTTTCTAACAGCGAACAATTGGCGACCCTGACCGCTGAGGCTGCCCGTTTGCTGAATGGCGATGAACGGCGCGATCAAGAAGGCGCTGTCGATCAATTGCAGCGTGCCGCCGTCATTCTAAGCAAACTCGCCGCCATCGACACTGAACTCAACGAATATGCCGAACTTGCCGACAGCATCAGCGCCCAAGCCCAAGAACTCGCGCTGGAAATGGTGCGTTATGGCGATGAAGTGGAATTCGACCCGGAGCGCATCAACGACATCGAAGAACGGCTGGAACTCGTCAGAAAACTGCGGCGGCGTTACGGCGTGACGATTGAATTGGTGCTAGAACATGCCGAAAAAGCTCGTGCTGAACTGGATAACATCGAAAACAGTGAGGAACGGCTGGAAGAACTGCGCGAAAAAGAGATGCTGATGCTCAAGCAGATTGGCGAATTAGGCCAAAATATCAGCAAAGTGCGGCGCAATATCGGCAGCCAACTGGCGCGGCGTGTTGTGGAAGAACTCAAAGATTTACGGATGGAACGCACCCAATTTGAAGTTGCGCTGCACTGGATTGATGATCCCAACGGCGCGTATGTTGGAGATCGGCGGGTGGCGTTTAATGCGACGGGGATTGATGAAGTCGAATTTATGATGAGCGCTAATCCCGGGGAACCGCTGCGTCCGCTGGCGAAAGTCGCTTCTGGCGGTGAGGCAGCGCGGATTATGCTGTCGCTCAAGCGCGTACTGTCTCAGGCCGATCATACACCGACCTTGATTTTCGATGAAGTCGATCAAGGGATTGGCGGACGTGTGGGCAGCGTAGTCGGCGAAAAATTGTGGTCGCTGACGAGCAGCCACCAGGTCTTGGTCGTCACGCATTTACCGCAGTTGGCGGGCTTCGCGGATCGGCATTTCCATGTGAAAAAGCTACAAACCAAAGACCGCACGACGACGCAAGTGCTGGCCTTAGACAATGAGGTCGAGCGCATCACTGAACTTTCAGAAATGCTCGGCGCAACGGGCGAATCCGGCAAGCAAAGCGCCCGTGAAATCTTAGATGATGCCCGTGCCAAAAAGAGTGTCCGTGCTGTGCCTACCCCACCTGAAACACCCGGACAGAAGAAGTTGTTATAAGGAAGGTTGGTCATGGTTAATCTTGAAATGCAGGCGCAGAGGGTTGCATTAGATGTATTGTCTGGGCTTGACCCCGATAAAACTTATGAAGTGATCGACGGGGATTTGATCGAAATGACCGCTGCCGGACTGTTGCATCAATTTATTGCCCGTAATGTTTTCCGCAAATTAGACCCGTTTGTGGCATCAAACGTATTGGGGGAAGTGTTTCAGGATGGCCTAACCTTTTATTTGGATGTTGAGCAACTCATTATAAAAGGCTCACAAGTCCCGGATGTCTCCTTTATCCGTAAAGGCCGCATTCCTGTGGATTGGGATATTGAACGGCCTTTTCCCGGTGCGCCCGATTTAGCAGTTGAGGTCGTTTCGCCGGGGGATGATGCCGAACTGCTGAATGTTCGTGTCGAGCGCTATCTGCAATTTGGCACCGAGCAAGTCTGGGTCTTCCATCCGCGTCAGAAACAAATTCATGTTTTCAGCCGCAATGATCCCGACACAATGAAAATTTATCGCGTGGGGCAAACGCTTATCGCAGAATCCCTTTTCCCCGGCCTTGTGCTGAAGATAGCTGATTTATTTGTTGTGCCAAGTTTTATCGAAAAGTAGCGCGTCATATAAAAAGAACCTAGGTATTGTATGTCTGTGACAATTACAATTGGCGAAAAGTTTTTAAATGAGGAAACTTCCCCACCGATTTGGGATGTGAGACGTGTTACCTCCCCTTATGCCCCCAAATTTCCCAATGATGCAATACTTGACCCCGAAGCCAATTGGCGCTTTGTCAACTATCCAGCATGGGAAGGGATGGCTGAAGAAGTCGGTTTAGTCGACCTACTCATCCATCCAGAAACGGGTCTTCTGAGAACCTCTGAAGTAGTTTTACCTGTCACTGAAGCAATGTATCGCCAGATCATTGAGGCATGTTTATTACGCAGTGCTTTTGCCGAAGGACAAGCAGGTTGGGCATTAGATGAGCAGGATTTTGATCCATTGCTAGGCTCCCTTTCTTTTGCACCCGCAACGCAATATGATGAATACTATGCTCGTTTAATCTGGTTGCGTTTTTTGGATACGCTGGGCGCTTGATAATTGTGAAGCGCCTTCGGTTGTGGTTTCATGGTAGACGTAAATATTTCAAGGGCTTAACTCCGTGATGAAGCAGAATATACAAGAATCAGTCACAATACCCTACGATAAAATCGACATTTTGTGCCGAACACACTCAGTTCAAAAATTGTCGCTTTTCGGCTCAATCTTGCGCGATGATTTCCGGCCTGACAGTGATATTGATGTCTTGATTGAGTTTGAGCCGAATGCGGAAGTCACTTTGTTCGACATGGGTGGCGTTCAGTTTGAACTCTCGGAATTGTTTGCGCGGGAAATCGATTTAAAAACGCCCGATTTTCTGAGTCGTTATTTTCGGGAGCGTATATTATCCGAAGCACGGGTCATTTATGAACGCCGATGATTTAATACGGTTGCGTCACATGTTGGAAGCATCACAAACAGCTATAGTGTTTGTAAAAGGTGAAAATCGTGAGGCTTTAGATAATGATCTGAAATTGAGCTTTGCTCTGGTTCATGCCATACAGATTATCGGAGAAGCCGCTTCTAAAATCTCTAAAGAGAGTCGTGATAAGCATCCACAAATTCCTTGGGCAAACATTATCGGTATGCGCCATATTTTAGTACATGATTATTTTGATATTGATCGCAACCTCGTTTGGGCTACGGTTACAAAATCAATCCCTGATCTTATTGTCGAATTAGAAAAAATTGTTCCTTCATCAGAAAACTAAGGCAGAACTAAATGTTTAATCATTTCAACTTCGACACACCCATTGAACGGCGTGGGACAGATTGCGCCAAATGGGACTTTTTTGCGCCCGATGTGCTGCCGATGTGGGTGGCGGATATGGACTTCGCGTCGCCTGAACCCATTATGCAAGCGATTCAAGAACGGGTGGCGCACGGTGTATTTGGTTATCCCAAAGAATCCGACATCCTACGCCAGACCTTAGTTGATCGTATGGCGCGGCTCTATCAATGGGAGATCAAGCCGGAAGACAT
>DAOTTO010000145.1:0-3486 GCA_034437895.1 Anaerolineae bacterium | reverse complement strand
CGCCGCCAGCGTACGCTCCTCACCGCCGCCAGTGTCGCACTGGTCGCAATGGCAGTGCTGGCAGTCGTCGCCCTCTGGCAATCCCAAATCGCCAGCCGCAACGCTGCCGAAGCCCGTAGTTTAGAACTAGCAGCAAATGCCCAGGTCGCTATTGCCAACAATAATTATGATCTGGCGATTGCGCTCGGCTTGCAAGCAAATGACCTCAGCAAGCCCCCTACGCAATCTCAGCAAATTTTGGCGCAGGCTGCGTTTGCACCCGGAACACGCTTTTCGTTCAGCGGTCATACGGACCCAGTAACGAGTGTCGCCGTCAGCCCGGACGGATCAATCGCCTTATCTGGGGCGAATGATGGTGGCCTCATCTTGTGGGGACTAACCGCTGGGGAACAGCAGCGGATTTTGGAAGGCCATACGGACGCAGTTTATGACGTGGATTTTAACCCTACAGGCGCACAAGAAGCACTTTCCGGTTCTAAAGATGGCACACTCATCCGTTGGGATATTCTCACAGGCAGCCCGATAGACACTTACGTCTATGAAGAAGATGGGAGCAGCATTGGGGTTCGCAGTGTCGCCTACAGCCCTGATGGCAGTCAAGCTGCTGCTGGATATGACAATGGCACCATCATTTTGTGGGATTTAGCGACCAATAGCGAAATCAAACGATTTGTCGAACATACCAATCCGGTTTATACGGTTGATTTCTCGCCAGATGGCGGCTTGCTGGTCAGCGGCGATGGCCCAGAGGCCAACGGTGCTGCTGATGGCAAAATGATGATTTGGGATATCGAATCCGGCGAAGCTACCAAACGTTTTGAAGAATCCGGTTTGTACATCAACGCCGCCCGATTCAGCCCGGATGGTGCTGCTGTCCTCCTTGGGCTGAGGGACAATTCGCTGCGCTTATGGGATGTGGAAACAGAAGAAATTACGCGCCGTTTCGTTTTTCCTAATGGGGCTAACGCGCATAATGCTGCGGTGCAGGATGTTGGCTTTTACGACAGCCATTTGATTGTATCCGTCGCTGACGATAATACGATGCGGATGTGGTCGCTGCAAACAGGTGAGCAAGTACGTGTGTTCTTAGGCCATACACGCGGCCTGACGGCTGTAGCGATTGTACCAGGTAAATTTGAGGCGGTAACAGCCTCGCAAGATACAACCGTCCGCTTATGGGATTTAGTTAACGCTTCTGAGCTAGAACGCTATTATGGCCTTTCCAGCCGTGTCACCAGTGTTGCATTTAACCAAGAGAACAATCTTGCTATTGCCAGTTCACTTACCGGGCTGATTAGTTGGTGGGATACGGAGACCGGCGAACTGCGCGGGGAATTCCAGATTTCCGAGGACTCCGCCGCACGCGCCTTCTCGCTGGCTTTTAACCGCGCCGATGGCACACTCTTTATTGGCGGGGGGCCTTCTACTCCCAGCGGAAACACCCCACGATTAGTCGTGTATAACATGCAGACGCAAGAGGTCATCCACGACTTTGCTGATTTTACGCCTTTTGTAGAATCCGTTGCCGTCAACTTTGACGGGACACGGGGTATTTCGGGTGATGAAAACGGCACAATCACGCTGTGGAATTTGGAGGACGGCAGCGAGGTAGACGAATTTACATGGGAGAACGAGGTTATTCGTATGGTTACTTTCAGCCCAGATAACCGTACTGTGGCGGCTGGTGCTGCAAGTGGTTCTCTCTTTGTGGTTGATTTGACGACTCGTGAACAACGCACCTTTGACGGCCATGAAAATTCGCCGATACGTGCGTTGGCTTTTAGCCCCGATGGCAGCATTCTGGCTTCTGGCGCGACGGATAATCTGGCGATATTGTGGGATGTGGCGGAGGGGACGCGCCTGCGTGTCTTGGCTGGGCATGGCGATACGGTCTTACATGCCGTATTCAATACGGACGGCACGAAGCTGATTACGGGGTCTTTTGATGAGACCATCCGCACTTGGGATGTCGCCACCGGGGAAGAGTTGTACCGCCTCTATACCACTGGGTCTACGGTGCGCGGCCTGGCTTTAAGCGCCGATAATGAACAGGTGCTTTTCGGGAGAAATGATGGTGAAGTGCGTTTGTGGGATGCTACACCCCTGCCAACCGATGAGTTGGTAGCGTGGACGCAGGGCAACCGTTACATACCGGATTTTTCTTGTGTCGAACGGCAGCAGTATCGCATCAATCCCTTGTGTGATAATTAATCAGTCTAAAAAACTAATGTGAGGGGCATAAACTGCCCCCTCACCATTAAATGCGCGACTTCTGTTTAATTTTATCTCTATGTTTGTTGATTCGTTTTTCATGATAGAATAATTGCAACATAAATGACCTGCCTTTTACGGTAGAAACAACCTTGAGGAGATTTACAACATGCGTCATAAAATTTTTGCTTTAGTTATCGTCACAGCCTTATTTTTTGGTGTTGTTGCCGTCAGTAGCGCACAAAATGTCAACTTGACTATTGGGCTTTCTGTGCCTTCCTTAGAAGAAACAGGTTTCTTTGCTACGCTGACGGCGGAAGCCCAAAATGCTGCTGATGCTGCTGATGCTCAATTGACAATCTTAAGTGCTGATGACGACCCTGCCATTGAAGCCGATAACCTTGCTCAATTGATCGCAGATGGTGTGGATGCCCTTCTCATTTATCCGCTGGATGCTGCGACGGTGATTGCTGGCGTTCAGGCGGCTAACGAAGCGAATATCCCCGTCTTTCTGCTTGGCGAAGATGTAGAACGCACCGAAAGTGAAATTGAAGTCGCCAGTTTAGTTGCTGCCGACCCTACCGCAATTGGCGAACTGGCGGCCTCTTACTTCTGTGAAAATGTGAGCGAAGGCAGTAGCGTTGTTGCCTTAGCGGGGATTTCCGGCCTTGAGGCAGATGCAGAATTGGCAGAGGATGATTATCGTGTTGTCGCGCTCCAAGCTGAGTTAGAAGGTATTAGTGCCGCTTTAGCCTCTGATTGTGCAGCCATCTCTTATACCGCCCAAGAAGGCGATACTTTTACGAATGAGGACAGCATTGCCTATCTAAGCAATGCACTAGGAAGCAATGTAGGCGGCGTATTTGCCCCTAACGGTGAACTGGCACTCGCCACAATCCGCGCTGCCCGCGCTGCCCGCTTATTGAGCAGCATTAAAATTCTCGCGGCAGAAGTGACTCCCGAAACACTGGGCGCGATTGAATCTAATCGGTTAGCCGGCATCGTTTCCGCAACACCCGAATCACTGGGGCAAATCGGCGTAGAAACCGTCTTGGCTGTATTGGGTGGTGAAGAAGTGGAAAGCACCGTGAGCGTTCAATTAGCGCTTGTCACCAGTGAATCCGTCTTGGAATTTCGTGGTCAGGACGACGATAGAGGCGATAACTAATCTCGCTTAATCTTCACATTAATGAAAAGACTCCCCGGCAGCGGGGAGTTTTTGTTTCTAGGATTCACACATGCGAATCGTCACCCCAAACGCATGACCTATGACGA
>DAOTTO010000144.1:0-5085 GCA_034437895.1 Anaerolineae bacterium | reverse complement strand
AAGATCACGAGGATGAGCGCCGTCCATGCCAGCGAACTCACCACCATTTCTGTGGTTGCGCCGCCCTGAAACAAAGCACGTACCGTGTTGGCGATTACGGTGATCGGTTGATTTTCTGCAAACGTCCGCAGCGCCGCTGACATCGTGGCAGGCGGGACGAAAATCGAGCTAGCGAACACCAACGGGAACACAGGTAAAAAGCTGGCGACTTGTGCCGCTTCCGGGTTCTTCACCAACAGACCAATGTTCGCCGCCACCCACGTAAAGGCGTAGCCGAACAGCGTCAGAATAACCATGCCGAGCGCTGCGTTCAACAAGCCATCACCGAAGCGGAAGCCGAGCAGCGTCCCGACACCGATCATCACGAGGCCGGAGAAGACACCGCGTGCGCTGTCCGCAATCGTCCGCCCCATCAGCACCGCCGCCCGTGACATCGGCAGGGAACGGAAGCGATCAATCATGCCTTTAGAAAGATCATCGGAAAGCCCGACGGCGGTTTGGGATGCGCCGAAGATCATCGTCTGGAGCAGAATACCAGGGAGCAGGTAATTGATGTAATCGCCGCCTGTTTCGATAGCGCCGCCGAACACTTGCGAGAACAATACTACGAAGATAATCGGTTGGACGAGTGCGAAGAAGATCAACTGAGGCTGGCGTTGATAATAAATCAGGTTACGCCAAACCATCGTCAGTGTATCGGAAATTTCCCACCATATACGGCGTGGGAGTGCGGGACGGGCGGGAAGTTCGACAGTATAGGTTGCGACATTTTGAGCCATTTTATATTTTCCTTATCTAATCTTGCTAGGTGAAGTGTCTTGATGATGCAATAGATTTTTACGCCGCAGAGTCTGTCTTGCCCTTACCTGTGAGCGTAAGGAACACATCATCCAAAGACGGGCGGCGCAGGGTTAAATCTGCAATAGCGATGTTGAGACCATCAAGCGCACGGACAGTTTCGATGAGGCGTTGTGTGCCGTTATCGACAGCAATTTTGATCGTACCTGTTTCGGCGTTCCCTTGTGGCAGGCCGATTTCCGCCAATGTCGCCAGCGCTTGCGGCAGGAATTTCGCGTCCGCGAGGGTAACTTCCACAATATCGCCCGCCAATTGGGATTTCAGTTCGTCTGATGTCCCTTGCGCGATGACTTTCCCACCGTCGATTAAGACGATGCGGTCAGCCAGCACGTCGGCTTCTTCCAGATATTGCGTGGTCAAAAGCAGCGTTGTGCCATCCTGCACCAGTTCGCGGATCAACCCCCATAAATCCTTACGGGTGCGGGGATCAAGGCCAGTGGTCGGCTCATCTAGCAGCAAAACAGGCGGACGCGCCACAATGCTGGCAGCTAAATCAAGGCGGCGGCGCATCCCACCCGAATAGGTTTTTACGGGGCGATCAGCGGCATCTTCTAAGTTAAAACGCGCCAGCAGTTCATTGCCGCGCTGTTTGGCTTCTGAACGGCTGAAGTGATACAACTGCCCGACCATCTGGAGGTTTTCGCGTCCGGTCAACTGTTCGTCAACCGCTGGATACTGTCCGGCGAGGCCGATGATTTCCCGAACCCGTGCCGGATTCTTGAGAACGTTGACACCAGCGATATAAGCACGACCCGAATCGGGCTTTAAAAGTGTGGTCAACATACGCACTAGGGTGGTTTTACCTGCGCCATTCGGCCCCAGCAAGCCCAATACTTTCCCTGTTTCGGCGGTCAGGCTGATGCCATCGACAGCCTTGATCTTTTTATAAGACTTGTAAATATCTTCGACGATAATCGTGTTTGATATACTCATGATCCCTCTCCTTAAACGGATGAATTGCCAAAGTGAATAGAGTTCCGGTGCTTGAAGACAAGATCGCCGGACAGCAAGAAAATGCTTTAAGAAAAAGGATTTAAGTGGAAGTAATTTCTAGCAGGGCGCGATTAGTTGATGTACATCTCTTATACGTCTTGTGGGAAGCTAATGTTACTTTTTCTCATCTTCCAATAAATGCGTCGTCCCTGGAATGCAGTTTGGCGCATTGTGTACGTCTTCTGGCTTAAAATGCTCATCATACGGGAAGGTATCGCCACAATTGAGCGCCAGCCGCTTTAAAAAGCTGGCAAAGAGTATGAGTTCTTCTTCAGAAAATCCAGCGGTGAATTGGCGGAAAAATTCTTCCCTCCCCTCCCCCACTTTCTGAAAAAGCGCTTCGCCTTCTTCGGTAATATAGAACTGCTTAACCCGCGCATCCTCCCGGCTTGAACGACGCTCGATTAAGCCGCGCTGTACCAGCCCATCGACAATATTGGTTAAAGTGGGCGAAGTGACCCCCAACCATTCGACCAATTTACGATGCTCAAGCCCGTTCGAGAAATATACGGGTGCGAGTACTTCCATCTGCGCCGAAGTCAGACCAAATTGTGCCAACGATTCATCCTGCACCTTACGCAGGGCAAGCGATGCCCGCTTGAGCATCATTAAGGCATTGGGTCTGATTTCTCTCACTTTATTGTGTAGCTTCCTATTCAATAGCTTCCTACTTATATCATTGAAACGGTCATCATGTCAAGTACTTTGTGAAAATTACCACCCTCTACCTTTGGGTAGTCCCCTTTTAGGTAGGGAAAAGTCATGCCTTAAACGGCTGGATGTGCTTATTAAAGTGACTATGCAGGGCTTCCCAATACGCTTCGATATTGCCCAACAACGCCGCATAAATCGGCTCACGATAATGCGCCAGCGCCGCACCGAAAGCGACGTGCAGCGTCTCACGGGCATCGAAATCTTCTAATAAAGAAGGCATCTCCCCATCTGTGAGATCAAGCCGAATACGCCCCGGTTGTGCGCTGACGTGATAACTTGCTGAATTGGTCTCATAGCCTTCGATGGATAAGGCCAAAAGCTGACGGAATAAAGGCGCATCTACTGCCGCGATCACCCGCAGCGCTTCTAGCCAACTTGTCCCGGCGGTCTTGAGATGCACAAACGGATTGGTATGACGGGCGATGATGGGATAAATGCTAAATTTGTCGCTTCCGCTGTGGATGCTCATTTTATAGGGTCCAAGCTGACGGGCTAAATCGGCATGTTCCTTATAAGACGCTTCAAACACGTCCAAATTACCGATGTAATCCACGCCCTTCTCGAACTCCCCTACAAAGCGTGGCGCAAGCCCTGTAAACGGAATATGCAGCCGCTTCAGTTCCAGCACGATATAGTGATGCTCGGCTAGAGTCGTCACTGTCGCTGTTTCATCCACAGAAATTTCCAAGTCAAACGGCTGCCCATTCATCGTAATGGCGATATATTCCGAAAGCGTCGCGACATGCGCCAATGCTTTGCCATATTTTGCAGCGGCGCGGAGATAATCTAACTCGTCAAAATGAGCATATTCTACATAATGGGCATGATTTGAGTCCGAATCAGTGTTCAAGACTTGCCAATCTAAGGCGGCGACCTTGCTTTCCAACATTGCCCTGTCCGCTGTATTTGCTTCATCATCGACATACGCGCCGGGGTCAAGCGTATAACTGTTATAGCCTGCCGCCGCACATTGATCGATGTCGGCTGTCGTTTTCAGATGATCGGCATCGCAGCCGAATCCTTCGGTATAGCCTGCTTGGATCACGCCCCATGTCGCATCATCCATTACATCATAAGCAGTCCGGTTGGCGCGCTGCATCTCGCGGATGGACTGCTGCGCCAAGACCGGGAACATATCGCCCTCACGGATGGCGCGTAAATGCCCCGGTGTAGCAATCCCTAGCCGATCTCCACAGCCGACGGATTTCCGCAGCCCGACAACTTGGGCAGCGCTCCAAGGCAGTTCGCGGCGGATTGCTTCGGCATTTTGATGGTCAAGCGGGCAGTTGAAGCCATCACCGACTTTTTCGCCATGAAAACCCGACGGCAAACTGCCTTCAACCCGTAAATATCGCCCATTTGTTGTTTGGACGATGCCAAATTTTTGATCGCTCATAAAATTTCTTTCGTAGCGCAGGATAAGTTCATTGAAAAAATATCCCTTATATAGATGAGAAACTATAGCCAATTTTTAGACTTTTGGGGAAAGCAATATTAGGAAACAGATACGGATTTGATTACATCGCGTGAGGGAAAGTTTGCTTGTTGAACTTTTAGACACTGAGGCTTAACCAATCCCTTATATTCTTCTTGGAAGAATCCGTTAGAATTAAGTTGTTGCCTCCTATCCCCCATTTTAGGTAAACCATGTCTCTTGACCAAACACTCGCACGTCTTGGCGATGAAATTGATTCCGAACTACAGACTTTTATCCGGGCGAATGCCCCTTATGTCGCGGATATGGCAGGTTATTTTTTCGGTTGGCTCGACCAAGATTTTCAGCCTATTCAAGACGCAAAAAAAGGCAAACGCCTCCGCCCTATTTTAAGTTTGTTGGTCTGTGAAGCCATCTGTGGCGATTATAAGAAAGCGCTGCCTCTAGCGGTAGCGATTGAACTCGTGCATAACTACAGCCTGATTCATGATGACATCGCAGATCGTGATGAAGAACGGCGGGGTAGGCCAACTGTTTGGAAGTTATGGGGGGATGGAATCGCCATCAACACAGGCAGCGTGTTATATACCCTCGCCTATCAGGTGATTACGACGCTCGCCGCGCCGCCCGAAGTCATCCTGAAAATTCATGCTTTGCTGGTAAAAACTTCGCTGCGCCTTTCTGAGGGGCAGCATTGGGACATCAATTATGAGCGCGATCTCCACGTCAATCAGGCCATGTATTTGAACATGATTGAAGGCAAAACGGCTGCCTTACTTGAATTTTCGACGGCGGCGGCGGCTCTGTTGGCTACTGTAGATGATAGTGTTGTTAATGACTATGGGAAATTCGGTTTACATCTGGGGTTAGCGTTTCAGATACGTGATGACTATCTCAGTATCTGGGGCGATACCAAAGCGACAGGTAAACCGCCCTTTAGCGACCTGCGTAACAAGAAGAAAAGCCTGCCGATCACCTATGCGCTTGGGCATTTACAAGGTGCTGCTTTAGAACGTTTTGCCGCGATTTATGCCGATATTGACGCGGATATGACGGATGATGAAATTCAAGAAATCTTGGCGCTG
>DAOTTO010000143.1:0-6862 GCA_034437895.1 Anaerolineae bacterium | reverse complement strand
CCCCACCCCTAAATCCCCTCCCCATTGCATGGAGAGGGGACTTCAAGATGCGTTTTTCTCCCCCTCTCCAAGTATTGGAGAGGGGGCCGGGGGGTGAGGTAAGCGAAAGTCCTGAGTTTGTTTTTGTAAACTCAGCGACAGGCGAATATACACAGTTCACACCGACGCTGCCGGATGGGAGTGCGCCACTGGCGATTGTGCCGTTGGGGTGGGTAGCGCGATAAATAAAAAGGAGAAAGGCATTTGCGTTCACCTTTCTCCTTGTCACTTGTTGACTTTACGTTTTATTCCTGCTGCTCGACATCTTCATTCACGAAGCGTTCTTGCGGCACTTGTAGATAGTCGCTGGTGCTATCCTCATGGCGCTCGAAGATCAACTGCCCGTTGAGTTCATCAATCACGATCAAGTCACCGGGGCGGAAGTCGCCGCGCAGCAGTTGAATGCTCAACGGATTTTCCACGAAACGCTGTAAGGCACGGCGCAGCGGACGCGCACCGAAGGCTTGGTCATAGCCTTGCTGTGCCAGCCAATGACGGGCGGGTTCGGTCAGATGGATTTGTAGCCCCGCTTCCATCAAGCGCGTGACGATGCTCTGCATCTGCAAATCGACCATTTGCTCCACGTCAGCCTGGCTTAACGGCGAGAAGATAATCACCTCGTCGATACGGTTCAGGAATTCAGGCCGGAACGTATCGCGCATGGCTTTTTCGATCTTCTGATGATCGGCAACAGCCTGCTGGTCGTCGGGACGGACGAAGCCGAGAATGCCGCCTTTGCGGGCATATTCTGTGCCGAGGTTGCTCGTCATAATGATGACGGTGTTACGGAAATCCACCACGCGCCCTTGCCCATCGGTCAGGCGACCATCTTCGAGGATTTGCAACAGCGCGTTCCACACATCAGGATGCGCTTTTTCGATTTCGTCAAACAGGATCACGCGATACGGGCGGCGGCGGATGGCTTCGGTCAGTTGACCGCCATCTTCATAACCCACATATCCGGGCGGCGCACCAAACAGGCGGCTGACCGTGTGTTGTTCGCGGTATTCGCTCATATCCACACGGACGAGCGCGTCTTCATCGTCAAACATAAATTCCGCCAGCGCTTTGGCGAGTTCGGTTTTACCGACACCGCTGCTGCCGAGGAAGATGAATGAACCAATCGGACGGCGCGGGTCTTTAAGGCCGCTGCGGGCGCGGCGGATGGCATCCGCGAGGGCGGCGACGGCTTTTTCCTGCCCGATGACGCGCTCATGCAGTGCTTCTTCCATGCGGAGCAGTTTTTCGTTTTCGCTTTCCAGCATTTGCTGAACCGGAATGCCCGTCCACTGCTGAACAACACCTGCGATGTCGTCGGCATCGACCACTTCATCGAGCGTATGTTCCTGCTGCCAGATATAGCGCTCGCGCTCGTATTCTTGTTCAAGCTGAAGGCGCTGCACTTTATATTCGGCGGCGCGTTCATAATCACGGGCTAAGCCTGCCGCTTCTTCTTCGGTTTGCAGGCGGCTGACGGCATCTTTCATCTCGCGCAGGCTGGCAGGCATGGAATAGAGCGCCACGCGCAGTTTGGCGGCGGCTTCATCCAGCAGATCAATCGCCTTATCCGGCAGCTTGCGCCCGGTAACATAGCGCACAGACAAGCGCACGGCGGCTTCAATCGCTTCGTCGGAAATAGTCACTTTATGATGGGCCTCGTAGCGGTCACGCAGGCCGTAGAGCATTTCGATGGAATCTTCGACGCTCGGTTCATCAACGTAAACGGGCGCGAACCGTCGATCTAACGCGCTGTCTTTTTCGATATATTGGCGGAACTCATCGAGTGTGGTCGCGCCGATACATTGGAGTTCGCCGCGTGCGAGGGCCGGCTTCATCATATTACCTGCGTCCATCGCACCTGCGCCTGCACCTGCGCCGACGACTTGATGTAATTCGTCAATGAACATAATGATCTCGCCGTTGGAACGCTGGACTTCATCAATGGTGGCCTTCAAGCGTTCCTCAAATTCACCCCGGAAGCGGCTGCCCGCCAACATCGCGCTTAAGTCGAGGCTGATGACGCGCTTATTCAGTAAAATTTCCGGCACATCATGGGTGGCGATTTTCTGCGCCAGTCCTTCGACAATCGCCGTCTTGCCGACACCTGCTTCGCCGATTAGCACCGGATTATTTTTGGTGCGGCGGCTGAGAACTTGAATCACACGCAGAATTTCGGCATCGCGCCCGATTACGGGGTCGAGTTTGCCTTCCATAGCCATGCGCGTCAGGTCACGGCTGTATTTTTCCAACGTGCGATAGCGGCTTTCCGCTTGGGGATCGGTCACACGCTGTCCACCGCGCACATCTTTGATCGAATCCGAGACGCGCTCACGGGTAATGCCATGATCGGCGAGGATTTTGGCAATTGGTGTGTTGCGCTCGCTTAAGATGGCAAGGAAGATATGTTCGGTTGAGATGTATTCGTCGCGCAGACGATTGGCCTCTTCATTGGCAAGGTCGATCACCCGCTTGACTCGTGGCGTGATAAAGACCTGCCCCGTCCCGCCGCCATAAATGGAAGCCTTTGGGCTGGCGAGGAGAATGTCGTCAATGCGGGAGCGAATCACGCTGACATCGACATTCAGGCGCTCTAAAATAGTCGGGATAACACCGTCATTTTGTTCCAGCAGCGCTAGCAAAATATGTTCGGTATCGACTTGATTATGTCCGTAGCGCTGAAGGATTTCGTAGGCTCTGGCGGCGGCATCCTGTGCGCGTTCTGTAAAACGTTCAAAGCGTATCATATTTTACGACCCTGACTCAATGTGGTTTATACGGATGGCTGTGTAAGGGCAAAATTGCCCCACAAAAAATGATGGATTGCTCACGATTGTACTCGACTTTAACGAAGCGCGGTAATTGGGGGTGTTCCAATGATCTTTACATCTATGAGAAAACCACACAAGTAAAGGTGCTGTGTCAATGTCGATAAGTTCCGTTTAGTATAGAACTGGCGTGTTAGATTTATATCAAAACAAAGTAAGAAGGCTCTACAAGTTAGGCCAATCAGGTTTTTCTAAGCATTAATGTGTGCGGCAAATCTGCTACAATACAAGCGGTGTCGGCTTATATTGTGTAATTATGCAGATGATGTCCTCTAAGAAACGCTTATTCCTACTTCTCCCTGTTATGACTTTTATTTTGGCGTGTCAATCCTATTTCGGCAGCGCCCAAGACGCTACGCCGGAAGCTAATCCGCCTGTGACGACTGCTGCCGCGCCCTGTGGTGTGGTGGACGCGATGATTTATCCGATTGAAAATCTGATGGATACGACGATCCGCCCTGGCTTCGATGATTTTTCGCTGTATCGGGCGCGTTTTGGCGGCAACCACGTTGGGATTGATATTGCATTCAACCAGCAGGGTGCGCCTGTGCGGGCGGTAGCGCGGGGACGTGTTACTTTGTCGAATGTCGAAGAATGGGATACCGAAAAAGGGGTCGTCATTCTGGAGCATATTTTCCCGGATGGCAGCCGTTTTTACTCGCTTTATGGACACATGGAAGAGACCAATACCATTCGCTTTCCTCAAGTTGGTGCGTGTATGGAAATGGGCGATACCGTTGGCGGGGTCGGCTGGCCTTCTCGTGGCGCACCCCATCTGCATTATGAGATTCGAGATTTTCTACCGGATGAAGGCGGCCCCGGTTATACGAGTGGCAATCCGCTGACTGAAGGCTGGTATCAGCCGATTGATTTTACGCATTTATGGCAAATCCGCCTCACACCGGCTTTTGAAAATTATACGTCGTTTGAGGTCGTCCCTACCGTTCCACCTGTTATGCTCGACAGTGGCACGATGGTGATTGCCAGCGGTGATGTGATCGAAGGCGTGGCTCCATCCAATGGGGCGCTCTTGGGGCAAGTGCTTTGGCGCGTGACGACGGATGGGCGCGTAATCGGCCTCAAGGCGCTGCCGGGAGATCGCGTGGTGGCGCATACCATTAATGGGCAGGCGATGACGCTCACAGGCGGACGTTATACCGCGCTTTGGCAGTTCGCTGGCGCGGAAGAAGCCTTCGTCAATATGGGTGAAACGCTGCTTTTCGTGGGGGCGGATGGCAGTCTGGCGGCGTATTCTCCGGCGGGTGAATCGCTTTGGACGCTCACCACTCCTATCCGCGCCGAAAGCGAAATCCGTATCGCCGATTTTAAGGCGAATGGCGATGAGGCCGCGCTCGGAATCCGTACTGAGGGCGGCATTCGCTGGCGTGTCGTGGATTCTAGCGGGCAGGTGATAGTAGAAGACAACCTGACGCTGAACGCGGTGACTGCGCCGATGATGGGCGGCGGTTGGGTGCTGCTTTCCGGCGGACAGCTCAAGCGATTCACTTCTGGCGGTCAGGAAGTTGCATCCAATCCGGTTAACATCGCACCCGGACGCACGGCACAATTGGCAGCCGATTTAATCGGTAACACCTACTTGTTTATCGGAGATGCCGATAATGCACTCGTCTCATGGGATGCTGGCGGAACGCTGCGCTGGCAGGTACGATATCCGGCTGTTTCGGCAGGGTTGCTGCCCCCGCTTTTGCAAACCGATTCGGGCTGTGTATTGTATGTGTTGGATGTCGATGGTCGCTTGAATCTTTTTAATGCCGCCAATGGCGATTTGTTTAACCAGGTCGAGCTTTACCCTGGCGGGGTACAAAATCGCCGTCCGTCGGCGCGTCTGCTGGAGGTTGAGCCGACGGGGATGATTCGCGTAAATGCGGGTTTCTTGACGACGATGACGCTGCGGGGCAGTGTGTTGGGGGCATCGGCCTTAAGCAGTTGTGTGCTAGGCTAAATCTGATAAAAAATGATGCCAACAGCGTCAGTGCCACATCGGTCACTCCCTACACCCATAAAATAAACGCTCCCACATCTATCTGTCTCCTGAATCTTGTCGTATAATGAGGTGATGAACAGAAATATCTCCAAAACACTCTATAAATTCCTCTTTGCCCATTAGCGGCATTTTTTATTTCATATCTTAAGATGGCCTAGCTCAATACTGTTCGGGCGCGTTATACGCCCGTATAAAACCATATCCCACAAAAATTGATAAGTCAGAAGCGAGGACTCCTATGCTCGAAAAATTAGTTGAAGTTGATGCACGCTATGCCGAATTAGAGGCGCTGCTGGCAGACCCCGAAGTGACGACGGATTACGAGAAAATCCGTACCTATTCTAAAGAACGGGCTGATTTAGAAGAAATCGTCACGATTTACCGGGATTATAAGCGACAGATGCAGGAACTAGACGAAGCCAAACTGCTGCGCGATGAAGAATCCGACCCGGAAGTGCGCGAAATGGCGAAGGCCGAAGTCGATGCTTTACAGGAAAGCAGCGATGCCTTGGCGGAAACGCTCAAAACGATGCTGCTGCCCAAAGACCCTCGCGATGACAAAAACATTATCATCGAAATTCGCTCCGGCGCAGGCGGTGATGAAGCGGCGTTGTTTGCGGCGGAACTATTCCGTATGTACTTACGTTATGCGGAAGGTCGCGGTTGGAAGGTCGCCGTCACTGCGGAGAACGAAACAGGCGGCGGCGGTTATAAGCGCGTCGAATTTGAGATAAAAGGGAAAGGCGCTTTCAGCCGCTTAAAATGGGAAAGCGGGGTGCATCGTGTACAGCGTGTTCCAGCGACAGAAAGCCAAGGGCGCATCCATACCAGCACTGTTACCGTTGCGACTTTGGCGGAATTGGAAGATGTGGACATTAATCTGGATATGAACGATGTACGCATTGATGTGTTTCGCAGCCAAGGCGCGGGTGGACAGTCCGTAAATACAACTGACTCGGCGGTGCGGATGACGCATATCCCGACAGGTGTTGTGGTCGAAATGCAAGACGAGCGCAGTCAATTGCAAAATCGCATCCGTGCCAAGCAAGTGCTGTTGAATCGTCTCTATGAAGCGGAACTAGAAAAACAGCGGCTTGAGCGAGAAAGCGAGCGACGTGGACAGGTGGGCAGCGGAGATCGCTCGGAAAAAATCCGCACCTATAACTTCCCGCAAAATCGTGTGACCGATCATCGCGTCAACGTAAGCAATTATAATTTGCCAGCGGTGATGGATGGCGATATTGATGAGTTTATTGATGAGCTTGCTACCCGCGATCAAGCAGAAAAATTGGCGGTGCGTGAGTAGAAAGATCATCCCCTAAATAGGGGATTTTTGATAACAGCCAAAACCTTAACGCAGTAAAATCGTTTTTGGGATAGTATGAATACTATAAGACAATACTAACCAAATTCTATCCCAAGGAATCGTGATATGGCTGTGACATTCATCAAAGACGAAAATTATCCTGAGATCATGATTATGACGTATGAAGGTAATTGGACGGTAGGCGAATACGAAAACGCCTTTAATCAGATGGCAGATTATGCCACCACATTAGGCAAGGATGTTTATTTGATCGCGAACTTTTTAGACAGCGGCGCTATTCCAACGAATATCTTGTCTCTGGCGACAAGGACAGCACGACAGCACGACAGTTACCCAACAATATGGCGATGATTATCGTCATTAATTCCAGCCGATTTATAGGCAATCTGATCGACATTGCGGGAAAACTCAATCGCGATCTCGGCAAAAAGACGATGTCGTCGCGATCTCTTGAACAAGCTCATGCCGAAATTGAGCAACATCGCAAATCCTTCGCAAGCTAGCGGGTTTTTCCTCAATCCAATCTTTGTGGGAATGATTTACCTAGTTATTCCCACAATTTCCTCTAAAAATACTCCGTTTTCTTCTATTTTGTGTAAATGGGAATCTTACTTATTTTCACGAAAATGAATATTCTGTTATATTCCAAAACCTTAAGGGTAGAAA
>DAOTTO010000142.1:0-12556 GCA_034437895.1 Anaerolineae bacterium | reverse complement strand
CCCCGGCCCCCTCTCCAAGTATTGGAGAAGGGGAGAAAAACGCATCTTGAAGTCCCCTCTCCATGCAATGGGGAGGGGATTTAGGGGTGGGGTAAATGCGTGAGCGAAAGTCCTAAATTTTAGTAATCCCCGATAAATAATTGGAATTTTTTGAACCACCAAGGCATCAAGAACACCAAGAATTTGAAGCTAAATCTCTGTGCGCTCTGTGGTTAAATCTTTTTCCATTTACTTATGTCGGTCTACTTTTATTACTTTTGATGTAATCTTTATCTGTGGGATTAAATATTTTCTTCGGCTTGTACACTCGGTAAATAACGCTCGTAAATCACTACAGGCAGTTTGCTCTCGCGCAGCCAATACGTCACCACCGACTTGACTTCCGGCCACTCCGTTGGATTTCCAAGCGGCGCAATCGCCAAACTTTTAATCCCTTCCATCCGATAATCCCGCGCCAGCCGCATGACAATCGACTGTACATAACGGATGCGTGTTGCGCCGACGGACGATGCCCGCACGATGGCGAACAACAGGGTAGGCTGAGAATCGCGCCATGTCCACAATTCGCCGGATTGCAGGCGTTGTTGTTTACAAAGACGGGTGTAGCTGGCGAAAGCGGCGGGATAGCGATTGAGGAGTTGGGTTTCGAGTGTGCCGAGTTCGGTGCGCCCTTTGGCGTTATGCCCGATCATAAGACATTGAGCGCGGGTTAAAAGTGGATCGCCAGAGACGGTGATAAGGGGCATTTCTTCAGACCAAGATAAAGAAGGGCAAGGCATGCCTTGCCCCTACGGATGTCTTTTAAATTTACTCGCTGACAGCAGCGATTTCCACACGAACACCCGGCCCCATCGTCGAGGTAACAACGGCGCGGCGGATATACAGCCCCTTCACGGCGGAAGGACGTTGGCCTTCAACAGCGCTGAGGACAGCCTGAGCGTTTTCAGCCAACTGCTGTTCGCCAAAGCTGGCTTTGCCTACGGGAATGTGCAGATTGCCCGTTTTATCGTTACGGAATTCCACACGCCCGGCCTTGAGTTCGTTGATCGCCCGTGCGAGGTCTTCTGGCTGGACGACGGAGCCAGCTTTAGGGTTAGGCATTAAACCACGCGGCCCCAAGACACGCGCCACACCGCCGACTTTCTTCATCATATTCGGTACGGCGAGGGTGGCATCAAATTCCAACCAGCCTTCTTTTTGGATTTTGTTGATGATCTCATCATCAGCGACCACATCTGCGCCAGCAGCTTCGGCGGCACGGGCATCTTCACCTTCAGCGAAGACCAAAACGCGCACGGTCTTACCGAGTCCGTTGGGCAGTAAAACAGTGCTGCGGACTTGCTGATCGCTGTGGCGTGGGTCGATGCCGAGGCGGAAGTGCATTTCTACCGTCTCATCGAATTTAGCAGTTGCCATGCTTTTGGTCAGCGCGACAGCTTCCGCGAGGGGATAATATTTTTGACGATCAAATTTCTTTTCTTGATCTTGATAGCGTTTTCCACGATGTGCCATTGTCTTTATGCTCCTTAGTGGTTTTGGCGGATACAGCCTGTATCCTCCCACAAATATAAAACTGTAGGGACGCACATATGAATGTCCCTACAGCGATTCACACGGCTTATTTTTCGACTTCAATGCCCATATTACGGGCAGTGCCTTCGATTTGCTTCATCGCGCCTTCGATATCGAGGGCGTTCATATCACCCAGCTTGATTTCGGCGATTTCGCGTACTTGTTTGCGGGTCAGCTTGCCGACCTTAACGGTTTGTGGTGTCGCCGAGCCGCTGGTTACGCCAGCCGCTTTCTTAATCAAGAAGGTGGTTGGCGGACTTTTCAGGATAAACTTGAATGAGCCATCCTGAAAGATGGTAATTTCTGCCGGGACGATTTCGCCGATGCGGGTGCTGGTGCGGGCGTTATATTCCTTGCAGAAGGCCATCAGGTTAATACCGTGCTGTGCCAGCGCGGGGCCAATCGGGGGGGCGGGGTTGGCTTTGCCAGCGTTGATCGCCAGCGTCACTATTGCTTTAACTTTCTTTGCCATTTTTTCCTCTGTAGTTTTTAGTGATTAGTTTTTAGCGATTAGTTTTTAGATAATTGTATTACGACAACCAACATCTAATAAACTAACAATCAAAAACTATTTAGACTTTTTCCACTTCCAAGAAATCCACTTCAACCGGCGTTTCGCGCCCGAAGAAGCTGACCATGACGCGCACTTTGGATTTATCGACATCAATATCGGAGACCGTGCCGATAAAGTCATTAAACGGCCCATCCACAATCCGCACCTTCTGACCTAGCTTGAAGGTGACTTTAACCTTCGGCGCTTCATCGGACATGCGATCCATAATTTGCTTGACTTCTTCAGGCCGTAGGGGAGTCGGCTCGTTGCCCATTCCCACAAACCCGGTCACGCCTGGCGTATTGCGGACGACATACCACGAGTCTTCATCCATCTTCATCTCGACCAGAATATAACCAGGGAAGACACGACGCTCGACGGTACGACGCTTGCCATCCTTAACTTCGATTTCTTCCTCAGTCGGGACGATGACATCAAAGATTTTATCGGTCATGCCCATCGTTTCAATCCGCTGTTCGATGGAATGGCGCACTTTATTTTCATAGCCAGAATAGCAGTGAACCACATACCACAGCTTTTCGGAGCTAGGGGTCAGCGTTCTTTCATCGTCGTCCAGCAGCGACGGCCTGCTTGGGCCGTCATCCAGATAAATTGGCGTAGGATCATAATCGGTTTCGTCAGACATAAGACGACATCCTTATCTCACTTAAAACGGGCTGATTGTCCCGCGACTTTTATTGAAGCGGTTGTAGGCAAAAATAGCCACCGCTATCGCTGCAAAAAAGACGACAAAGATGATGGGTTGATCCAGACCGACGATGAACATTTCGGTAAAGATGAAGCTGATGATGCCTAAGATGATAGCCGTCGTGATGGTAACAATCAAGACGATTACCGCTAAACGGCGCAGTTCTTCGCGGGTAGGCCAATTGACCTTCCGCAGTTCATCGCGGACACCCACAAAATAATCGGCGAAATTATAAAGCGGACGCGTAATCGCATTGCCGCGCTCTTCTTCTTCGACAGCTAATTGATTGCGCCGTCCCGGTGTAGCACGACCTTTGCCTGTGCTTAACCCTCGGCTGGTGTCGTCTTCATCACCTTCGAGGGAGTCATTATCCACTTCCTCGTTGGCTATTTGCTCAATACTGCGGCTTCTACGCCGACGCTTCGATTTTTCTTCAATGTTATTGGCGGACATGGCGTTGTTCTCCCGGCCTCAATAAAGCCATTTTTCTCTAATTTTAATCTGGTGATATGATGAGAAACACCGTCACATGGACGGTGTTTCGGTGACGATTTTTGCAGGGGTGGAGAGACTCGAACTCCCGGCATGCGCTTTTGGAGAGCGCCGCTCTGCCAACTGAGCTACACCCCTATGTCTTTAATAATCTTCCATCAGCCTATACCAATGTCCACGTTCTTTGGCGGTTTTTCGCCGGTGGCAATTGGAACATCTCACTTCGCATTTTGCTATCTCAGCAATTATACCACGTAATGGGGTCCCACTTTTGGCTAAATTTGAGACGTTTTCCCTTTTGGTTCCTCTTACATGGTCAAAATCTAACACAACAATATCGGATTCGCCACAATCTAGGCAAGGGTGACTTCGCAGGTATTCTATTATATAAGTTCGTGCCTGTAAACGCCGCTCTGCAATGTTCTCGCTACGCCAACGCCTAGCTTTATCCTGATACTTGTCTTGGTTTTCCAGATAGTGCTGCTGCCGATATTCTTTGTGACATGCCTTACATACAGAATGGCGTTTACCACTAGCTTCATCCTTCCAAGAAAATTCTCCACTAGGTTTTTCTTGGGTGCATCTGCCGCAGACTTTGACATCCATTGCTCAACCGCCGAAATCCTATTTACTTCGTCTCGCGGTAGATGACGTGCTTGCGTAAAAACGGATCGTACTTCTTGAGTTCGAGCCGCGCTGTGTCGTTACGACGGTTTTTGTAAGTGATGTACATATGACCGCTCTCCGTGCTGCGGAGTTTGACGACGATGCGGTTGCCTTTTTTTGCCATCTTTTAACTTTCCATTTTCTACTTGTGACTATCCTAAGCCTTTGATGGGAATTGAACCCATGACCTTTCCCTTACCAAGGGAGTGCTCTACCTCTGAGCTACAAAGGCATCTTGAGTTTTATAAACGCTTCGGTAGGAACGTTTATGTGGGCCGGGCAGGACTCGAACCTGCGAAGGCTATCGCCAGGAAATTTACAGTCTCCCCCCTTTGCCGCTCGGGACACCGACCCATATTCATGTTGTTAACTTACTCCATCAGTCATTAGTAACTTGTTTTTATGTTACTAATAAGCCGCAAATGGGATTCGAACCCATGACATCAAATTTACAAGATTTGCGCTCTGCCAACTGAGCTATTGCGGCGTAGATCAATCTATTAGTAAGTCATGCCATCAGAATAACGTTTTCTTCTTTTGGCCTGACGACTACTGTTTTGCCCACATTCGCACCTTTATAGGTTTCGGTTTGGGCATGACAATTTGGACAGATTAACCTCAAATTTTCATATGAATTATTATCTGCATCACCATCCATATGGTCTAACTCTATGGGTATTGGCTTATCCATCCATTCAGATAAACCACATACTTCACAACGATGACCACATTCTTGCAAAATTAATCGCTTACGTTGGTAATCGTATTTTGCATCTGCAAGTGAGAAAATTTTTCGATTGTAAATGTGCTTTTCGATACAGGCATCACAATATTGGTTCGTTAGCTTTTTAGGCTGACCACAGCTACAAACCTTGGAACGGGTGCTGATGCTCGGCCTTTGATGGTTACTATAAGATGCGCTGCAAGAATGGCTGCAAAACTTATTCCGACGTTGTTCGTATGAAATTTGTACTCCGCAGTTTTTACATTGTGGAGGATTAGATTCATACTTTTCTTTAGCGAGACGTGCTATTTGTTCCCGCCGCCGATCAAGCTGTTCCCCAGTTTTCTCGTAGCCTTTTTTACCAGCTTCAGACCTATTCGTTTGTTAACCTGTTCGCTCTGTGCAGATTGTCTATAATTATAGCATTAATTATAGGCGCACTACAATAGACTGAGACAGTTTTTCAGCGAATGAGTTGCATTTTAATTGTTCGTTCTCTGTGTGTCAATAGTGAGGAGCAGGCGGATTCTGGCATTTGCCCTGTTGGTAAACAAGGCTACAATGCCGAATAAGAAACCGCTATGGAGTTATTGAATATCGTGCGTCCTATCCGCTTGATTTTGATGCTATGTTGTCTTGGGCTGGCAGCGTGTAACCGCAGCCAAAATACGCCCATCGTCCCGACGCGCATTACGTCTGTTTCGGCGATGGCGACTGAAATCACGTTAACGGAAAATGCACCGCCAGAAGGCTACCGGGAGTTTGTGGCGTTTCCGCAAATCGACGCGAATCTGCCGGATTTATCCAATTGGCGTTATGAGATGACGCTCGAATTTGACGGGGTGTTTTCCGGCACACCGCGCCCCGCACAAGGCAGGATTCGCGCCCAGGTTTGGTATAACCAGTTTGGCACACAGCGGCGCGTCATCATAGAGACATCCGGCGCGTTGTTCGGGAGCGATGATGACCGCATCGCATTACGGGAAGCTGTGCGTTTGGGGCCGGATGCGTATTTGGTCGAAAATAACACCTGCGCGGCGGCAGGCAGTGGTGAGCCTGCTATCGCTGCTGATCTGCAAGTGAGCCAGCTTATCGGCGGTGTAAATCGGGCGGTTCCGATGGGCGTAAAGGCGGTCATCAATGGCGAAGAGGTCTGGCGTTATGACTTTGCGCCGGATGCGCTGCTCCAGCCGTATTTGCGCTTGGGCGGCACGGCACGAATCGTCAGCCAAAACAGCGAATTGTGGGTCGCGCCGTCGCGCAACGCTGTCATCCGTTTTTGGGTGACGATGAACATCGAAAACGCCGTCCTGTTCGAGAACCTAATCGAAAATGCGCTTCCCATCAGCGGCGAGATCATCCTGCGCTACGATGTGTATCAAATCGGCATTGACCCGAATATCACGCAGCCGTTTGGGTGTTAATCAACCTAATCCCCAATTAGAGCAGGGGCGATTTATCCATATCGGTATATTCACAGGCCAATTCGCGCCACGCTCGGCCTAAGCGCTGGAATCCCTCTTCGATGTCGGCGGGTTTGTGCTGACCATAATTTAGACGCATCCGGTGTGTACCGAAGTTATTGGTATAAAACACATTGCCGATGGCGTAAGAAACGCCCATTTGCACGGCAGAAATATACAATTCAGCCGCGCTCGGCCCACTGCGGGGCAGTTCCACCCACAAGAATAAGCCACCGTGTGGCACATTCCAGCGTGATCCGGCAGGGAGATATTTTTCAGCGGCGGCTAGAGCCACATCGCGGCGGCGGATGAGTTCGCGGTTATTACGCTCTAATTGACCCGACAAAATGCCCCGTTCCAACATTAAATGAATCACGCGCTGATTCAGCCCCGGTGTAGAAATATCGGCGGCGTGTTTGACGCGCACCAGCCGTTGATAGTGTTCGGTGTTGGCGATGAGATAGCCGATGCGTATGCCCGGCAGCAGCATTTTGGTGAAACCGCTGACGTGAATGACCGTGCCTTTTTCATCGAGCGCTTTTAATGGCGGGAGCGAGTCGTGTTCAAAATGAAATTCATGATAAACGGCATCTTCTAAAACAGTGACCCCATAATCGGCAGCCAAGGTAAGCAGTTGACGGCGGCGATGCAGCGGCATGACATGACCGGTTGGATTTTGGAATGTCGGCATGACGTAAAGCAATTTGCTTGGGTTATCGATCAAATAATTTTCTAAATGATCGAGCCGGATGCCCTCATCGTCGGTCTGGATTCCTTGAATCTGGACGCGGCGGGTGCGGGCGATGTCGATCATGCCGATGTAGGTGGGGTTTTCCGTGATGAGTGTTTCGCCCTCTGAAAGCAATGCTTGGATGACAAGATCAAGCGCTTGCTGCGCCCCGCCCGTAATCAATACATCGCTAGGGCTACATCGAATGCCGAGCGCACTCACATAATCCCGCACTGCGCCGCGCAGGGGGCCGTAGCCTTCTGGCATCTCATAATTAAGCGCCCGTGCGCCGTCGCGGTCAAGAACCGTGTTCATGGCATCGCGTAGGCTTTGCATCGGGAAGAATTCCGCTGGGGGAGATCCGCCGCCGAAGCTGATGACACCGGGTTTACGCCCCATCCGCATCAACTCGCGGATTGAGCGATCTGGCGCGGCTGTTGTGATTTCTTTAGCAGGATGAGGGGTAGTTTTATCAGCAGTCGCGCTGCCACCGTTGCTGCTTCCATCTTTAGACACAAACGTACCGCGCCCGGCGTGGGCGCTTAAAAAGCCCTCGGCACGGAGTTCAGCATACGCATTGACGACGCTAATCCGACTGATATTGAGCTGACGAGCAAGATCACGGCTGGCAGGCAGACGCGCCCCAGAGGGCAGAGTGCCGCTTTCGATTTGCATCCGAATGCTGCGGATAAGTTGGCGATAGATCGGTTCCTCGCCGTCTCGATCAAGCGAGACCAGCAAATTTGGCGAGTTCAACATGGATAACTCCAAAAACATTACACAATGATTTTGCTATTTTATCGCATAAATTGGGTTAAGCGTCTATAACTTTTAAATAATATGCCGGTTGCTCAAATTACACCATTTTTAATGCGAACTCTGATTATCGTCGTCCTCGCATATAGTGTTACTTCATAGCATATTTGCACAATCTTTTGAAATTGGAGCATTGATGATGAAGTCCGAGAATTTTCCCCGTCGCAATTACGTTCTAGCATAATCTTCTGTATAATCAATGTATTCCTATTTAAGTTTGATCGATCATTTCAGATGGCAAAAACCTCACAAACTATACCGCAGGATTACCCACGTATTCAGGATGAAAACAGCCTTTATTATGGTTGTCTGGATGATTCTCAGTTGGTTGAACACTCTTATAAGATCCCGATTGAACGGCTGAAAGAACTGGCAGTTAAGGCTATACAATATGCCAATGGCAAATCCAGCCGTGAAATACTGGCAATTCCGCTGCAAGCAACGCCAGAAGAACTAGAGATAATTTACCAGAAAGAGGGTAAAAAACTTTTTAGCTATTTTAAGAAATATCCAAGCGATCCGGCTTCTACAGCACATCAAATGTATGGTAAAAATTATCGCGTTGTTGGTATCGAATTATTCCGCAATCGCACTTTACAAAAGGAACGTATGAATTCCGGCTGGCGTTATCAACAATTAGCCGTGGAATGCGCTCAAAACTCAGGCAGATTTAAAAATGTCTCTGGTATTGCAATTGCTGAAGGTGATTTTAGCATTGTTGTAGAGTATCTTGATGCTGCACGTACCCCTTTGAGCCTCTATGTTTCCGTCAAAAACCGCAGCGATACATTGGGCGGGCAGGATTGGCCTAAAGCGATTCAAGCGTTAGAAAATTTTGCTAAGAATGACCGGAACAAATTGGGTGCTTACTGCTGTATCTTCGGTATCACGATGGATACGAGTGGAAGTGGTAGGCGTATTATACGTGATCAAAAGACAAAAATGCCTCATTCAGTGAATACCGAGGTTTGGCTTCCTGATTATTTCTGGTCGTTTTTTGCGAATTACTCTTTTGCTGAAATCATGACGATTGTTCTCGATGTCCTGATTGATTCAGATCAGTCGAGGGATTTATCAACCCAACTTGAAGTCCCCGATAAACTGCTTGATGCTTTCGGGTTAGCCTGTATTGAAGCTGGTTTAGTAGATGAGTTAGGCAATTTTAATGACCCTCATCAATTGGTGCGCTTTTTCTGTGGTCAGCTACCCAAGCAAAAAAGGGGTAAGAAAAAATGAGCGAAACATTGGAAGGTATTTCTATTCAAAGACTGGATGCGACCTGCTTGATGATTTATGGCGACAGCCGTGAAGCGCTAAAACAATATGCAGGGCAGGTTGATCTTATTGTGACTTCGCCCCCTTATGCCGATGCCCGACAAAAACATTATGACAGCATTCATCCCGATAAATTTGTCGATTGGTTTATCACGTTTCACGAACCATTTTATCAAGCCCTCAAGCCAACGGGCAGCCTTGTCATCAACATTAAAGATAAAGTGGTAGATGGGGTGCGCCATCGCTATGTTTGGCGGACTTTAGAAGCCTTAGCTGAATGTGGCTGGTACGCGATTGATGATTATATTTGGAACAAGCCAAATCCCATGCCGGGCAGATGGCCTAATCGTCTCAGCGATGGGTGGGAATATTGTTTTCATCTTGCCAAATCCAAGCGCCCTTATTTTAATCCTGATGCAGTGCGTAAACCGATTGGGAATTGGGTGGAAACACGGCTCAAGAAATTAGGGGAAAATGACCTCAGCAGGCATAACTCTGCCAATAACAGTGGCTTTGGACGTGACCTTTCTCGTTGGGTAGGCAAAGAAACTGTTTTACCAGCGAATGTACTTACGGCGGCGGTTGTAGGTAGAAATAAAGGACATCCCGCAGTTTTTCCAATGGAATTACCGACTTTTTTCATTAATTTACTTTCGCCAGAGGGCGGCTTGATTGTAGACCCCTTTGCCGGAAGCGGAACGACGGGACTGGCTGCGATGTCGCTAGGGCGGAATTGTATTTTGATCGACAACAATTACACATATTATCAGGAAGCGGTGAAACGGCTTCATAGTGAAGGTTATCAGGTAGAAAAGCTGTTTTTTCGACCTGAAATAAATCAAGTCGATTTTGATCGTACTTTCAATCAGCAAGCAAAACATCATCGTGATTTACGTCGGTTGCGTTCACGTCAACGCCACAACCAGAAGGTTTACTAAGTCAATGAGTCTTAAATTTAAATCGCTATCATCAGACCTCCTGACACAATTAATTTCCCTCGTAGGAACAGGAAACATCAGTACGGCGAAGGCTGATCTTGACCTTCACGCCTGCGACCAATCGCAGCATCCGGCGCATTCGGCGGACGTGGTGATCTGGCCGGAAACGGCGCAGCAGGTGGCGGAAGTCTTGCGCCTCGCCAATGAGAATCGCATTCCGGTTACGCCCTGGGGGGTAGGGACATCGCTGGAAGGTAACCCGATTCCGCTTTTTGGCGGGATTTCGCTTTCATTCGAGCGAATGAATAAAATTATCGCAGTCCACGCTGACGATTTTCAGGTGACAGTACAGCCGGGAATTGGGCATAAGGACTTGAATGCCCAATTGACTCGCTACGGCTTATTCTTCCCGCCCGACCCCGGCGCGAATGCCACTATCGGCGGGATGCTGGCGAATAATGCCGCCGGAATCCGCACGGTGAAATATGGCGCGAGCAAAGATAATGTGCTGCGGATGCAGGTCGCGTTGGCGGATGGACAGTTGATTGAGGTCGGCTCACGTTCTGTTAAACAGTCGTCAGGCTATGATTTGCTGCATTTGTTCGTTGGCAGTGAGGGGACTTTGGGGGTGATTACCGAGGCGACGCTCAAACTCGTGCCGATTCCAGCGTATATGAGCGCAGTTGTGGCGGCCTTCCCAAATATTCAAGCCGCCGTCGAAACAGTTGTTGCTGTAAGAGGGAGTGGGCTTGATCCAGCCGCTTTGGAACTGATCGACTCGGCCCACACAAAAATGCTGCGCGAGACAGAAGGGGTCGATCTGGTCGATTATCCGACGCTGTTTATGGAATTCCATGCCGCACATGAGGCCACACTCGAACAAGGACTGGCGACGGTGCGGGATATTTGCGACGAAATGGGCGCGATCAGCTTTAAATCAACAACGGATAATACTGAGCGCAAAAAATTGTGGCACGCTCGCCATCATTCTTATGAAATTATGGTGCGCTCGCATCCTGATAAGCAGTTTTTTATCAACGATGTTGCGGTGCCAATTAGCGCGTATCCGGCTTTGATCGGCTATGTCGAACAGATCAAGCAGGAACATCACATTACCGCCTATATGATTGGTCATGCCGGCGATGGCAATGTGCATGTGGAATTTCCGTATAAAGATCAAGCCGAATATGCCAAAGCATTGGAATGCAACGGATTGATCGTCTTACGGGCGCTGGAATTGGGTGGGACGGCAACGGGCGAACACGGGGTCGGGATTGGTAAGGCGCGTTATATGCCGAAAGAACATGGTGCGGCGCTCGAAGTCATGCGGGCAATTAAGCACACCCTTGACCCCAACGGCATCTTAAATCCTGGCAAAATTTTTATGACAGAAGTACCAGAAGCGATTTCTTGATAATGTCTCACTAAGGGCGAGGCGCACCTCGTCCTTAGCTTTTTACGAATGCGCCAACGATACGATTAAAACTCATAATCGTCTTCGTAGTAATCGTCTTCATCATCATCTAAATCATCATCGTCGTCGTCATAAAGATCGTCGTCGTCATCAAACTCGTCCACATCATAGCCGGAGTCATTGATGATTTCTTCATCTTCGATAACCTTGATCTCGTCTTCGATCTCGGCCTCGTCTTCAAGGTCGTCTTCGAGGTCATCCTCAAGATCGTCCTCGATATCGAGTTCGTCTTCGAGATCATCCTCCAGCGCTGTATCTTCGATGTCCTCGATATCCACTTCAACGAACTCGGCTTCCCCTTCAAATTCGTCTACTTTGTTGCCTGGCCCGGATTTGATGGCTTGATAGGTCTGGTTAAATATGGGCTGGTTATTCATGATTCCTCGCACCTAAAATGTCTTCTACTTAGCATGGTCAATTTAGCGGGCGGTATTTTATCACACGATAACCAATAGTGAACCACAAAATAGCAAAAAAATCAGCTATTTTTCACCATTTTTAAGAAGTAATTGTGCAAGCGGAGATCATCAGTCAATTCTGGGTGGAAAGCTGTCGCCAGCAAATGCCCCTGTTGGGCGGCGACGATGCGGTTTTCATCCAATTTAGACAGAACAGCCACATCTTTTCCGGCAGCAGTGGCAATAGGTGCGCGGATAAAGACGGCATGGAACGGTTCGCCTTCTAAAACCGAAATATCCAGATCAGCCTCGAAGCTGTCGATCTGCCGTCCGAAGGCATTACGATTTACGCTGATGTCCATCAATCCCAAAATCGGCTGACGATCATCGCCGATGTCTTTGGCGAGGAAGATCATCCCCGCGCATGTTCCCCATGTCGGTTTGGATTGGGCGAAGTTTCGCAGCGGGTCGATTAAGCCGTAGCTGGTCGCCAGCTTGCCGATCACGGTACTTTCACCGCCGGGGATAATCAGCCCATTGAGGCCGTCCAGATGTTCGGGCAGACGGACTTCGACGGCCTCCGCGCCTAATGCGGTGAGCATTTTTGCGTGTTCAATAAAAGCGCCTTGCAGCGCGAGAATGCCAATTTTCATTGTGAGCAGCCTTTAGCGATTAGCAGTTAGGGGATAGCTTTTGGCTTATCGTCGCTGATGAGGCGGCGCGGGTCAATATGGACATAAGACCAT
>DAOTTO010000141.1:0-5901 GCA_034437895.1 Anaerolineae bacterium | reverse complement strand
GGGCGCGGCGACCCGGATCTAGCCACACCGTCGCACATCATCGCCGCCGCTGAAGACGCGATTCGTCAGCAAAAAACCGGACTTTCGCCCGTCGCGGGCTTGCCTGAACTGCGTGAGGCCATCGCGGAAAAATTGCGGCGCGAAAATGGCTTATCGGTTGAACGCGAAAACATCATCGTCACGACAGGCGGGCAGGAAGGCTTGTTCCTGATTATGCAGGCGCTGCTCGATCCTGATGACGAAATCCTCGTGCCTGATCCGCGCTACACCTCGTATGATGAGGCGATTGAGGCGGCAGGCGGCAAAATGGTGCTGATTCCCACCGATCACGAGGACGCTTTTAATCTGCGTCCCGAATCAGTTGAGGCGGCGATCACCCTACGCACTAAAGCGATTTTGATTATCACACCGAGCAATCCCACCAGCGGCATCGTCACTGAAGAACGCCTGCGCGAGATCGCCCATATCGCCATTAAGCATAATCTGATCGTCATCTCCGATGAGATTTACGAGAAATTCATCTATGACGATTGGCGACATTTCAGCATCGGCTCGCTGCCGGGGATGGAAGATCGCACGATTACGCTCAACGGATTTTCTAAGACCTACGCCATGACGGGTTTTCGGGTTGGCTATGTCGCTGCGCCTGTGAACTTTATTCAGGCCATGACACGGGTCAAAAATGCGACGACAGGCGCGGCTGCCAGCGTCAGCCAATGGGCGGGATTGGCTGCCCTGAATGGGACGCAGGAGCCGCTGCGCGAATTCCACCGCATTTATACCGAGCGCCGCCGCTTGATGATGGACGGCCTTACAGCGATGGGGTTGGATTACAGCGACCCACGCGGTGCGTTCTTCTTGTGGACGAACAGCGCCCCCACCGGGATTCACGCTACCGAGTTGGCGTATCTGCTGCTGAAAGAAGCGCACGTCTTGATCTTCCCCGGCACCGGCTTTGGTGAAAATTGGGGCGGTTACTTGCGGATCAGTATTTTGCAATCGACGGATTTACTGCGAGAAGCGCTGGCACGGATGCAGCCGATTATTGATCGTTACCGGGCGTTGTAATAAGGAATATCAGGTCAAAATTTATAGGGGCGAGGTATGCCTAACCCCTACGACAGACCCTTTAATTCAACGTTATTTCTGAGGACACAGAAACTCAAGTTCAAAATCTTGGTGTTCTTGGTGACTTGGTGTTTCAATGGTTTCACATTACTTTCGAGGGTCTATTTTCTGCGATTAAAAATTTTATGGCCTAGCTCTTAAAGGTATTCTTTTGGAACTCATCCCATTGTTGCAAGCACTCATCCGCATCCCTTCCCCGAATTTGCCGGGGGATACCCGCGCCATCGCCGCTTTTATCGCGCAAGTGATGCGTGAGGCCGGATGCGACGTGCAGTCCCTCGCGCCAGAAATCAAACCGGAAGCTGTGAGCGTCATCGCCACGATTGGCGCGGGCAATCCGGTCATTATGCTCCACGCCCACATTGACACCGTGCCGATTGCCCACAACGAAGCCGCCAAATGGCATGTTGATCCGTATGCCGCCGTTATCGAAGATGGGCGTGTCTATGGCAAAGGCAGCGTCGATGATAAAGCCCCGCTTGCCGCGATGATGCAAACGCTGATTCATGCCGCACAAAAAGCCCATCAACTGCGCGGGACGCTCATCTTAGTCGCGGCGGCGGAAGAGGAAACAGGCGGCACATTGGGGACGCGCTGGCTGGCGGAAAATGGACATTTGCCACAGTGTGATTTTATCATCGTGGGCGAACAGACCCATAATCAGGTGGCGACAGCGCATAAAGGTGTCGTCCGTGCGACGGTCAAGACAAGCGGACGCAGTGTCCATGCCACCAATCCTGATCGCGGCGTGAATGCGATTACAGCGATGGCGCGGGTGGTGCTTGCGCTGGAACAATATCACAAAGACCTTGCGGCGCAAGTGCATCCGATTGTCGGCGTACCGACTTGTAACGTGGGCGTGATTCAAGGCGGCAGCACCGCCAACGCTGTGCCGGATTCGTGCGTGGTCTATCTTGATCGGCGCATGATCCCCGGCGAAGACCCGCAGCGCGTCCAGCAGGAATTGATCGATGTGATTCAGTCGGTTGAAGTCCATCCCGCCGAAATCAGCATTGGCGATTTTCTCGTCTCGAATTGGTTTAGCTCAACCATCGAGTCGGCGCTTGCACAGACCTTTATGGCGTGTGTGCGCGACGAACTCAACAATCATCCGGGGCCAATCGGGTATCTTCCCGGCAGCGATGCCAAGCATCTGGTAAGCGTGACACGCGGCGAAATGATTATTTTCGGCCCCGGCAGTTATGAAGTCGCCCACGCTTATGATGAATATGTTGACATTGCGGAATTAGACTCGACGGCGCGAATTTTACAGCATTTTATCGACCATGTTTTAAGAGATTTGTGAAAGAAATTGGAAATGGAAAAAGAGTTAACCACAGAGCGCACAGAGATTTAAGTTCAAATTCTTGGCATTCTTGGTGATTTGGTGGTTCAAAGGCTTCAAATGATATTCGATGTCCCGCTATTGTTAGGTAGTGAGAATTTATGACTTATGAAACCGTTATTACCCATGCGGATGTTATTACAGAACGCGGCAGAGAATCGCTCGATATTGCGCTAAAAGGTGGCAAAATCGCGGCGCTCTTGGCACGCGGTACGCCTGTCGAGGCTAAGGAGCATATCGACGCGGCAGGTCAGCTCCTTCTCCCCGGCGCGGTGGATATTCATTTCCACTGCCGCGCCCCAGCCTATCCCCAGCGCGGCGACTTCGCTACCGAGACACGCGCTGCGGCGGCTGGTGGCGTGACGACCATTTTCGAGATGCCCATCTCTAAGCCGTGCTGCGCCACGCGGGAAATTTTCCTCAGCCGCAAGGCACTCGCGCAAGAAAATGCCTATGTCAACTTTGCATTATACGGTGCGCCGGGTTTGCTTAAGCGCGAGGAAGTGCAGGGCATGGCGGAAGAAGGCGCGATTGGCTTTAAGATTTTTATGACCGCCGCCCCCGCCGGACGTGCTGACGAATTTGAGGGCTTATGCCTGCCCACGACGGAGGGCTTGTATCAAGCGCTGCAACTCGTGAAGGAAACGGGGCTGGTCTGCACGATTCACGCCGAAGATAACGCCTTATTGGAATGGAATACCGCCCAACTCATCGCCGCCGGACGTAACGACATCGCCGCTCATAATGAATCGCGTCCGCCTGTGGTGGAAGCGTTGGCGATCTCGATCATCCTGACCATGAATGAAGCCATCGGCGCGAATATTCATATCGCCCACGTCAGTTCTAAAGCAGCATTAGAAGCCTTGCGCCGCTTTAAGCAAACCGGATCAACCGCGACGGGCGAAACCTGTCCGCACTACCTGTTTTTCACTGAGGACGATTATGTGCGCGTCGGCCCCTATGCCAAGATCAACCCGCCGCTGCGGAGTCATGCAGATCAGGCGGCGATTTGGGACGGCTTATTAGCGGGGAATCTCATGGCGGTCACTACCGATCATTCGCCTTTCATGGTGGAGGAAAAAGAACGCGCCCGCACCGACATCTGGCGCACTCCACCCGGTGCGCCCGGTGTGGAAGAACTTGTGCTTGGGATGATGGATGCTGCGCTTAAAGGCCGCCTGTCGATTGAGCAAGCGGTTCAACTCATCAGTACCAACGGCGCGAAACGCTTCGGCATTTATCCGCAAAAAGGCGTGATCGCCGTCGGCGCGGATGCTGATCTGGTGATTTATGATCCTAACGACACCACGACGATTCATCAAGACATGCTTTTTAGCCAAGCCAAGGCCTGCGATAAGCTGTACGAAGGCATGATGTATCAGGGCAAAATCCGCCGCACGATGGTGAATGGGCGGACGGTTTTTAAGGATGGCGCGATCACAGGCGAAGCGGGTTGGGGGCAGTTCGTCCGGCCTGATGCGGCGAAGGTGCATACAAACCTGTGAATTTTTGATAGGTAAGGGTTAAAAACAAAGATTTGACGCAAAGGCGCGAAGAACGCCAAGTTTCGCAATGGGTGATTGAGAGAAAAAAAGGATTAACCACAAAGGACACAGAGCGCACGGAGATTAACGCCTAAATTCTTGGTGTCTTGGTGGTTCAAATTTCCCTGATTATTTTTTATAGGATTCACTTTTAGGCTTCAGATGGGTTAAACGTGATTTTTCAAAGGACGACTATTTTATGACCTACACGCTCGACTTTAGCGAATATTTTCTTTACGACGACCTCACGCGCCACCTGCAAGGCATGGCGGCAGCCTATCCGTCGCTTGCCACGCTAGAATCGCTCGGCAAAAGCTGGCGCGGACGGGATGTGTGGTGCATGACGCTGACCAACAATGCGACAGCACCGCATCATGAAAAACCGGCTTTTTACATTGATGCTCATGTCCACGCGGAAGAAGTCGCCACATCGCACACGGCTCTTTATACCATCTGGTATCTGCTCTCGAATTACGGCAGCAATGCCGAAGTGACATGGCTGCTCGATCATCTGACGTTTTATATCATACCGCGTGTGAATCCCGATGGCGCGGAAATCAGCCTGACGACGGCGCATCATTGGTGCGGCAACGGGCGCTATCTCCCCGGCGAAGAACAAACGCAAGGCTTATGCCAGCATGACATCAACGGCGATGGCTACATCGTGCAGATGCGAATCCAAGACCCCGGCGGTGAATGGAAAGCCAGTAAGGAAGACCCGCGCTTGATGGTCTTACGCAAACCCGGCGAAATGAACGATGGGCCGTATTATCGCATGTACCGCGAAGGCGAAATACGTGGCGATTGGGACGGCGTGACCGTCGAAATCCAAAAACCGCGTGATGGCAACATGAACCGCAACTATCCGGCGGGTTGGATTTCTGGCGAGCGTCAGTACGGCGCGGGGGATGCACCGCTTTCCGAGCCGGAAGCCTACGCGACAGCACGCTTTCTTCTCGATCATCCCAACATCACCGGGATGCAGTGCTATCACACGCACGGCGGACTGCACTTGCGACCTTCGCTGGTCGCGCCCGACAGCACTTTGCCGCGTTATGATTTGGCGGTGTATAAGGCCATCGGCGCGATGGGGACGGAAATCACGGGCTATCCCACCATTTCGGTTTATGAAGAATTCACGCCCGATCCCAGCGAACCGCGCACAGGCTCGCTCATGCAGTGGTCGTATGACGAAATGGGCATCATCACTTTTTCCACCGAACTCTGGAATCCCGAACTGGCGGCGGGAATCGAACATCCGGCGAAATATCAAGTGCGTGGGCGCTCCACCGAGGATGAAATTAAGCTGTTGAAGTACAACGATGAGCATCTGGGCGGCAAAGGCTTTATCGACTGGACACCGTTTGACCATCCGCAGTTTGGGCGTGTCGAAATCGGCGGCTGGACGCACATGTACACTTTCCGCAATCCGCCACCTGCATCGTGGGCGGCTACTGAGCAAGCCCGCGCCTTTATGCACGATATGCTGCACAAAAACTGCTTGTTCACGCTGCGCCATGCCGCCTGTGCGCCGCTGCTCAAGCTGGAAACCGTCACGGCACAGCATCTCGGCGCGGATTTGTATAAGATCACTGCCGTCGTCAAGAATGAGGGGTATCTGCCGACTCATCTCACGCAGCGGGCGCTTGAGCATCATACGGCGGGCAGCGTCACCGCCGAATTGGATTTACGCGATGGGGTGGAACTCCTCATGGGCGAAGGAACGCAATCGCTTGGCTATCTCGCTGGACGTGATGAACGCACAGCTGCATGGTCGCCCTGGCTGCGTCAGTGGCACGATGTCAGTAAGAAAGCCGAATGGCTCGTCCGCGCTCCCGCCGGAACAACGCTCACGATCACCGCGCAGGCGCAGCGAGCCGGGAC
>DAOTTO010000140.1:0-22656 GCA_034437895.1 Anaerolineae bacterium | reverse complement strand
CTGTCCGTAGCTATCTTTCAACGGCTCGCAAACACGGCTATTCCATGTTCTCCGCTTTGGTCGATGCTTTTTCCGCCTCGCCCTTCACCCCAACCCTGCTTCACCCCTGAGTAGTTACGTTTTTTGGTAAAATTAATCCTTTTTGGTCTGCTGCCACATTTTTTGAACGTAACGCGCAAAATTATTGAGCGGCTCAGGAATCACATCGACGATAATCGGCAGCTTCACTAAGCGTGCTTTGCCGCGTGGTGTTTGTGCATTAGCACTCGTTGGCGGGATAATGATCCCATGAGGGGGCGGCTGCCGTATATAAATTTGTGAGGGGGTTAAATTATCGACGATGAGGCCATGCTGGATAAGATCGCCTGTCATGATGCGCGTCTGGCGAATATCCTCTTCCGTCACGGGGCGATAGATGGCACTCCGCAGGCGATTTTGGGTATCAAAGGCCAAGGTTAGGCCGCCATACATGCTGATATTTGCGCCGTTGAACTGCTTAAACTGCTCCCCATTGAGCAGCACTTGACGGGTTGAATAATAGGTTAAGAAGGCGTGTCCGGCGGAATTCCGATATGCGCCAATCGGGAGGAGTTCGTCATCAGGCTTAATGCTTAAGCTGGGAAGAATTTCTTTCTCCAAAAATAAGGCGGAAGCCATCGCCATATTGAGTGTTTCGGGCAAATAGACCTCTGACAGCGTTTTCATTGTCTGTAAAAAGGTATCTGCCGTTTCTTGAGTCAGCAGGCCGCGCTTGCTGAAGACTTCTACAAGTACCGGAAAATCCCGCGAATCATATAAGAGTTGATCGGCAGCGATAAACGCCTTCGCCATATCTTCAAAAGTCAATTCACCGACTGGCCCTAATTCAACTGCCGTGATGAGCAGCCGCCCCAGCGTATCCCGTGCGCGATAAAGGGCGACATGGGCGGGTTCGCTTTCATGCTTAAATCGCTCATAAATGCCGACGAGGATGTCATAAAATGCCCCGGAAAAAAGACGGGAGTAATTATGACTCTGGCGGCCTAACTCGGTTTCGGGGTCAATCGGCTCATATGTCAATTCGTCAAAAGGGACGTTTTGGAAGATGTTGAGAGCGTTGCGTAAATAAATTGTATGCTGACGGACAAATTTTTCTTTATGTTGCAGCGCATCGGTCAGTTGTTCTGCGACGGCTGTTACGAAATTCGCCATACGTAGATCGCCTTGCGTCCATTCGATTAAACGGCGAACCAACGAGTCATCGTGCAGCGCGATCAACATGGCGCTCATATCGCCGAAACTCTCATGAAAGGCGGTTGAACCTAACCCGAAGGACTCATTATAAAGATTACGCAAGCCATCTAAGACGGCATGGCCTGTCTCATGACTGATAATATCGGCGCTTTGGGCAGTGCTGATGATTTTGTCTTCTAGGGTGAATGTATGGAAGCCGAGCAGCTGCTCCGACTCGTTATAAAAGGCATTGGCATCATCCCCCATATGCGGGTTAATCGTTATGCGGGGGGTGGGAAATGACCAAGGGAGCGCTCGCCGTGCATAGCGCTCAAGCATCCGCAAGGTGACGGTTGCGTAATAGAAGCTGTTGACTTGATCGAACTGCGGCTTATTGGGCCAATAAAGATAATTGCCATCGGCATCCGGGATGGCAGCTTCGCTTGAATTGTCTTCGATCTTAAAGCGTGAATTGATGAGGCTGTCGCCAATATCGGCGGTACTCATCGAGCGTACTTCGGGTTCTCCGACGAAGGGGTCTTGTGGATAAACCAAGACCAACACACGGGCATAAGCCTCTTCAGGGAGTGGTTCTTGGTGGAGGGTAAAAGAACTCATGGCGTATTTTGCCATTGTCGCGGGCATCTCGGATTGAACGGCTTGTTGTAAACGACGTAGGCTGTGGGAAACAGTCGCCTCTTGTTCGGTCATTGGGCGATCTCGGTTGGATTCATCAGACATAACTTGCCCCTTTGGGTGAGTATTTTGCTTTATTGTAGCGTGTTATCACCGACTTGACTTGTGGATTTGAGCGGGGGTAAAGCGCATCTGCTTGTCCTGTAAGGCGGCGCGTGATACTATCTTTAGTAGATCAACAGCGTATCGAGTCGCTAAACGCGCATACAGACGAGAGGTTCATTATGTCAACGGGTCGCAAATTTGAAATTACCGATGCCAAAGGCGGTGTTGCGTTTGCTGTACGGGTCGTCACACGTTCCGCCACTACCGAACTTGGTGGGCTGCAAGAAGATGGCATTCTTAAAGTGCGACTGAAGGCGACCCCAGCGGGAGACCCAGCGGCGAATCAAGAACTCATCGAATTTCTTGCACAGCGATTGGGTGTTGCTCCAGGGAAGGTCGAAATTGTGGCAGGTGGGGATAAAAGCGAAAAATTGGTCAGCGTCGAAGGCATTACAACCGCCGATGTGGAAACCAAACTCGGTTCACCAGAAGCCTAATTTTTCCCGCATCGGGATTTGTTTAATCCTCATCCTTGCTGGATTCATAACGGCTTGTTCAACAACGGGGGGATTATCCACTGATGTTCCCACCCTTGTTTTGATTCCGCCCACCATTACCTCCACACCTCTACCGATTCCGCCAAGCCCAACGACAGGCACATTGGTCGCGCCAAGCGATTTAGAAACGTCCACTCCTTTAGAAGAAACACTTTCCACCGATTCCCAATCCCAGCTTGTCACGCTTGCGATTGAAGATTTGACCACGCGGGTGAATGTTTCGGTTTCAGAAATTCAGATCGGTTACACAGAAGCGGTTCGTTGGCGCAGCAATCAATTGGATTGTGGACGAGCGACCCCTGCGGCTAATTTGCGAATTGCTGGTTATCGGATTGTCTTGCTGGTGGATGAGAAGGTGTATGAATATTATGGGGCGAATACCGAAGTGCGTTTATGCCAACAAAGCGATCTACTCGATGTCTCTACGAGTGTTCTCTTACGGATTGATCCGGTAGCGGCAGAATTGGTTGGGCTGGCAAAGCGGCGGTTAGCACAAGAATTGGGGCTGCCCGAAGCGGAAATTCAAGCGGTTGAGGTGAGTCCAGTAAGCTGGGAAGATTCTAGCCTCGGCTGTCCGGTGGAAGGCCAAACTTACAGCTTGATCGTTACGGATGGCTATCGCATCATCATGCAGGCGGGGGACGACCAATTTATTTTCCATACTACGTTTGATGGGATTACGTTGTGCGAGAACGAGCCGGAAAATCCATAGGGCAAGCGGAATAACTTGCCCTATGGATAGATCTGCTTTAGTTTGGTGAGGGGAGAGGCTGCCCAATTTGTGACTGGAGATCGCCTAATGCGCGATATGCCGCATCCCGTACATCGGGTGATTGATGCCCTAAGATGGTATAGATGGTGTTGATGTGTGCCGCCAGCCCTAACTGCCCGATGTTGGCGACTGCCAGCCTTTGCACCAGCGGATCACGTTCCTCAAGCGCCATCAACAAGATTTCATCAGGCTGCTGAATTTCCTTAATGGTATCTTCCCCTTGCAACGCCACCCATTCGCGCAGCCAAGGAATAGATTCAACAGCAGGATAGGCATGAACACCTGTGGCGGCATCCCCATATTGGAGGTCATAAAAGGCCTGTTCCGCCGCCGAGCGCACATACCATTGATCGTCTTCCAGCGCAGTACGATAGAGCGAGACCAATGACCAAGGTGTATTCACACGGCGCAAGCCAAAAACGGCGGCGCGGCGCAGCATCATTTCCTCATGATTAACGGCATCATACAGGATGGGATAGCCTTCGTCGGGGATAGCAGCGAAGGCTTCCGCAATGGCTTGACGTAGCTGCTCCGAACCATCCGTAAGGGCGACGACCATTTCTTCTAATGCTTCGGGTGTGGCGATAGCCCCTAACGCTAATCCAGCGGCGAGTTGGACTTCGGTGGATTTATCCTGAAGCAAATTGCCCAAATCCATGACTGCGCTCTCATCACGCAGCGCACCTAACCCCAAACACGATAAGCGCCGCACATCATTATCGAGATGCTGTAAGCCGCGCTTGAACGCGACGATAACACTATGATCGCGTGTGCCGACTAAGGCGGCTGCCGTCCGTTCCCGCAGAAGAGGATATTGATTGCTGGCGACGAACATATTCCCCAATTGTTTGAGCAGGGCAGGTCGCCATTCAACTTTAGGAGGCGCATAAGCCAGCCAACGTGCCATCTCTAAGACATTGGCTTGCAGCACATCAGCAGGTGCGGCTAAACGCGCCTTAACGACGGCATCTAGGGGTATGTGAAGGGCGGCATAGACGAAAGCATTGCGCCATGCGGGTTGATTCGATTTATCCAAAACCTGTTCTGTGCCGAGTTCCTTCAAATAAAGGCTGGCGAGATAGGCTGCAAATAAGGCGTGGCGGAATTGATAGCGTCCGCCTTTAAACGTGATTAAAAGACCACTTTTACGAAGCGCGGCGAGCAGTTTAGCTTGATCCCTGGCAGCATTGGTTTTCGGCTGTGCAGCGGCTTTAGCAGGTTTTGGTTTAGCAACTGCGTTGGATTTGGCTGCTTTTTGTGGTGCGGCAGGCTTGGGATCGTCTTCGAATTCGCTAAGATCATCGTCCTCAAAGGCGCTTAAATCGTCATCAGATTCCGATAGGAATGTTGAAACTTCATCATCGGATTCGGAAAAATCGGTTTGTGAGGTTGAACCGTCTAGCGGTTGAGCGATTTTGCCCGACATTACTTGTTCTAGGCGTTCCGGCGTAATGTAACCTTCGTCCAATTGGAGAGCCGCTAATTGCGCTAATCTGGGCAGAACAACCCCAATCGGCTGGTTATCGGGCAGATAACGCGAAATTACGCCGCGAATCCAACCTTCGGGATCGAATTGTGAGCTATCTTCAAAATTTGACCACATCTTGAGGGTTTGCTCGAAGGCAGAACGCCCGCGATTATCCAAACGCGCCATGCCGATGGTTTCCGGGGCAGGTTTTGCTCCTGCTCGCCGCCGCGCGCCACTGATTTGAGGCCAATGTTCCCTCCAACCATCGACAGCACCATCGGCCTGAATATCATTCCATGGACGCAGAAAAACAGGCGTAAAGCCAGCACGAGTTAAACCGCCGTATCCCGTTGCCGACCCAACAATGATGACAAAATTGCTGCTGTATTCCGCCATAAATGCCTGTAACCAAGCGAGTTTTTGCCGCTGTTCCGATTCAGGTAAATCATTATAACCATCTAGCAGCAGCAAAACTTTGCCTTCCGCGAGGCGTTCATACAATTTGCGCGGGATATTTTTGGCGGTGGTGCTGGTCACATGATGCTGCACAGCGCGAATCAACGGTTCCGCCGGGTCGATCTGGCGACCAAACTCATTGGGGGTAAAGCTGATATTGGCGAGATGGGTATAAACAGGCGTAAGCCGTTTGAATACAGGAACGGGTACTTTACGCCGTTCAGCCGGATCGGGGTTGGCTTCCGTCCCTTTGCCTTTTGCCAAAGATTGCAGCGCCATCTCTTGTACAGCGAGGCGTTCTTTGACTCGTTTGGAGCGTTCTTCGTTGGAGAGTTGTTTTTCTTCGGCATCAAGTTGCTGTTGCACTTTGTCGATGGGGGCGGTGAAATTAAGTTTGCCCAAACTCCAAAGCGCAATCGCTTGTAATGCGGTGGTGCGCCCACTACCCGGCAAACCTAACAAGGCGACGGCACGATCACCATTGCCGAGGTCTTCTATCGAAAGGGTTTCGACGTTATAGGGCGCATGGAGATAGGGGTAATCCGGTACAATCGGCACGACGCGGAACACGCTCGGTAATTCACCATCATCGGGCGGAGAGGCCAGAGCCGGAGCAGGCAAAAAACGCGGTTCGACCAGTAAATTGGATAATTTGGTGGTTTTGCCTGCGAGGTGATTGCTCTCGCAACTTCTGAGTAAATCTTCGATATAAAGGCTGTCGGCGCTGCGTGTAGCAAAATTTTGGGCGCTGGTTGCCTGCTGCGAGAGGGAAGTCCGCGCTGCGCCCAACACATGCCGGGCGCGATAAACCCCATAGGCCGTTAGCCAGCCTGCCGCCAAACCTATCCCGAAGCTCTCTGCGTTGAAGTCGTTGAAGTTCAGGTTAATATCGACCATAAGTCCTAAACCTTCCAGAATTTAATTATGCGGAACGAGGATGCGTTCACAATTGAGACAGTAGACCAAGGTTTCGCCACGTTTTGCCTCGGTCACAATAGCTAAGGTTTGCTCGATGCCACAAGCCGCGCAGCTTCGGTCTTGCATGAGCGCAATCGGGTGATTGGCTTTCTTGCCTTTAAGCGTATCGTAAATCTTGAGACTTTCTGGCTTAACGTTTGGCAAAGCGGTTTTACGGCGTTCTTGTTCGGCAGTGAGTTGTGTTTGTAATTTGGCTTGTTCATCTAGCAGGGCTTGATTTTGGTTTGCCCAAGCTGATTGGGACGTTATCAGGTTGGATTGGTTGTTTTGTAATTCGCCTTCAGCTTCTTCAACCGTCATCATCACTTCTAACAAGCGATCTTCGAGGTCGCCGCGTCGTTTTTTAAGGGAGTCGATTTCTTGCTGCATCTCGCGCATCTCTTTTGGGTTTTTTACGCGCCCACTGTAGAGGAGTTCCTCTGTCCCTTTGGATTTTTCAACAGTGGATTGAATATCAAATTCAAGATTGCGGGCTTGCGTTTTTAAAGGGATAAGTTTTTTTTCGGCGGCGGCAACCTGAGTTTGTGCCTCTGTAACGGCTACATTGTCTTTGAGTAATAAGGCGATTTCGTTCAATCGTTTTTTGACACGGATGATTTGCAAATCAATTTTTTGGAGGTTGTAAAGCACTTCTGCCTGACTCATAAATTTAATCCTAGCGGTGTATACACGTATGTGTACAAGAAAGCGTTGTACTGTACAATTGGAATAGTGACACTCAAGCCTTATGTCTTATTATAGGATTTACGCAGTTGCCTAAGTTTTGTGGTAAAAATTGTTAGTTTGTAGTTTTTAGTAAAGACAAAGATTTTCCTTACGGCTTGCTTTGACTAAAAACTAATGAGTGCCAACTGCCAACTGCGTAACTTCTAATTATAGGCTATTGTAGTGTATATCGCGCTGGAAGCCTAACAAACTACTCAAGGTTGGTTTATGACATCAGGATATACCGGACATGTCGCGTCCTCAGAATGGCGCTGGGTTATTCTGGTAAGCTGCATGTTGATTATGCTGGCTTTTGCGCCATTTTTATGGATCGTGCTGGCGGCGATTGATAATACACCTTGGCGATTTATGGGTGCGCTGCATGATTATCAGAACAGTGCAGTTTATCTTTCGGAAATTTTTCAGGGCGCAGATGGACACTGGCTAACCCATTTTCTCCAAACCCCTGAGCCACACGGTGCTACACTTTTTAATGCAATTTACGCCTTTTTAGGGCAGCTTTCTCGGCTGACAGGTCTGCCTCCAGTTATTATGTTCCATATTGGACGCGCAGCGGCATCGCTATTTATGTATATGGCGATTTACCAGATGGCGGCGGTGATTTGGGTGCGCCTGCGAACTCGTCGTATTTTCTTTTTGTTCGCAGCAGTCGGTTCAGGTTTCGGGTGGGTGCTGGGCGTTCTTATGGGTAATGTCACCTATCTTGACCTGACTTCGCCAGAAGCCTTCCCTTTTTATAGTACGCTCGTCAATATTCATTTTCCTTTAGCAATTGCTTGTCTTTGTTTATTTGCGAGCGTGGTCGTCACAGCTTTTAAGCCGGGGATGTCCGAAACGCCAGGGGCGCAAAATGGCGGCGGCATTATCTTCTTACTCAGTATCAGCCTTGTTTTCGTTTATCCGTTGGCACTGATTTCGGCAGCGCTGGCGTTCCTCGTGTATTTGCTGATTTACAGCTATCAACAGCGGCGTTTTGGTGAGCGTGAATGGCGCTGGTTGCTCTGGTTTAGTGTTCCGGCGCTGCCTGTTCTGGCTTATTATCTAGCGGTGCTGATCTATAATCCGGTGATTAGTGGAATTTACCATCAAGAAAACGCGATTCCGCCTGCTGCACCTTGGATATTTGTGTTGAGCTTCGGCTTGCCGCTGTTGATTGCCCTACCGGGGTTATGGCGCGGTGTACGAAAGTTCGAAGCCTACGGCGATCAATTTATGTTGGTGTGGTTGCTGGTGATGGTGGCGTTGGTCTATTTGCCGACAGGTGTTCAGCAGCGATTTGTGGTTGGAATTATGATTCCGATTGCTTATTTTGCCACTCGCGCTATAGAAGATTTTTGGTTTCAGCGCATCAACCGCCGCTGGCGTTATCGCATCTTGGTCGGCCTCATTCCTTTACTAGCGGGTAGTCATTTTTTTGTCTTGTTTCTTCCGACCCGTCCTATTGTTTCGGCAGAACTGCGTTCAAAATCTGGTCTTGTGCTAGAGCGTGATTATGTAGGTGCCTTTGAGTGGCTAAAAGATCGGCTTTTACCGGGTGATGTCGTGTTGGCCTCCCCCAACACATCCTTATGGTTGCCATCACGGACAGGGGGACGTATCGTCTACGGACATCCAAATATGACGTTAGAAGGCGGGGGAAAAAGGCGTGCTGTATTGGATTGGTATGGCAGTGAAACGATGGACAACTGTCTACCGCTGCTCAATGGGGACATCAGCGCAGAGGGAAATTATACGGTGCGCTATGTCATTGTTGGGCCGCAGGAGAACCAAATCGGCAAGTCACCTTGTATTGAGTTGCTGGAAGAAGTTCAGCAGTTTGGCAGTGTAACACTTTATCTCTATGTCCCTATACTGTCGGTGATTCCTTAGCTTTTCAGGTCAAATCTTAGATGTTATTTTCTCCTTCTCCCCGCCGCAAACGCTTACAACTGCGGATTTCGGAGCGGCGGCTGTTATTGATGGCGGGTGATGCGCTGGCGGTGGTTGCTTCGGTATTCATCGCATTATTCATTTGGGCGCGAGTAGCGGATGAACCGTTTATCCCAGGATTTATCCTGCCGCAGAGTTACTGGTTTATTATTTTGCTCGGCTTATGGCTGCTGCTTGCCAGCGCCAATGATTTTTACGAGCTGCGGGTCGCTGCTGATCGTAGTGCTTCTTTGCAACTACTGGCGTTGATTACGCTGCAAATGCTCGTGTTGTATCTGCTGGTGTTCTTTTTTTCCCCGCGTGAAGCGCTGCCGCGTTTGTTCATCATTTATTATGGCGTGTCCTCTTTTTTGCTCATCGGGATATGGCGATTAGTCAATCCGGCGTTAATTGGGTGGGCAAGCGAGGCACGGCATGTGTTGATCGTCGGCACGGATTGGGCGGCTGAATCTATCGTACAGGCGATTGCCGAACACGGCCAGAAGGCTTATGACATCCGAGGTATTATCGGCGGCGCTCATGATGTGGGGCGGGTGATCGCGGATGTTCCGGTGATCGGGACAGGCAGTGATTTAATGAACTTTGTCTTGCGAGATCGAATCAGCGAGATTATTTTTATCTCCGTACCAGATTTAACTGGCGATGTGTTCCAAGCGTTAATGCAAGCCTACGAGCGTGGCGTTACCCTAACGCCTATGCCGCTGCTTTATGAAAAACTCACTGGGCGCGTTCCGGTGCAGCATGTGAATAGCAACTGGGCGCTGGTGCTGCCTATCGCTGGAAATTCAATCTTTAACCCATATCCTGCGATTCAATGGGTGATGAACACCGTGCTTTCTCTGATGGGGCTGCTGATTTTGTTGATTTTGTTTGTGCCGCTGGTGATCTTGATTCGGCTCGATTCGCCGGGTAGCATTTTTTACCGACAGCAGCGGCTTGGCCTCAATGGACGAGAATTTGAGATTCTTAAATTTCGCACGATGGTTCAGGATGCCGAGTCCGCGAGTGGGGCTGTTTTTAGCCGTCACGGTGATCCGCGTGTGACCCGTGTCGGGCGTTTGATGCGGAGAACACGGCTGGATGAATTACCTCAGTTGATTAACATCCTGCGTGGTGATATGAGCATCGTGGGGCCGCGCCCGGAACGCCCCGAACATGTCTTGCGCCTGACCGAGAAAATCCCGTTTTACCGGACGCGGTTGGTGGTGCGTCCGGGTCTGACAGGATGGGCGCAGGTGCAGTATAACTACGGCAGCGATGATAACGATGCGCTGGTGAAGCTGGAATATGATCTCTACTATATTCGTCACCAATCACTGCTGCTGGACTTAAATATCGTCCTCCGCACGGTGGGCAAAGTGCTACGGATGAGCGGCGTTTGATTTTAGCAAGCTGTCCTTCATGACTGCCTGATTAAATCGGCGGCTTTTTCTGCGATCATGATAGTCGGCGCATTGGTATTGCCACTGGTAATCGTCGGCATCACGGCTGCATCGACCACGCGCAAGCCTTGAATCCCACGCACCCGAAGCTGCGAATCAACCACCGCCATTGAGTCGGTTCCCATTTTGCATGTCCCAACCGGATGATAGAGTGTTTCCGCCCGATTGCGAATATATTCGGCAATGTCGGCATCGGTTTGCACTTGATCGCCGGGGAGATGTTCCGGGCCGCGCACCGAATCAAAAGCACGAGTTTGAATCAGCCGTCGGGCGAGTTTAATCCCCTCAACCATCTTTTCGGTGTCGGATTCGCTGGTGAGGTAACAGGGCTGCATAGCAGGCGCGGTCATGGCATCTTTCGATTTGAGTTTGACGTAGCCGCGACTTTCTGGACGCAGCACGCAGCCGCCAAGCGAAAAACCATGTCCGCCATAAAGCGGGATGGGGGTACGACCATGATCTTCAAATGCGCCAGGGAAGAAATGAAATTGAATATCGGGCGCGGGTAAATCCGGGCTGGTTTTGATGAAAAAGCCTGCTTCGCCGCCATTAGAGGTCAACATCCCCTTGCGAAGCAGCAAATATTTAGCGAGGCTGGTGATCTTGGTCGCATTCGCTAAGGTATCCGGCTTCGTGACGTAATTCAGCACACCCGCCACAAGATGATCTTGTAAGTTTTGTCCCACGCCGGGTAAATCCGCCACGACATCAATGCCGAGCGATTTAAGATGGGTTGCTTCGCCAATGCCTGAGAGCATCAAAAGCTGCGGTGAATTAATCGCGCCGCCGGAGAGAATCACTTCTTGGCTGGCTCTGGATTCTTGCTTTACGCCGTTATAAAGATACGCCACGCCGACGACTCGCGTCCCTTCAAAGATCAAATTTGTTGCTTGGCAGCGTGTTTGGATAATCAGATTTGGTCGCTTCATCGCGGGTTTGAGATAAGCGGCGGCAGTGCTATGGCGTTTGCCATTTTTCTGTGTGACTTGATACACCCCCACGCCGTCTTGGGTCGCGCCGTTGAAATCCTGATTCGCGGGAATGCCGATTTCTTGGCTGGCTTTGACGAACATATCGCTTAAGGGATGCACTTCGACTAAATCCGCGACGTTGAGCGGGCCACCGACGCTGTGATAAGCTGATGCGCCGCGTTCTTGATTTTGTGCTTTCTTAAAATACGGCAATACGTCGTCATAGCTCCAGCCGTCGTTGCCGAGCGACTGCCAATGATCGTAATCGTATTGGTTGCCGCGAATATAAATCATGGCGTTGATTGAACTTGTGCCGCCGAGGGTTTTACCGCGAGGCCAGAACATCTCACGGTTATTCATATTTGGTTCGGGGTCGGTGTGATACTGCCAGTCCACCTCACTGCGAAGGGTTTTTAGCCATGCCGCCGGGATATGGATGGTTTGATTGCTATCGGGGCCGCCTGCTTCTAGTAGAAGTACCCGCGTTTGTGGATTTTCCGAAAGGCGGTTCGCCAAAACACAGCCCGCTGAACCCGCACCGACAATAATATAATCAAACATAAAGTATCCTTTTAAACCACTTTTATGATCACATCTTTAGGGAAATTATAGCGTGTGTTGGGTTAGGCGCTAACGAGGTGTACTGAAGTCCCATGCGAGAATCAGCAAAACGGTATAAGCGTAAATCGTACTGTTGAGCAGCGTCCGTCCAGAGCGTTTTTCCGCCGCGTAAACCAAGATGGCGATCTGTAAACCGACGACAAAACGTAAAATGCCGAGTGGCTCACGATATGTTGAAAAGGGGACGAACAACATAATTGCGGCGTTGGCGAACAGCAGGCCAATGGTTGGCGTAATGGCGCGGCTGCGAAAGGCTTTCCAGCTTTCACGTAATGCCCAGAGAGTCGGGAAAATGACAAATGGAGTCAAGAGAAGCAAAAAAATCAAAAAGATTACAAGTAGGCCGGGGATAAATGCCGTCTGAGTATGAATGAAAGGCAGATTCCCAAATGGCAGCACGGATGCTTCATAAGTAATTCCCGCGCCGATCAAAATCCGTAAGATGCCGCCGAAGGGGATAACCTCAAAACTTGTTGCCAGCGCCCCGCCTGAACCCACGCCAAAAGCACCGAACTTCCAACGCAAAATGATTTGCCAGAGTGCAAAGGGCGTGGCTGCGATCAGGCCGAACAAAATCATCGTCCGCCACTGTTTTTGGCTTAGAAGATAAAGCCCATAGCCCGCGACAAATAGCAGGGCAGTTTCTTTCGCCAGCACCGCTAATGCAAACAATGCCGCACTCATCAGCCATTTTTCGCGCTTTGCGAGGACGATTGCTCCCAAGACGAGCGCATAACAGAGCGGTTCCGGCAAACTCAACCGTGCCGCGCCGAATGTCCCTAATGCGAAGCCATAGCCGAGGGCGTACCAGCGGTTGACTTTGTACCGCCGGAGCAGGTTTTCCAGCAGCGCTGTACCTGCCGCCAATGCGATAAGGTTGATGATTAACAGCGCCCAAGGGATTAGTGAGGCTTGACCTAACGAAAAAACAATTGCCAGCGCAGGCAGTAAAATCCGCTGAAAACGATAGGCGGGTACATCATCGCCTTGACGGATAAAACGGGCTGCTGTCGATAGATCATTGGCGATGTAGTAGACGAACTGCCCATCGTAACCTTCCGTACCGCCGGATTCCACCGAAAGATTTTCGCTGAAACGTGTGCCAATCGTGACTAAGGCCAGCGGATCACCGTTATTCATCGCGACGACAGCCAGCGAATAAATCAAGCAGGCCAGCGTAACAATGAACCAGGGGCGCAGCAGCAAACCCGGAAATTCAGCGCGAATTGAAGTGCGTGTCTCTGACATTAGGTGTATCATCCTCTCTGTTGCGCCTGATTGTACACGGATTTATTTAATGCGACGGTTAAGTCTTCTTCCTCGTGCTGGCTTGTTTTTATTTTTTGCCTATTTGTTCCCGTTTGGGGGGACGTTTAACGGCGTGGTGCTGCCTCAGATCAAGTGGGTGACGCTTGTTTTAATGACGATTATTGTCGCCCTATGGCTGGTAACGCGCTGGCGGCAAAAATGGATTTGGTATCGCACTTCATTAGATAACGTCCTGATTTTATGGGCGATGGCGTTTGGGTTATCTCTGCTGGCGAATAGCGAAGTTTGGCGGCGAATTCTTATTGGGTTGTGGTTCGTCGGGGTATATCTCGGCGTGTGGTATATCGTGCAGGATGCGCTGGCGAATGGCGCATTAAAACGCGGATTGCTGGTCGATGCGTTTTTATTCGCGGGACTGCTCGTTTTGATTTTTGGTTACATCCAGCTTGGCAGTTCAAGTTTTGATCTGGCACAATTTCGGCTGCCACGCCCCGGCAGTACGATTGGCAATCCCAATTCACTCGGCGCATATCTCATCGTATTGATCGCGTTGGCAGCGGGACGGGCGGCTTTTCCACGCAACCCGGCGGAGCGCATCGTCATGGGTTTTTATACGCTGGTGGCGGGACTGCTCCTGTTTTTTACGTTTTCACGCGGGGCATGGTTAGGCAGCGGGGCAGCGCTTGGCATTCTCGGATTGATGGTTTTGCATCAACGCGATTTACTTTCTTGGTCGCGTTTGCGTGTGTGGTGGGTCAGCCTCGTACCGACACAAAAAAATGGTCTCATTGCTGGTTTCTTGGCGATTTTGGTTATTTTGATTTTGGTCGGGGTCTTATTTTGGCAATCGTTTAGCCAAGGCGGGCGTTCAAGCGATTTACGACTTAACATCTATCGGGTCGCGGTTGATTTATTTGTCGAAAAACCGCTAACCGGACACGGCTTATTTACGTTTGGTCGCGGCCTAGAGCGTTCCCAATCCATGCCGCCGCAGCAGCCGCACAGCCACGCCCATAATGTGATTTTAAATGTCGCAGCGGAGTTGGGTGTGTTTGGGCTGATAGCGATGTTCGTCACCGTGTTTATTGCGTTAGGGATGATTCGGCGAAACTGGCGCGAGGTCACGTTAAAAGATCAGGCGGCCTTAGCCGGATCAACTGCCGCTGTCGTCGGATTTGGTGTTCATCATCTGACGGATACGCCTTTTATGATGGTAACGGTTGCACTTTCTGGGATGCTTGTGCTGATTGTAGCAACTGCTCCCTTAAAGCCTGTCCCGATTACGGCGACATGGCGGCGCTTGGGTCATCCGATTGCGATTGTCGGATTGTGCGTTTTGCTTTTGGGCAGCGGATTTTGGAGTGCGCGAGTTGTCTCACGTTATTTCGATGCGCTGCTGCTGGTCAATGAGGATGATTATCGCGGTGCGGCGCAGCAGATGCAGGCGGCGATTGATGCTGATCCGGCACTGTCGGTTTATCATCAACAGCAAGGCTTTCTTTATGGTATGGCGAGCCTCACCACGCTGGATTCCGCCGAAAACGCGATTGCTGCTTATGAGAATTTTGTCAAACTAGAGCCGCAAAGCGCGGTGGGATGGGCCAATTTGGCAGGGCTGTATTGGCAGGTGGGGCGGCAGGATGAGGCGATTGTGGCGATGGAAAACGCGGTTGAAGCTGCACCGTTATCATGGCAGTTGTGGTTTAATTTGGGCAGCTTTCGTGAGACAGCGGGAGATTTAGAAGGCGCACGGACAGCCTATGCCAATGCCTTACCCGCTGGGACGATTATGTATCCGGCGTGGCAAGAGACCGAACTCCGGCGTGAAATCGCTCAGCAGACAGTGCTTAGTGATGATGCACAAATGGCGGAACGCATTATTCAAGCCTATATCACCCAGAATACATTGGACGAGGCTTTCGCTGATTTATGGTGGGTCTCAAGGGAAAAAGCAACAACAGCGAATACTGTCATTTATATGATAGCGATTAGCTTGATTTATGAACCGCCTCCTGCTGATTATTTCGAGGATTTAATCGCGGAGGCGGTCTTGTTGAGCCAAACCGAGGAAGACCAAGCGTGGATTCATTTGGGGCGCGGCTGGTTGGCACGCTATGCGGGCGACGAAGCAGGCGCACTGAGTGAATTTGATGAAGCACAGTCTTTGATCGCGCCGGGAATAGGACGACAAGATTACGTGAATGGCATAAATTTTGGTTATGCGTTGTCCTTGCGTTATGTTGCACCGCGCCAATTTTTGCCGCAAGTATATTATCCGACGGCCAATCCTCTTTTGGTTTATCTGCTGGAAAACTCTTCTTAACGGTTACTCACGGGATAAAGTTGTACATTGGTAGAGGATCGGACTCAGTAAAGGGTGTGGCATGGGTAAATTCGCCTTACGTGGATTGACAATTGAGCGAGTCATGCTGGTGACGATCTTCGCGCTGCTGTTCGTTATGGCGACGCGCATTCCAATAGACACCGATACATGGTGGCATATCCACAGCGGGGAATACACGCTGCAACATGGCATGATCTACAGCGATCCCTTTTCATTTACCAAACAGGGCGAACCTTGGGTCAATCATAGCTGGGGGTCGCAGCTTATCCTTTATGGGGTGTGGCAGTTGGCAGGCAATATCGGCTTGTCGTTGTATACGGCGGTCTTGGCAACAGGCGGCATGGCTTTTATTTATCGCATTTGCCATGGGAATGTCTATTTGCGGGGATTTGCGTTGGTACTGGGCGCTTCGACGGCGGCGGTTTTCTGGTCGGCACGTCCACAGATGATCTCGTTTTTCCTCAGTACCGTCATTTTATATTTGCTTTATTCGTATAAACATAAAAAGATTGACAATTTGTGGTTTATCCCGTTGATTATGCTCGTCTGGGGCAATTTACACGCGGGGTTTTCGATTGGATTTATCTTCATCGGTGGGGTCATCACCGGGGAAATCCTTGGCAATCTTTTTAATCGCGGCGGCGAGGATGTTATTTCGTGGCAAGGGGTTCGTAAGCTGATTTTGGTCGCGCTCTTCTCGGTGGCGGCGTTGGTCATTAATCCTTATGGCGTTAAGATGCTGCTTGTCCCGTTGCAGACGGTCAGCATTGGGGCGCTGCGCGATTATATTCAGGAATGGAATTCGCCCAATTTTCAGCAGCGACAGACATGGCCTTTTATCGCGTTGTTATTGGGGACACTCGGCGCGGTGGGCGCGAGTAGTAAAAAGCTCGATTGGACAGATTTTATCCTGTTCAGCGGCACAGCCTTTATGGGTTTGCTGGCGGGACGCAATATCGCGGTATTCGCAGTGGTGGCAACGCCTGTTTTTAGTCACTATGTGGACGCTGCTTTGCAAGAGCGCGGGTGGATCCTTAAGCCGATTCAGCGCGTGACACGGCGGCAGGCACGGCTTAATGCGGTTTTGCTGGGGGTGATTCTGTTTGGGGCGTTAGCCGTGATCGCGTCGGTATGGTCTCCAACCGCGATTGACACGGCACAGCGGCAGTTTTTACCCGTTAATGTAGCGGAATATATGGCGGAAAACAATCTCAGCGGGCGCATGTTCAACAGCTATAACTGGGGCGGCTATTTGATGTTCGCGCTGCCGGATGTGCCTGTTTATGTCGATGGGCGGACTGACCTCTACCGAGATGAATTTCTGCTGCGTTATTTAAAAACGGCTGTTGGCGGTGATGGTTGGCGCGAAGTGCTGGACGAGGACGCGATTGATTTTGTCGTTATAGAGGCGAAAGGCGGCCTAGCCAATCGCTTGCGGGAAGCGTCCGGTTGGACGTTGCTTTATGAAGATGAGCAAGATTTCGCCGTTATTTTTACACGAGATGAGTAAGCCTCAAACCGCCATTTCTTTGGGCTGCTTTGCATCCTTTGTGCCTTCGCATCTGATCTGGAGTGATAATGCAAGTTGAATCCAAAAATAGCACTGTCATGACCCTGACCGGACTGCTGGGCGATTTTCGGCTGCTCGTAATTTTGTTCATCAGCTTTCGGCTTATGCTGCTGATGGTGTATCAGCCGATTGTGACGGATGGAGTCGAGCGCGGCATAGGGGCGGGAGGGGATCGCCAATATCATTATGCACTCTCCGCGTTGACGGATGATGGCTTTTATCCGTTCCGTGATTGGTGGAGCGAGTTCCCGCCTGTCTGGTATTTCCTGACGACGACGGTGTATCAATTGCAGGGTGAAAACATCAATTATGGTGGCTGGTCGATGGCAATTGGGCTGATTTTGTTGGCCTTCGACACAGGCAACTTGATTCTGATGCGGAGGATTGGAACGCGGCTTTATGGCGCGAATACGGGGATAACACTGGCGTGGATTTATGCGATTTCAATCGCACCGATGATTTTTCTCTGGTGGAATTTTGAAAATATGGTGGCGTTTTTTCTGCTGCTTGGTTTGTATTGGCTGCTTGCCAAACAGGAAGATCGCTCGGCGGTGGCGGTTGCCATCGGTGCATTGACTAAATTCACTCCGGCGCTGTTGTTCGGCGCGGTGTTTCGCTTTAGAGATTGGAAAGTTACGGTGCGTTTTGTAGCGATTGCGGCGGGATTGTTTATGCTGGTCTATCTGCCGCTTTTCGCCCAAAATGCCGAGATGACACTGCCCTCGTTGACTGCACAGTTCGGCAAAGCATCCTATCAAACCGTGTGGGCGCTGATCGATGGCAATACGCGGACTGGCAATTTCGGGACGGTGGAAAGTCATTTTGACCCAACTACCGCCGATGATTTACAAGGCAATCCACCCGTGATCCCGTCATTTATTCGGTTGGGTATTGCCACAGCGATTGGGTTGTTCGTTTTTTTACGCACGAGGCGCTTTGATGATCGCGGATTAGTCGCGTTTATGACAATCACGCTGCTGATCTTCTTTTTGCAGGCGCAAGGCTGGAGTCCGCAATGGTTGGCGCAGATTGTGCCGCTGGTGCTGCTGGCCTTCCCGACCAAAAACGGTGTATTGATTACGGTTGTCTTGAGTATGGTTGTATTCACCGAGTATCCGGTATTGTTTATCCGTACAGGTGATACAGGCGGCGAGATTGTGGGGCCGATGGTGATGCCTTTCGCGGTACTCGTGATTGTGCGGACGCTTATTCTGGTCGGGTTGTGCGTGGCGCTGTATCAAAAGCTGCGGCAAGAACCTATTCCTAGCCTTAACTAATGAGATAAAAATGACTATACCAACCTACGACAAACTCATGCTTCCGCTTTTACAATTCACAGAAGACAATAAAGAACATCATATTAGCGATGCTATAGATGCTTTAGGCGAATATTTGCAGCTATCCGATGAAGAAAGAAATGAATTATTACCTACAGGCAGCAAGCGTAAGTTTGATGATCGTGTTCAATGGGCTAAAACTTATCTTAAAAAGGCGGGTTTGATCGAAAGTAAAGGTAGAGGCGTCTTTCAAGTAACAGAGCGGGGATTAGAGGTTTTAAGGGTAAATCCCGCCGATCTTAATAGAAATTACTTGATGCGCTTTCCCGAGTTCGCGCAATTTGCTACTCCAACCAAAATTGGTAAAGGAGCAAGTATTGATGAAACAGCTTATATTGCTTCTGAACAAACGCCAAAGGAGTTAATTTATACTACTTACCAGAGTTTGCAAAGAGATTTAGCCGAAGAGTTACTTGAATTCATTCTCACTTCATCCCCAACTTTTTTTGAAAAGTTAGTTATCGATCTATTACTCTCAATGGGATACGGTGGCTCCCTAGAAGGGGCTGGTAACCATATTGGTAAATCCGGCGATGGTGGCTTAGATGGCTTTATCCAAGAAGATAAACTTGGCCTTGATATCATTTATATTCAAGCCAAAAGATGGGCTAAAGATAATGTAGTAGGTAGACCAACCGTTCAGAATTTTGTCGGAAGTCTCATGGGCGCACGAGCCACAAAAGGTGTGCTAATTACAACTTCTCGCTTCTCAAAAGAGGCTAAAGACTACGCGGAAAGTATGCAAAATCTTAAAGTTATCTTGATTGATGGTCAACAACTTGCCCAATTGATGATTGACTACGGTGTTGGTATCAGTGTTGAAGCCACTTATGTTGTGAAAAAGGTGGATCGTGATTATTTCAGTATTGAATAATCACTATTGTTAATTATCACAACAATTTGGAAGCAGATTTATTTGAGGATTGAGCATGTCATCAAGCACTCTCCCTGTGAGCAATCGGCGTTTTGCGATAAATAAAACAACTGTGATAGCGATCATTTTCGGGTTAGCTTTGTTTACGGCAACTGTCGTTGCCACCTATGCCGCCTTTACATCGCGCTATCCGGGACATAACGATTTTTTGTCGCGGTGGGAAGGGGCGCGTTCTTATTGGGTGGATGGGCTGAATCCGTATGGTGATGAAGCCAGCTTCAATATTCAGATGATTATTTATGGACATGAAGCGCAGCCGGGCGAAGACCTTGGCTTGTTCGTGTATCCGTTTTATACCGTTTTTCTGGTTTGGCCTTTAGTTTATTTACCTTATGCGTGGGCGGCGGCGATTTGTATGGTCGTGCTTGAGGTATGTTTGCTCGGCGCGGGTTTTTTGCTGATTCAGATGTTTAAGTGGCGGCCTGCAACATGGCTTTTGCCGTTTTTGATGGTGTGGCTGTTGTTATTTTATCCAGCGATGCGCGGCCTGCTGTTAGGGCAGTTGGGGCTGCTGGTGTATGCGCTGGAAATATTGACATTGTGGGCATTGGCGAAAGATCATGATCGAATCGCAGGGGTAGCGTTGGCGATTTCGACCTTTAAACCACAAATGGGGTATTTAATCGTGCCGTTTTTGCTTTTATGGGCGCTGCGCTATCGACGTTGGGAATTTGTGCGTGCTTTTGTTATTGCTTTTGGGATATTACTCGCGGCTTCTTTTCTGCTTGTACCGTCGTGGTTTGGTGATTGGGTGAAGCAAGTTACGCAGTATCCAGAATATACACAGTTGGGTTCGCCCGTATGGATTGTGTCGCATTGGGGCGAACTAGGCATTGATCCGGCGACGGGCTTATGGGGATTGCGTCGTCAAGGCATCGGGGATGTCCTAGAAGTGATCTTGACTGCTTCATGTTATCTATTGGTCTTGTGGGCATGGGTGGAAGTCCTGTTACGCAAAAAAACAGAACGGCTGATGTGGACGATTGCACTTACGTTGGTCATTACGCATCTCGTCGCGCCGCGCACCGCAAGCCCGCATTTTGTGACGTTTATCTTGCCGTTGGTCTTTCTGGCAAAAGTCGCCACTGAAAAAAATCGACGGCGCGGCAATCGTTATGTGGGGCTGGCTCTGCTGACCTTGTTTATCTTGCCTTGGGTACATTTTTTTTATACGGTAGTTGGAGAATTTGAGCATCCAACAGTACAAGTGCCGCTGCCGTTTCTCTTTTTAGCGATTATGCTGTTCACCTATCGCTTGTGGTGGGAGCGTCCGCCGCTGATTCAATCCGAGGTTGTAGGCAGTCATGCAATTTAAGCCCTCCCGCCGCGAGTGGGAGATTTTCACAGTTTTGGCGCTGATGATCGCCCTTTTATGGACACGCGGGATGATCGCGCAACCGGGATATACCGATGCCTATTATCACTTTAACGCCGCGAATCGGCTTGCCTCTGGTGATGGACTGACCGACCCTTATCTTTGGACATACATCAACGCGCCGGAAAGTCTCGCGGTAGGGGAAGTCGTCCCTTCGCATACTTATTGGATGCCTCTTACATCACTCACGTTGGCCTTTGGCATGTGGGTGCTGAATGCGCCGGATAATTATTACGCCGCCCAATGGCCTTTTACCTTGATGCTGGTAGGGACGGCTTGTGTCAGCTTTTGGCTCGGCGGGAAAATAGGCGGCAGCCGTCGTCATGCGTGGGTCGCCGGATTGTTGACGTTGTTTAGCGGGTTTTTTGTGCGCTTTTGGGGTGCAGCAGATACTTTTGTGCCTTATTCCCTTGTCGGCTCGTTGGCGCTCGTTTTTATTGGGCTAGGCATAGAGTCTTTAGAAAAATCCCCTGACGAAGCGCGAAGTCCATTTCGTCTAGTCGGACATTTTGTATTAGCTGGGATTTTCACTGGTTTGGGGCATCTCACACGGGCGGATGGCCTTTTGCTGCTGATTGTTGGATGGATAGTCATCTTATGGCCTTTTCGATATGATCGGACACGATATATTGTGTCCCTACAAAATTATGCGATTTCGCTTTTTGCACTCAGCTTGGGTTATTTACTCATTATGAGTCCTTGGTTTTTGCGTAATTTGGATGTGATGGGTTCGCCGCTGCCTGTTGGTGGTTTTCAAGCGGCATGGTTCACCGAATATAACGACTTATTTAGTTATCCAGCCGATGCCAGTCCACAGATTGTGTTTGCAGATGGAATCGGCCTTTTTATCGAAGCGCGTTGGACGGCGTTAATCAGTAATTTCGGCACGTTCATCGCGGTTGAGGGGCTGGTCGTCATGGCTCCGCTGATGCTGATAGGATTATGGAATCGGCGGCGTGGGGCTTTTTTGCGGGGATTCTGGCTGTATGCGCTCGGCTTGCATTTTGTGATGACGCTTGTTTTTCCGTTTCCGGGTTATCGCGGTGGCTTGTTTCATTCCGCAGCGGCGCTCGTTCCATTTTGGGCGGCGTTAGGCGTGGTTGGGCTAGATGATGCGATAGATTGGATGGCGAAACGCCGTCGTGCTTGGAAGCCCCGTACCGCAAAGCCTATTTTTTCTGTTGGATTGGTACTTTTGGCAATATTTTTGAGCCTCAATTTTGCAGGGAACGGGCGAGTCTCTGTTTTTAAGCCAGCTTTATATTCGCAGCTTGAGGCCGTTTTGCCATCCGATTCTCGCGTGATGATTAACGATCCGGCGGCGCTTTATTATTTTACGGGCTTGAGTGGCGTTGTGATGCCGAATGAATCGCCTGAAGTTATTTCTGAACTCGGACAGCGATATAATATTACGCATGTTCTGATTGAATATTCCGAACAGAACGGGCAGCGGGCGTATGCTGTGCCTTCGTCATTTATTTTTGATCTGGATACGCCGCCGCCATATTTAGTACCTGTTGACTTGAATATCTCGAATGCGAGGCTGTATGCGATTCGTCCGGGCTAATTTTGGGCGACGCGATGCGTTTTATCTGGTGTTAGCGGCGCTGTTGGTGGCGTTTTATACGCTGACAGTGGGGGGCGGTTTTCCGCTGGACGATAGTTGGATTCATCAAGTTTATGGGCGTAACCTTGCACATTATGGCGAATGGGCATTTGTGCATGGGCAGCCCAGTGCTGCCTCGACATCACCGCTTTACACAATTTTACTGGCATTGGGTTACAGCTTGAATATCCCTTATCAACTCTGGGCGCATTTACTCGGCGTATTGGCGCTCGCTTGCGCTGGGATGATCGGTGCGCGAATGGCAGATCGACTCGTGGATAAGGATAAAACTACGCCGCTTTTCACGGGGTTAGCGTTAGTGCTGGCGTGGCATTTGATTTGGGCGGC
>DAOTTO010000139.1:0-2729 GCA_034437895.1 Anaerolineae bacterium | reverse complement strand
AGTGAGGAGCTAATTACGCTTGAGGTTCCAGAAGGAGCAATCACAAATTTAGCCTTTAACTCTGAGGGCACATTGTTAGCATCAGGCGGGATGGACGGCACGGTGCGGCTGTGGGGGGTTCCGGCGGGCGAATGAGCGATACAGCACTAAGGGGCATTTCCGTCCAGCGCGGGATGCCCTATCTTACCCAAAGTGCCTTCGGCGTGACATTTACACAGGAAAGCGGCGCTCAAGTCTGGGGCGAACAGGAGCGCGGCGGGATTGCGCTGCACTTTGCCCGATTAGGCTTAGAAGCCGTCGCCGATGCCTTCAAGCGCTGGACGGCTGATGAAGTTAATAACCAGAACTTATGCTACAACATCGATAAATTCAAGCTGTTCCGGCGGATAGCAGGCGGGCTGACGCTCAAAAATGTCAGCGCGTCAGCCGATAATGTTGCTATCACTGATACACCTAATCGAACCATCAGCGTGAATCGTGTCCCAGATAATACCCGCCAATGGGTCATGACTCCAAATAATCTCATCCATGAAATGGGTCATTTTATGAGCCGCTCAGCAGGGTTTGAATTTCCCAAACTTGGGAGTATCGAATTCACGCTTGATCCTGCTGTTACCTCAAACTCACCCGCCATTGGCTATACCCGCGATGGAATGGGTCCCGACTATCTGCGCCAGCAGATTATTCAGGACGACTACAGCACATTGTATTATCAACATGCGAATGTTCTCCCTGATACTACCGATCCAACGCTTGCCGTGTTCAGCAAAATTGACCTAAATGCTCCCTCTGTTGCGCCAAGTCTTTATTTGTTGCACGATTTGTTACAAGATAGATACGCTTTATGGAATTCAGCGAATAATATCTATCCATTTTACGATAATAAGCCTGCGACAAGGATTGACATCTTTGTGCATAACTGGCCTCCGGTAAGTCAGGATGATTCAACCAAACTCCGCGAAATCACCGCCGATTCGTTCTTAAACTGGGTGCGCTTCTCCTTCGAGGGAACAAAGGGGCAGGATTGGCTGAATTTCTACCAAGATGGTAATCGACGAATTGGCAAGTTCATGCGTAATGCCGTCATTTATACACTTGGGATGGTGCAGCATTATGGGTCACCTTCTCTAGCCATTATCCCACAGTCACCACTAGATAGCGGAATTTCTGTGGCTGGTAGTAATGTGCGTTTAATGCCAGACCTGGCAGGTGCATCACTTATTGGAGGAACTGACTCTCTTCCTACAACCGTTGCAATATATGGCTGGCTGAGTTTACCAGTAGGTACATCACTGCCAGACGGCTCTCAATATTGGCTTCTCCTTGCTGACCAAGCTAGTCGTTTGGTTTGGGTTGCTGAACTAGGTATTCAGCATGATCCAAGTTGGCGAACAACACAAAACGAGATTAATCCGACCCCATTGGATCCTTCACGTTCCTACACGAATACTGATTTAAATGTAATTCTAGGAGTATGAAGCATGAAAATTGCGCTGCTAATAACACTTATAGCAGGGTTGAGTTTTGGAAATGCACTTCAAAATTTGAGGGAAATCGGGGTTAACAACATTTCGCAAATCGTTGAGATTGGTCAAATTGTATACCCTGATTCCCGCATTTGGGATATGGCTTTTCAAGCAGAGAATAGCGTTTTGGTAGCCATAGTGGATTACATTTCGGGTTCACCTCCGGTACGTTACTATGATGTATCATTTGTGAACACCGAATCACTGGAAATCATGGTTAAAACGGAAGAGGTTTTACAGGCAACAGCAATAGCTTTCAGCGATGATGGATCGCTCATGGCAATCGGTGATTGGCAAGGAGAGATTGCTATTTTCGCTACGGAGGATTATCGCTTGATAGTGAGCTTTCCTCCTGTTGGTCTTGTAGTCACTAATCTTGCATTCAGCCCAGATCATTCCTTAATTGGCGCAACGTTTGGCAATCCCGTACTTTCAGGCGAAGGTGAGTACGCTTTCCAATTGTGGGCGCTCACATCTGGTGAATTAGTGTTTTCATCGCCATTTGGTGATGGTGTCTACGGCGGTGGCGTAACTTTTGATGGCACGAATGAAGGTGTCTTTTTTTCCATCACAGATCCAACCATAACCGTTGAGAACAGTGTTATACAAGCATGGAATGCCGCTACAGGGCAAGCAAATATTACCCTCTATGAGGCGCGTGCATTCAGTGACGAGCTAATCTTTGATCCGCGTACCAGCGCATTGTTTTACATGGGTGAAGAAAGTGTCCATGTTACCTATCCCTTTACCTCAGAATCTAACAGCGACATACAGTTGGGCAACCAGCAAGAAGGGGAGTACATTACCAGTATGGCACTGCATCCCAATGAACCGCTTCTTGCAATTGGATTTCAAAAAGAGACCCCTAGATTAGATGGGGGGACCTTGGCTACGAATGCAGGGATTATTCGTCTCTATAATACTCAAACAAGTGAGGAACTAATTACGCTTGACGTTCCAAAAGGAGCAATCACAAGTTTAGCCTTTGACTCAGATGGTACATTATTGGCTTCTGGTGGCAGCGACGGCACGGTCCGGCTGTGGGGGGTGCCGGCGGGCGAATGAGTGATAGAGCGTTAAGGGGCATTTCCGTCCAGCGCGGGATGCCCTCTCTTACCCAAGCTGCCGCCGCCCGCGCTAGATGTTCAAGCATCCGGCTGCGTGCGACCTTTGGTCGCCAGTGCCAAGCGCACTGAAGGCGCT
>DAOTTO010000138.1:0-3823 GCA_034437895.1 Anaerolineae bacterium | reverse complement strand
TACCCCACCCCTAAATCCCCTCCCCATTGCATGGAGAGGGGACTTCAAGATGCGTTTTTCTCCCCCTCTCCAAGTATTGGAGAGGGGGCCGGGGGGTGAGGTAAGCGAAAGTCCTGAGATAATAGAGTGCTAGATTATTAAAGAGAGAAGGAAGGCATTTAGCAGGCAGCTAAATGCAAAAACACGATTATGCTTGACTGGCTCATCATCGGCGGCGGAATACACGGGGTTTCGCTTGCTTTTCATCTGATTCAACGACAGCGCATCCCGCATGAGCGGATTCGCATCCTCGACCCGCACGATCATCTGCTGGCGCGGTGGGAATCCGTCACGACAAATACCGGAATGGATTATCTGCGCTCGCCGGAAGTCCATCATCTGCATAACGATCCCTGGGCGCTGCGGACGTTTGCCCAAACCCGCGCAGGCCAGCCCTTAGCCGATTTTATTCCGTTGTATCATCGTCCCTCGCTCGATTTGTTCAATGCTTTCAGCGCATCGCTCATCCAGCGCACGCATTTGGATACACTCCTAATCACCGGACGCGCACAAGCCCTGACGCGCTGCGAAGAAGGATGGCAGGTGCAAACGTCCGACGGCGACATCACCGCCCATCATGTCGTATTGGCAATCGGCGCGGGCGAGCAACCGCATTGGCCGGAATGGGGGCGGACGCTGCAAAATTCCGATGCGCCAATCAACCATGTTTTTGACCCCGCTTTCGTCCGCGCTGCGCTGCCAGATTGGGAAAACGCGGTTGTGATCGGCGGCGGGATTACAGCGGCGCAAACGGCCTTGACGATGGCGGTGCAGCAGCCGGGAAGCGTGACTTTATTGATGCGCCATCCCATAAGAATCAGCCATTTTGACAGCGATCCGTGCTGGGTGACGAGCATTTGTCTTGCTGATTTTGAGCGTGAAACCGATTATGACCACCGCCGGACGATCATCAAACAGGCGCGGCAGCGTGGCTCGATGCCATCCGATGTGGCCGAGGAGCTAACACAGGCGGTTGAGGCAGGACTCTTACGCTTAAAATTTACGGAAGTAACGCAGGCAGATGGGGACGATTCGGCGATAACGTTGACGCTGACCTCAAATGAAAAACTGATGGCGGATCGCCTTATTTTGGCGACAGGGTTCGATCCAATTCGTCCCGGCGGCGCATGGCTCGATCAAACGATTGCGAATGAGCCTCTGCCTGTGGCGGCCTGCAGCTATCCGATTGTGGATGAAACACTGTGCTGGTCGCCCGGTTTATATGTGATGGGGCCGCTGGCTGAACTCGAAATCGGGCCAGTATCACGTAACGTTATCGGGGCGCGGTTGGCGGTGGAGCGAATTAAGCAGGCGGTATAGTACAAAATAAAAACCAGCCAAAATGCTGGTTTCATTGGGATAATGGGCTTGGAAGGATTCGAACCTTCGACACTCCGCTTAAAAGGCGGGTGCTCTGCCACTGAGCTACAAGCCCGACTGGTATGAGAACATTCTACGTAACCCACCCGAATTTGCAACCCTCAAAACTGAGGACACTCCCACGAAGGTCAGCTTGCAGCGTGACAAAAGCTCACTGTTTTCGCCAATCGTTGGAACGGCGAAAACGATTTGCATCCATTGAAATTTTGTACGTGGGGCGCTTGCCCACTTTCTTTAAACGCACATTGCGGATTTGTGCCAAGTTCAGGCTTTGCAGCGCTTGCTCGGTGAGTGGATACGTTTGATGGGTAGGCCACGGCCAGCCCAACTTGGCACAGCCATCGCGTGAAATGCGATACAGCCACACCTCATTTGGCATAAAACACTGCGTTTCAAAATAACCATTCATCACAAGCGCCATGAAAGTCTCTTCGTTGAGATAAGGCCGCGCTTTATCACGATCTGGCTCAATCCAAGGCGCGATAATCTCCTCGCCTCTGTTACGCAAATCATACGGGATAGTGGGACTTACATAAGGTATCCACTGTCCGCGATAATCCCCGCACAGCAGCTTATAAGCAAAGCGCATGGCTTTCTTTTGGGCTTTAGACATGATTGATTGGATGATTCAACCCCATAAAGTTAGGATAAACAACAACAATTGTACCGAATATCGCAACGCTGTGGTTTAGAATCTCTTAAGTGCTGACAGCGACTTTCGGCTCACGGGCGGAGACGCTGATTTGCAGCGCTAAGGCAGAAGCTATGAGTCCTAATACCGCCGCCGAAATAAAGATCAAATGATAATCGCCCAGCCAATCACGGAAAAAACCACCTGCATAGCTGGCGATTCCTGCGCCGATCATGTGTGAGCAGAAAATCCAGCCGTAGACCTTGCCTAATGAAGCGCGTCCGAAGCGTTTTACCGTCAAGTTGACCGTCGGCGGTACCGTTGCCACCCAATCTAGCCCATAAATAACCGAAAAGAACAGCATCCCGCGCATCTCTAAAATGAAAGGCAGCGCGGCGAGAGACATCGCCCGAAAGCCATAATAGGTCGCCAGCAGCTTGCGATTATCGTAGCGGTCACTGAGCCAACCGGAGGTCAATGTGCCGACGATATTCATCAACCCCATGAGTCCCAGCGCCCACGAAATATCCGTCTCGATAAACCCGTGTTCGAGCGTATGCGGCAGCAAATGTGTGCCGATCAAGCCGTTGGTGGTATACCCACAGATGAAAAAACTACCTGCCAACAGCCAGAAATCGCGGGTGCGGATCGCTTCCGCCATCGAAATTGAAGTCGTGTCGTTTTTAGCGGTATTAATCGGCTCGCCCCCGAAGGGTTCAAGACCGACCTGCTGTGGATTGTCACGCATAAACAGGACGGCTGGGATGAGCATAACTGCCGCTGCCAGAGCCAACAGTCCGATGACCGTCCGCCATCCGGTAGTGCTGGAAAGGCCGATGAGCAGCGGGACGAAAATCAACTGGCCTGTGGCGGTTGCTGCGCCGAATAATCCCAACACGAGTCCGCGATACTGTGTGAACCAGCGCAGCGCAACCGTCGCGCCTAGTGTTCCAGCGATTGTGCCTGTTCCCACGCCGACGATTAAGCCCCACAAAAGATGAAGCTGCCAAAGCTGTGCTAAACCGACCAATGGAGACAATCCCAGTGCGATCAAGCCCATGCCGCCGAGCATGACGCGACGTGGGCCAAAACGATCAATCAAACTCCCGCCCAGCGGCCCACCGAACCCAAACGCGAATAAACTGATGGCGACAGCAAACGAAATACTGGCGCGGCTCCAGCCGAATTCAGCTTCCAGCGGCCTGATAATCACACTCGGCGCGGTGCGTACCCCTGCCGAGATAAGCAGCGCAAAAAATGTGACAGTGACAATCACCGCATAATAAGATTTTTTCATCCAAAGCAGCCTTTTTACAATCATGAGATTCCAAGAGAGATACCGCAATCTTCGCGGCGGCGCAAGAGACATTGCAAGCGCGTTTCGTAGGGACAAAAAACGCCTCCCACATGGAAGACGTTTTTTGCAATTATGTTTGTTTATTGATTTTGGGGAGGACAGATTTAGTGCGCTTCGCCTTCCAGCGTCTTTTCGACCACCGTTTTTTCCTCGTGCTTCTCGCCGTTGCCATGATGGGTATGGATTTGATAAGGCACGGTAGTGACGACGACATTTTCCATCCGGCTTAAGGCCAAATTGAAAATGAAAGAGGTATTTTGATGCAGTGCTTGCTCCCAGAAGGTATCCATCGCCAGATGCCCCATGATGATATGCACGAAGCAGCCTGGCTGTGCTTTTTGCATTTCTTCAATATATTCCGCGATGGGTTCCGCCAGCATACGGAATGGCGACTCGACGATTTCTAATTCACCCTC
>DAOTTO010000137.1:0-9431 GCA_034437895.1 Anaerolineae bacterium | reverse complement strand
ATAGCGGTCTATCTGATGGCGGCGAAGTTCGGCGTTCCGGTCTGCCCTCATGCGGGTGGGGTCGGTTTGTGCGAATATGTGCAGCATCTTCAGATTTTCGATTATATTTGCATCAGCGCATCGCACGAAAATCGCTTGGTGGAATATGTCGATCATCTGCACGAGCATTTTCTCGACCCCGTGACTATACGCAGCGGACGGTATATGCCGCCGACGGTGGCGGGATACAGCATCGAGATGAAAGCGGAGAGCCTCGTGGAATTTACCTTTCCAACGGGTGCAGCGTGGGCGGGGTATATATCATAAGATACACAAAAGGCCAAATATGAAAATCATCGACAGCCATATCCATTTTTGGAATCCCAGCCACCTGCGTTACGATTGGCTGGCGGGAGACCCCGCGCTAAATCGTCAGTTTGAAGCGGCAGAATTCCATGAAGCGTCAAATGGTCTTGAGATCGTCGGCGTGGTATTCGTGCAGGCCGATTGTCTCCCTGAACAAGCGCTTGACGAGGCGTTATGGGTCGCCGCGTTGGATGTTCCTTTAAAAGGCATTGTCGCGTTTGCACCATTGGAAAACGGGGAATCTGCCCGTCCCATGCTAGAAACGCTGACGAAAATCCCGCTGGTGAAAGGTATCCGCCGCTTGATCCAATCCCAAAGCGCAGGTTTCGCTACACAACCGGATTTTGTGGCGGGTGTACGGATGTTAGCAGAATTTGGATTGTCGTTTGATCTTTGCATCCGACATCATCAACTGCCCGACGTTTTAACTCTGATCGAACACTGCCCGGATGTGCATTTCGTCCTCGATCATATCGGCAAGCCCGATATTGCGAAAGGCGAATTTGATCCCTGGCGAGCGCAGATTACGCAACTAGCACAGCACGAAAATGTCTTTTGTAAACTTTCTGGCATGATGACGGAAGCCCGCATTGATTGGCAGCCTGAAGATTTGCGCCCGTATGTCGAGCATGTCCTCGCGACGTTTGGCATGGAGCGCGTGATGTTCGGCAGCGATTGGCCTGTGTGTAATTTAGCGGGAGGGTATGCGCGTTGGGTCGAGACGCTTGAGCATCTGCTGGAGTCGCTGACCGATGCCCAAAAACAGGCGGTTTTCGCGGATAATGCGGCGCGGTTTTATCAGCTTGGGAATTAAGAACCCCACCCCCCGACCCCCTCCCCGAACTCAAGGAGGGGGAGAAATACGGGACACACGGTATTTTTTGTTACTGCTGAACCATTCTCTATACCCAACCAGAAACACACCGGTGAGACATGCTCCCTCCCTGTACAGGCTGTCGCTTGGAGGGCTGGGGTGGGGTTAAAATGGATTTACTTAAAATTAACATCCAACGGAGAAAAAATATGTCCGATACCTATCTTGTGACGGGCGCGATGGGCTGCATCGGCGCGTGGACGCTGTATCACCTCGCCAAGCAGGGCAAACGCGCCATCAGCTTCGATCTTACAGATAATCGCCAACGGCTCGACTTGCTGATGAGGCGCGATGAACAGGAACAAATCACCTTTTTGCAAGGCGACCTGACGGCATTTGAGCAAGTCCGCGCCGCCATCAACGATCATGGCGTGACGCATATCATCCACCTTGCCGCGCTGCAAGTGCCGATGTGCCGCGCCAATCCGGTGCTGGGGGCGCAGGTCAATGTGACGGGGACGGTCAATATCTTTGAAGCGGCGAAACAGGCCGGAATAAAGCATCTGGCGGGGGCTTCATCGGTGGCGGTGTATGGTACGCCGGACGATTATCCCCCCACCCTACTCGCCCACGATGCGCTGATGCTGCCGCGCACCCTTTACGGTGTTTATAAAGTGGCGGGTGAAGGGATCGGGCGGATTTATTGGCAGGATTACGGCATTTCCAGCAACGTACTGCGGCCTTTTACCGTGTACGGGGTTGGGCGAGATCAAGGCTTGACCAGCGACCCGACCAAAGCAATGCTGGCGGCGGCGAAGGGCGAAAACTTTCATATCGGCTTCGGCGGCAAAATGCAGTTTCATTATGCGTCGGATGTCGGCTTGCAATTCATTGAAGCGGCAGAAAAATCACTCGACGGTGCATTCGGCTTTAATCTCGGTACGCCGGTTGTTTCAGTGGCGGAAGTCGCCCAGATCATCATGCAGAGCAGGCCGGATGTGACCATTACTTACGGCGAGAACACACTCCCCTTCCCGGAAGGCTGCGACTCGACCTTGTATCATGAGCGACTGAATACCCTGACGGAAACCCCCCTCGCGCAAGGGATTCAAGCAACGATTGAGCATTTTAGCGCGTAAGGTTTCATGCAAGATCAAGTAGCGCCAATAAAGTACCGTAATTCCATTATTTATATTGTTCATATTTGGGCAATAATGGGCTTGCTTGTGGAGAGTTTTATGAGGTGTACATATCTTTATTACGGATTATAACGATTATGAGTGCGGCGTAGTCCTGCGGGAGTGATACGCAGGTCACTCCCTAACCTTCCACCCAAATAGGCACCCCGTAGTAGTTACTACGCTATCCGCGCTTGATAATTTTTAGGAGAATCGTTGCCTAGGGCAACATTTCTCTCGTATGTTAATTCCAAATGTTTTCGACTCGAAAACTTGTTGGCGTAGTAGTGACTACGCCATCTCTATCTACGTTTAAGGGTCAGTAACTACATATCCAGACTGTCACCCATGGGTGACAGTCAGACAAGAAATGTTGCCGTAGGCAACACTTCTCTGAGACAACTTATTCCTCAAATCCCCTTATTAGAATTTAGCGCATCATCGCCTCTGAGTAAAAGTTTTCGACTCGAAAACTTGTTTGCAGCATTATTCCAATCATTGGACGATTTCCTCGATCAGTTGGTGTAGTAGTTACTTCGCTACCTACTGTTAATAGGCTTCTATAGTCGATGAGTGCTCATTTTAGCCAATCGTCAATTTCGTCTAACAAGCGGCGATAAGTTGCAATCATCTCTTGAACGGCTTGACGATCTTCTTGCCCCATCGCCTTCAACTTATCAGGCTTCAGTTTATGGAGCATCGACATACTCCGCTCCATAATTGACCATGCAGCCGACACAGGGGCATTATCCAGCGGTCTTTCAGGAGATGTGTCACCACTTGGTGACAGTTGTTGTTCCTCACCTATCCAAGATCGTATCAAAGCAAAGGCTTTTTCTTCGGGCAGCCCTTTAAGGTCACGCAGCTTACCTTCTGGCAGGTGATAATCATCAGCAATCGTCCAAACAGAAGGTGGCAGTTCCAGAAGACTCCGATAGCGCATAATAATATTACGATGCTCTGCCCCCATCGTCGAGATAATTTTTTCTCCCATGCCTCTAGGGATTTTGTAGGCATTTGCGTCAACGACTTGCTTATAATAATCCTGCTCATGAGCAAATACGTCAAACGGCTGAAACGCAATTCCCTGCGCTTGATACAAATCCATGATGAGCAAAGCCAACTGCCGCGCTTTGGCGATGGCGTTAAGGTTCTGGCGGGCATTATTTTCGCTGGCCTGCCGCCACACATTAAAGCCCTCGACCTCGCGGGCGGGGATGCGATCCCACCACTGTTTTTCGCCCTTCGCATTCAGATCATCCTTGCCGAAATGCCGCAGCAGCAGATGATACGCCAGCCAGCGCCGTTCCCCTGTTTCCAACCGATAGAGTTTTGTGCCGTTTTCATCCTCGCTGAATTTGACCACCGTAATCGGATTGGTCAATCCAGTGCGGCGGATGCTGGCGGCGAGTTCCACGACAGGCAGCAGCGCCGCTTCTAACGCGCCGCGCTTAACAGAGTCTGCGTCATCAGATTCGGCCTCGTCGGATTGGGAGCGTGGCGTTTCGCCCTCGCTTAGATAGGCTGCCAACTCAAACGGACTACCGCGTTCTTCCGCGATTTTTTCCAGCCACACATCGAATAAATCTGTCGCCACCGTCGCGGGATCACCATCCCACGCATCGCGTACAGCCGATGGAATAGCACGGCGCGGCTGGATCGGGTCGGGATAGATGGTCTGGATCAGAATCGGACGGGCAACCTGACGGCCTGCATCCGGCGCACGCATCGCGCCATAAATCTGCTGATCGACTTCTTCCAGCGTGGTCGGTGTTTGATGTTTGGCGCTGGCCTCAGCGAATCGTTTCATTTTGCTCAAGATAGACCTCCACCTGGTCGATGATGCGCCACACATCGGCAGCGGCAGCGCCATCGGGATCGTATGCAAAAACAGTCTGGCGCAGTTGGCTGGCCTCGCTCCATGCGATGCGCTGTTGAATTTCCGGCCACACCAACGCCCCGAACTGCTCTTTGAGCGCTGCCATATTGTACGAATGGAGGGCGGTCTTGGGGCGATAAATCGTCGGGACGATGCCTAACAATTTGATCGGACGGTTATGAAAGCCAATTTGCTGATTTAGGCGCGTGATGCTTTTTTCTAGTCCGGCGAGGCTCATCTGCTCACAAGTGGTCGGGAAAATGGCGGCATCAGTGGCAATATAAATGGCGGAATGAAACAGAGACGGCGTAGGCGCGGTATCGAACACAACCACATCCGCCCAACCGTCCAAATCTTTGATGCGTTCCATCACATCGCCCGGATTTTGCAACATTCCGGCGATATTCCGCGCTTCCACATTCGACGGCACGAGCAGCAGTTCACCCTTCATCGGGCGGCCTTCTGCCTGTATCGCATCCGGCGCGACCTGGCGCATCACATCGCTAAAACTGGCCTCACGCACCAACAAATCATAAAGGCCGGCGCTTTCTTCAAAGCCGAGCAACAGCGTCGCATTAGCCTGCGCGTCTGCGTCGATCAGTACCACGCGCTTACCACGAATAGCGAGTCCAGCGGCGATGTGGACGCTTAATGAGGTCTTGCCCACGCCGCCTTTTTCATTGAGTAAAGTTAAAGTTTTCATGCGTTTTTGGTCTCTTCGCTGGGCATCTGGACGAGCAGATAGACGTAGCCCGTCACGCCATTATGCCGGGTGATGGTGCTTTTCGTGAGTATCCCCTCCCCCACCAAGCGCTCGATCATATCCAGAATATGGGGCGATTTCGTCCGTCCCAACCCCTCGACAATCTCCTTGCGCGTGAGGGTTCGGCCTTCATCAACGAAAATCTGCAAGATGGCGCGGCGCGTTTCTTCCTGCGTGCGGTGGATATAGGGCATATTTTAACCTTTCAGTGCGTGATTATTTGTACTTTTTATATATATAGGCTATAGATATATCGCATCTTGTCCAAAGGCGCAATAGGGGGTAGGGGAGGGAGGATACATACTTCGTAAGACCGAACTTGGGCAAAAATGAACTTCTGGAATAAAGTAATCTTTATATCTTTTTTATAAATGAATAATACGGTTCATACACCTATGCCTTAAAGTTGCGATCTTCGTAATTTTCATTTCATGCTCGACGCGATTTTATTTTTCAGTGAGTTCTATAGGTGAAACCAATAACCCAATCATGAAGTATATTCTGGTGGTTGAGCATGACGAGAATGTCTCTAAATTTCTGCAAATTAATCTCCTAGCGCGAAAGTATCCTGCCCGTTTTGTCTCGGACGAACAGACCGCTTTAGCCCTCATTCGTGCAGAATCCCCTTGGCTGATTATTCTGGATTTGCAATCCACAAATGACGAAAGTTTTATTTTCCTAGACCTGTTGGGGCAGATCGTAGAGGACAACCTGACTTGCGCCATTGTCTTTACAACGTGGCTTTCGGCGGCGCAAATCGCCTATTGCAGCCTGTACCCGTATGTGTGCGAAATCCTATATAAGCCTGCAAATGCCACAATACTCATGAACACAGTTAAGCGTTTGTGGAAGCGCGAGATATAGGTCGCACGACCACGCGCTCCTACTGCGCCAGCACCCCACCGAGCGCGATCCCTTCTGCCAACAGCGACACAAACGCCGTTTCGTCGCAGTTGCGCTCGCTGATTCTTTCCAGCGGCGGCTGACGATAGGTGATGTCTGTCGCCGCATCCGGCAGCGGTACATCCAAGATCAGCGCGATCAACACCGCTGCCGTCGGATGTTCCATAAGTTCGCCAGTCGTTGTGTCGATCAAATCCGTTTTCTGCCAGCGATAGGCCGCGCCTCTTAGCCGCATTAAGGCCAAGATCAACTGCTCATATACCCACTGCGGATCATGACTCGCGCCGACATGCGCCGGACGTTTAGGCTTAGGCGGCGCGTTTTCGGTTTTCGTCATTGGACGGACGAAATTCGGACGAATGATCTTTGGTTCGTCGGCCTCGCGCACGACATAACGATTCGCCACCTGTACCTTCAAATAAACCGCCGCGCCGGATGCCACTGCCGCCGCTACCACTGGACGCGACCCGCGCCCTTCATACGGCGTTTCCTGCTGATTGCCGTCGGCCTGTTCCACAATCAACCGCTTGGGATACCCTTTCACCTCATACGCGGCCTGCTGCACCTGCCGTTCCAGATCATCGCCTGAGTCCAGCGCCACCACTTCAAATTCACCCCCTGCCACCGCTGGACGCAGATTCGCCCGTTGCAGCACTTTGCCCAAGCCGCTGTCAACCACGCCGACTAATTCCCGCATGGCTTTGCGGCTGCGGCGCTCATCGGGATTATTTGTCACCCGCAGGAAGGCCGCCCGATACGCTGCGCCATTATTGAGTATTTCGCCTTCAGGCAGAGGTGTGCTATGTGGATTTTCCAGCGCCGCTTTAAGCCGAGTCATCGCCGCCCAAATTTTACGTCCGGTGCGACGGCTTTCCTCAGCTTGACCGCCATAAACACGGCGCAATACCTCTTTAAGCGACTTCAATACGTCAACCGCTTCACGTTTCTCATAACCAACCGCCCACAGCATCGCCGGGGTAATTTCCGCCAGCACCGCCAATTCGCCGGATGCGGGATGCGCCTGTTCGATGATGCGCGGGGCAGCAAAGGCCAAAATCGCGGCGTGGATTTGCGCCCTCGGCAGCAGACGATACACGGTGGCAATCCGTCCGGGTTGGCGCGACGAGAGTCTATTTTTCTCATTTGTGGAGTCTCTTTCTTGCGGATTTTCAGCCCCCACTTCTGAGAAAAAATACCCGTTCAAGTCATGAATAACGCGATACACCGTTGCTTGCGCCAACCCATATCCAGCCCGATCATTCGCAATCATCAAGTCACGCAGCGTGAACGCTTCAAGATTCAGCCATTTTTGCCGCGCCGCATGGATGAGCAGTTCCATCACCGGCGCAGTCGCATCGCGGAAATAGGTCAGCAGCGCGGAACGCATCGAATCGGGGAGGGAAGAAATCCCATCCCAGCTTTCCTCCTTTATAGGGAGAGGGGAAACCCCACCCCAGCCCTCCCCGTCCACAGGGAGGGAGTAATTCCCTAACCCTACTCTAAGCTGCCGTGCGGCCTGTATTTTCTCCCCCTCCTTGAGTTCGGGGAGGGGGGTGGGGGGTGGGGTGAACAAGGCCGCATCTTGCACCAGCGCGGATAAATCCCCACCGTGTTCAACGATAAAATCGGTGACATCTTTTCCGGCATGCAGCGTGATTGTATAAATCTCCGGCGTGGCCTCGCCCGATTGCAGCGCGGCGATTAATTTATCTTGGGCAGCTTGCCCGGCTGCATCCGCATCCAGCAGCAGAATAATCCGTCCGGCGGCTTGCAACTGCTTAAGGCGGCGCGGCGCAGGGCGATTGGTCGCGCTGCCGAAAGTGACGACTTTTGCCCTCACCCTAAATCCCTCTCCTGAGTGGAGAGGGACTTCCAAGCGCATCTTCATATGCTCCCCCTCGCCTTGGGGAGAAGGAGTCGGGAGGTGAAGGCTATTCTCTAACGCCTGTGCCGCCAGCACCGCATCGAAACCGCCTTCGACGATCAACACGGTGTCCCCGTCCTGTATCGTGTCGCCGCGATAGAGTGCGCCGTTTTGCTTGCTCCCCGCCAGATTCAGATATTTATCCAGCGGCTGCCCGTTGATCGTCTCGTCTGGCATGTTCAACGTCCGTGCCAGATTGCCCACACGGCAGCGTACTCGCAGCGCCCACAATACGCCATCACATACCCAGGGTTCGATAATGCCCGGCGCGAGATAAGCCGCTTTTCCGTTGGCGGGATTCACCCAATCGACGGGCTGCCAGCGCGGATTGTAGCCGTAACCTGCCTCGCGGATACTCGCATCCGTCAGGCCGCGTTTATCCCGCAAATAATCGAGGACACGGCGGGCATCGGGTAAATCGCTCCACAAATAGGCTTGTGATTTTTCCAGCGCGATTTGTGCCGCCTGCTGCCATTGGCTCGATGGCGGCTCGTTATGGGCGGAGTCTGGGCCGCGTTGAACTTGATTCAGTCGTGTTTGATCGGAAAGGGGAGTCGCCGCGCCCGTATACTTTTCCAGCCATGCCAGCGCATCGCGATAGCTCAGGCCGAACTCGCGCATGATAAAGCTAAACGCATCACCGCGCTCACCGCTGCCGCCATAATCGACAAAGCCATCGCGGTAAACGGTAAAACTCGGCTTATTGCCGTCGTCGCGCCAACGGGCGAGATGCTGATGATAGCGCCCGGATTTGCGGACGGGCTGCCCCCAAACCTGCGTCACCAGATCGCGTAAATCGACCTTTTGTCGCAAGTCGTCGGCATTGATTGTAAAAGTAGTGTTCTTTTTGGTATTTTTTAGGTCACTGTTTTGCACAATTTTCGCTTTCTTTAATGGAAAGCCCTTGCGCTAAACCCAAAACCTTGCTATCTTATAAACATAGCAAAGTAAATCCTCCAAACAGTTTGTCCAGAACTGTCCGGTATGGGTCACGCAAGAGTTTTGCAAGAGCTTTCGCAAGAGCTTCTAAGGTGTTGCACAAACGCTCAACTAGTTTGGGGAGTCTTCTGAGTAGCTGCGAAAACTATTCTTCAGAAGGCTCGTTTTGTTTTATGGCCCAACGGCTGAATTCATCAAATTCCTTGCGCGGATACCCCTGCCTTTAGGTATGGGGAGGAAGCGCAAGTTCTCCTTTCGTATAGGTGCGGACGAGTATCCCCGAAGGGAAAGGGAGATTTGCAGTTACCTGCTGGCTCTCCCTCAAAGCCTGCTCCGCTTGCGCGGGGTGAAGTCTTCCTCGACAATGTTATGCGGTGGTTTTATGTACACGACACTGGCTTAGACCCTCAACCTGTTTAATCGTGTACCGCAGCGTTCAGGACTGGAACGTCACCCTGAAGTGCCTATCTATATTCACCGCTAACGGAGTTCCCCGAAGGGAACTGAGTCTGGTCAGCGCGGCTTGTATTGCTACAAGCCCCTAGCTTTAGCTATGGGGTCGCTGACGTCTTATGTCCTCAAATGATCGGATAATTGCACGTTAAGTAGCCGCACTGTGCGGGTGATTAGTTACTAGGTGTTCTGGTGCCAGATATGCAGAAACTGGATTGCTCCGGCGTACAGTG
>DAOTTO010000136.1:0-13639 GCA_034437895.1 Anaerolineae bacterium | reverse complement strand
GCATTTGCCGGGGCAAAAGTGCGTTCCCTACTTTTACTCGCCGATCATTGGGGCAGCGAAGCCGATAAAGCCGAAATCCGTGCTGTCGTGACTGCCCATCTAAATTTCAATTTGCGCCTGCTCAATCCTGATCTCACGATTGAAAGATACTTTTCTCGTCAGCAAGAATACGGGGAACGTGTGATCCCTGCGACCTTGATCGCGCCGTTTTTGCACAGCAGCGCCATCTCATGGAGTCCCGGATTTGCCCGCGCTGCCATCGCGCTGTGGGAGAAAATGACGGCGCTGGATTCCGGCAATCTATTCTGGGTGGCGTATACGCTGCAAAAATTTGGGGATCGGGCGATTTTTGGCGATAACGAAGATGTCCGCGCTGACCCGCTAACACGCTTGCTGCCCGAAGATTATGCTATCCATTTTCCGTTAAATCGCCTATGGCGCATCCGGCGGGGACGGTTGAGCGCGACAGTTTATGGCGGGACGACGCGATTGATGACCGTCATTTTTGGGGAGGCCGAACTCGCCAGCCTTAAAATCAACCAACGGGCTTCGGGGCGTTTTATGGGTAGTTCGCTGACGGTGCAAGGCGATACAGCCGTGCTGCGGGCCGAAATTGATCGTCTTGGGCATCAGGCCGCACCGGAGCGCTCGGATGCAGCACGTCAGCGCTCCCATCGCGCCGCGCCCCATGCCACCAGCGAACTTGCGATTACTGAGGTTAAAGACGGTTTCGATTTATACTATCGTCTCTTCACCGTCTCAAGCCGTGCAACTATTCAAATCGCCTTTGATTTTCCTGTGGGCGGCGTTTGGGAAACAGCAGACGCGGCCTTCTATCCCCATTCGCGCCAGATTATCAATCTACGGCAGGGTTATGGTCGCATGTGGTACAACGAGGATGCGATTGAAATCCGCCCCGCCGCTGATGCACCGCTGTATTGGACAGTCCGCGATTCCGAGCCAGTGAATGAAGGCTATGTGCGCGTTCTGCTGACTTTGCTCATGCAGACGGATTTTGGCTTTTCGCTGCGGGTGCTGCGCGGCCTGCCAGAAGTCCCGCCGTCTGTATAATGTTTTGCCAAAAAGATTGAATCACAGAAGTAAACGCAGGTAGATATTTGTAGGCACATGGCATGGCGTGTCCTTACAAATAAATCATTTAATTCAAGGTTATTCTCTTATGCTTACTTTCTGCGGTTGAAAGCATTTAGGATTCACGCGCAAGCGATTGCGAAAGCGCCCACGCATCCAAGCGCTGTCCGGTGAAGACAGACGCATCAATTCCGGCCAGATGCAAAAAAGCCGGAGTCAGCAGCGCCGGGTCTACCCATCGTTTCTTGAGTTCATCGTTATAATTCGAGTCCGACATGGGCGTATTGATTGGTGCGCCGGGCGTGATGCTGTTCACGGCGATATTGAACGGCTGGCCTTCCATCGCCAGCACCTTCATCAGCCCTTCTTGCCCATGTTTTCCGGGGCAGTAGGCCACTTCTTTGAGAAAGCCTTTGATGCCCGACCCAGACGACAGATAAACAATGCTGCCGCCGCCGGCATCAATCATCGGCTGCCATACGGCTTTACTCAAAATGAAGGCCGCTTGCAGAATAATATTCACTTCTTTTTGCCAAGCCGCTAATTCAACTTCCAACATCGAGCGCTCAACCAACAGCGCGGCGTTATGGACGAGGAGGTGCGGCGTGCCGTAATGGGCTAAGGCTTGATCGACGGCGGCTTGAGTCGCGGCAGCGTCGGAAAGATCAGCCGCAACGGGCAGACAGTCCGCGCCCAGCCCACGTAATTCCGCCGCGACTTGTTCTAATCGCGCCGCCTGTACATCAATCAGCGTGATCTTCATCCCGGCTTCAGCATACGCCCGCACAATGGCATAGCCTAGTCCCTGCGCCGCGCCCGTGACGATGGCGACTTTTCCACTCAGCGACATCATTTAGCCCTTCCCCAAGAGATTAGAAACAAATACCTGAAAGCGCTCCAGCCCTGCATCAAATTCGGGCGAGGCTTTGGTCAACGCACCGCGTATAAAACCCTCGCCTGCACCGCCGCCGATTGTCCCCGGTTGAAACACCAGCCGTGCTTCATCCCGTGCTTTCGCCACAAATTCAGCGCTGGTCAGTCCCGTCGGGCGAATATCAATAAAGACATAATACGCGCCCTGCGGCGGACTATAGGGCAGCGGAATTGAATCCAGAATTTGCATCCACAGCTTACGGCGGCGATCATATTCTGCCAAGATGTCTTTAAACCAATCACGCGGCTGGCTGAGGACGGCAAGCCCGCCGTACTGTGTAATGACATTAGCGCAGATCATCATGGCGTGATGAAACGGCAAAATCGCCTCGACAATCGGCGCGGGGGCGGCGATATAACCGAGTCGCATCCCCGTCAGCCCAAAACTTTTGGAGAAGCTGTTGATCGTAATCGTCCGTTCCTTCATGCCCGGCAGTGAGGCCATGCTGATATGACGGTGGTCGTCGAACACGTAATATTCGTAAATCTCGTCGGAGATGACCAGTAAATCGCGTTCCTGTGCAAGCTGCGCGATCTGGCGCAAAGTCGCTTCCGGCAGCACCGTTCCTGTCGGATTATTGGGCGTGACCACGACCAGCGCTCGCGTTTTGGGCGTAATCGCGGCGGCGAGATCATCCACATTCACCGTAAAATTGGTTTCGGGGGTCGTCGTTACCGGGACGAGCGTTCCGCCGAGGACTTTGGCATCGCGGCTGTATTCGTCGTAATGGGGCGAAGGAGTCAGCGCCTCGTCGCCCGGATCAAGCAGCGCCATAAAGGTCGCCATCAGTGCCTCTTGTGCGCCAGCCGTGACAATTATTTCACTATCGGGATCAACCGCGAAGCCATTTTCGCTTTTGAGCTTTTCGGCAATCGCGGCGCGGAGTTCAGGAATCCCCGTCCATGCCGTGTACTGGATGCGCCGTTCATCAAGCGCTTTGTGCATAGCATCGAACACAAAATCCGGCGGCACAAAATCCGGTGTCCCGCTGCCGAGGTTGATGAGGCCGGGAATCGGCACAGAGGTCTGCCGTCCTAACGAGCCATGTAAATTTTTTGCCCGGTCAGAAAAGTATTTCATGTAATCCATTGTTGGCCTCTTTTAAATCAATCCACAAAAGTAATGAGGTAAATTCTTTTAACCACAGAGGATACAGTTATCAGTTTTTAGTGGTTAGTTTTTAGAAAAGACCCAATCTTCGGCTCGCTTGAGCCTAAACTAATGACCAAGCACGCTGAACCGTGTAGCTTCTAATTCCTTGAAATAGGTCTGGTTTATCTCGACTCATCCCTCATTGCTCATTGCTCATCACTTTACTAAAGTAATCCAGCGTCGCTCCTTAGAGGATTGGCGCACCGCATCCATAGCGATCTGGCATTGCAGCCCATCAGCAAATGTAGCGGCATCCTGTGGCGGACGCTGCTCCCGAATCGCCGCCATGATGTCGTGCATCATCCCGACGACGGACACATTCCAGATGCCTTTATTCACGCCCGGCAAATTGGCATTCGGGTCGGTTTCGCTCATATCCTGAAAATCTTCTCCGGCACGAGCAATCAGCAGTTTTTCGTCAGCATCAAACAATTTGATCGTGCCTTCGCTGCCGAAAATTTGAATCTGATTGCCGATATTGTGCCGCGCCGCGCCGCTGAGGAAAACAGACACCAGCGCCCCGTTTTCCATCTCAGCGGTAAAGCTGACCTGATCGTCTGCCGTCGCCGTCCATGAGTCGCCTGTCTTTTTGTCGATACGATTGGGAACCATCGTGGCGATTTGCCCGTTGATCGCGCCAATATCGCCCAACCAGAAGCGAGTCAGGTCAATCTGATGCGAACCATTCGCGCCCAAGCGTCCGCCGCCCATCTCGTCCAATGACCACCAATCACCTGCCGGACGACTGGCGGGATCGCCCCACGTCCCGCTGATATTGACGATGTTCACATGGCGCACTTGCCCAATCGCGCCCTCTTGAATCAATTGGCGGATTTTGCGGCGATTGGGGTTAAAGCGCAGTTCGTGTCCGATGGTATGGACGCGGCCTAAGTGATCGGCTTTTTCCAGCATCGCCCGCGATTCGTCGGCATTCATCGCCATCGGCTTTTCACAGAGGACGTGTGCGCCAGCTTCCAGCGCTGCCAGCACCATCGGTGCATGATGAATCGTTGGCGTGGCGATGGCGACAAAATCCACCGGATGGGCTGCTAACATCGCCTGCCAATCGTCATAGGCATGAGGGACATCAAAGGCTTGTGCTGCCTCTTGTGCGCTTTCGATCCGTGCGCTGGCGATGGCGACAATCGCCACGTCCTCGATGGTTCTAAGCGCGGGTAAATAAGCCGCTTTTGCGAAACTCGCGCCGATGACGGCGGCTGTGATGGTCATGATAGATACACTCCTAACGTGTTAATCACAGGTTAATTCTTGAAAATCCTGTGTCCTGTCATTACAGGCGTAGGGCAAGATAATGCGCTTTAATAAATCAATATAGAGAACCCCACCCCAGCCTTCCCCGTACACAGGAAGGGAGCAAGTCACGCCGTTTTCTCCCCCTCCTTGAGTTCGGGGAGGGGGTCGGGGGGTGGAGTAAAAAGCGCGAATATCCCTATTTAAATGTTAAACGAACCATGCCCTACCCTCTGCGTAAATCGTATTTTTAAATCAGCCCACGCTCACGCAGCGCCTCGCCCACCGCGTCGATATTACGGAGTTCGGCTTCGGAATAATTGCGCGAGATCAACACCCCCGCGCCGCCGCCCTCGAAAGCGGCATGAATCCCGGCTTTAACTTCTTCCGGCGTAATCGGCTTACTCGCGCCACCGTCGCCCACGCCCACGCCGATTCCCGGATAGACCTTGCACTTGCCGCCCGTATCGGCGATGAGATTTTCCGTCCACTGCTTAACATAGTCCGGCTTAAAACCCGCCATCGGCGCTTCATTGCGCGGCGCGATGAATTCATCGAGGTTCAAAATCGTTGCCAGCGCGTTGTATGCGCCGTTAGGAGTCGCATCCGCTAATACGCCTTTCTGCCACGAATCGGAGAAATTGGCGAACCGCGCTCCGGCAGGCGTGTTGTACAGTACGGGTTTGAGCCAATCGGCGTATTGGGCGTAATCGGACTGATCGTACTGCGCTTTGAGATAGGGATTATAAGTATTGATAAGCTGCCAGATCCCCAAGCCAACCTCATTTTTTGGATCAGAGAAGCGGATCATCCCGGCGACTTCGTGATAAAGCGCCTGATGCGCGTCCAGCCACATCTTTTCCCACAGCAGCACTTCCGGCGCATGGAGCAGATGGCGCAGCAGTGTGACGAACACGCCATCACGCGGACGATCCCCCTTGCGGACTCCTTGCAAAAACAGATCAATTTTGCGATAGCCCTCAATTGCCCGCTGCACATCAATCCCGCACGCACGGGCTTCCGCCACGAAATATTCATCAAATCCGGTGGAGCTATCCGCCCGAAAGATGTCCATCAACGGACTCTGGCGCTCGATGCCCCACAGCATCCCGTCCAATTCGTGATTGCTGAACCAGTCGTCGATGACGCTGCGCCACCATGAACGGTAATTCGGATTCAAAAGCGAGGGGCGGGTGGCGGTTTTGCCCCAATGATCGCGGTCTAAAAGTTGATGAAAGCCCGGCTGCCACACATGCCGAATCGCTGAACTGGATGTTTCACAATAATAGGTATAGACCTTCATCCCACGCGCTTTCGCTGCCGGAATGACGTGTTCTAGCGTATCAAACCCCGTATACAGCGGGTCGGACGCGACGAATTTCTTTTGTGTCGTCGCCTCGTAATAATCAGGATTGGGGTCATAGAATGCGCCGCCCTGAAGATCATCCGCCGCTTGAACGCCGTGATCGGGGAAGCCATACGCGGCGCGTCCGGCGTTGCCTCGACTCCACGAAAGGGCTGAAATCAGCAGGGCGTTAATGCCGCCCCGATTTTGCAGCACATCAAGGACGGCTTCTACCCCTTCATCAATAAAGCTGATCGCGCCGATTTGAATGCCGACAAATGTATTGGTCATGTTGAGTTTTCCCATTCGTATCAAAGATAGGAGCAAGTCTTATCCAACGAGTCCCCATGAAATATCATCACACCCAGCGATGAAAACAAAGCATTTTCAGATCAAAGGCGAAGATTAAACGCAAAGGCGCAAAGAACGCCAAGAATCGCAGGGTATTTTCAGAGCAGAATTTTAACTTTAATCTCTGTGTCTCTGTGGTTAAATCTTTTCCAATTTCTTTCGCAAGTCTACTTTTCCTAGTTCAATCTTTCCTATTTAACGATTACGCAGGCGTGGATCGAGGAAATCACGCAGCCAATCCCCTAAAATGTTGAGTGAAAGCACTGTCAGCATGATTGCCGCGCCGGGGAACACCGCCAGCCACCAATACCCGCCCAGCAGTTGATCACGGCTTTCCGCCAGAATCCCGCCCCACGTCGGCACCGTCGGCGGCACACCTAAGCCCAAAAACGATAGCGACGCTTCCGCCAAAATCACGCTGGCGACATTAAACGAGCCGATCACGATCAGCGGCGCGAGGATATTAGGCAAAATGGCGCGGGTGATGATCTCCCAATCGCGTGCGCCGATGCTGCGGGCGGCTTCGACAAATTCCTTTTCTTTTTGCGAAAGCGTCTGCGCGCGTGAAATCCGTGCATACGTCACCCACTGGCCTACACCCAGCACCAAGACGAGGTTTAATACGCCCGCGCCGAGGACGACTAGCACCATAATTGTGAGCAAAATAAAGGGGAATGCCAACTGAATATCCGCCAACCGCATAATAATATCATCGACCACGCCGCCGAAATAACCTGCAATAATGCCGAGCGATGTACCCAGCACGCCACCGATCAACATCGCCGAAAAACCCACCAGCAGCGATACCCGCGCCCCATAAATCACCCGCGAGAGGAGATCACGACCAAGCCCATCCGTGCCGATCAGATAATTGATCTCACCCGCTTCGTTTTCGGTCAGCGGGGGGGTAAGGCGCTCGATCAGGCTTTGGCGATTGGGGTCTTTCGGCGCGATCTGCGGCCCAAATACTGCCATAAATGTGATGAGCGATAAGATGATAATCGCCAAAATAGGCCACTTGGCTTTCAATAGACTGCCGCGCATCCGTTCCCATGAAGTGGGTTGCGGCGGGTTTAAGGAAGTAACCTGTAAAGAGGCGCGCACAACTGATGGACTCACTTTTTCTGCCATGATGCGCTCCCTTAAGACAACCGAATACGCGGATCAAGCTGCGCGTAAATAAGATCAACCAGCAAATTTAAAAAGATAAATAAGAATGAGAACATCACCACTGCCGCTTGCACTAATGGAATATCGCGCTGCGTAATGGCATTAAACACCAATCGCCCCACACCAGGCCACGAAAAAACAGTTTCTGTCACGACCACACCGCTCAACAAAAAGCCAAATTCCAGCCCAAGCAGCGTCACTAGCGGCAGCAGCGCATTGCGGAAGGCATGGCGCATAATCACCTTGCGTTCACCCAAGCCTTTAGAACGCGCTGTGGTGATGTAATCCTGCGACAGCACTTCCAACATCGAAGAACGGACTAAACGGGCATTACGCGACAGCGAAAACACGCTGATCGTCAGTCCCGGCAAAATTAAATGGCGGATGGCCTCTGGAATGTTGCCAATCGCCTTGCCAAAGTCGCCATCGAGCATCGGTTGTAAGACGGCGACATGCCCCGAAATCGGCAAAATCCGCAGCCCTAATCCGACGGTGAGAATCAGCATGATTCCTAACCAGAATCCCGGCATCGACTGTCCGAACATCGCCAGAATCATAATCCCGCCATCCGCCGGACTCCCGCGCCGCATCGCAGCGAAGATGCCGATCGGAATCGACAGCGTGGTGGAAAGCACCAATGCGAAAAGCGTCAGTTCTAACGTGGCGGGGAGACGCTCCAACACCAGATCAAGCGCAGGTTTACGCGCCCGCAGCGAGTTGCCCAGATCACCCTGCAACATACCGCCCACGAAAGAAAGATACTGCACAGGCAGCGGTCGATCAAAACCGAGCGCCTTGCGTGCCGCGATAATTTCTTCTTCGGAAGCGCGTTCACTGACGTAGAGATACGTCGGATCGCCTGCCAAATGCAGTGTCATAAACGTCAACAGCGTCACACCGAAGATGACGACAATCGATTGTAACAGTCGCCGTGCGATAAATTGTCCCATGTGTTTTCTAAAAGATAGGGGTGTGCAGGTCGCCCCACACACCCAAAGGTCAAATAACTAGTTCAACGCTGCCGCATAGACCACGATTTGTTCATCGCGGCGGGCTGTCCAATTTAGACGGCTGCTTACGCCGTAGAAATCCGGTTGGAAGTAGAGCAGCAGCCAGGGCGGGTCGTTAAAGAAGACTTCGAGCATCTGGTCAACCAAGACGCGCTCGGCTTCGGGGTCAACACCAGCGGTCTGATCCCACAATTCAAACCATTCCGCATTCGCCCAATTGGTGTAATTGGTGCCAGCATCCGGCGCGGAAAGGTCTGCCATGTCGTACAAGGCGCTCCATGTGGAACCGCCTGAACCGAGGAAGAACAACGGCCCGACGTTCTTTTCGCGTACCATCGGCAGATATTCCGAACTCCAGTCCAGAATTTCCACGTTGGTCTGCACGCCGACATCGGTCAGATACTGCCCAATCGCCAACACAACGTTGGCATCATTCAAGTAACGTCCACGCGGGCCTTGCAGCGTGATTTCAAAACGGACACCATTGGCATCACGCGGATAACCGGCTGCATCGAGCAGGGCTTCGGCTTGTGCCGCATCATAAGGATACGGGGACAAGTTCGGGTTGCTGTTGGGATCGTTCACCATGCTGGAGGCGCGGGTGCATTCTGTACCGAGCAAGGTGGCGCAAATGGTGGGAACATCGACGGCATATTGCAGCGCCACCCGCACATCCGTGTTCTGGATGGCATCGTAACCGGGTTCACCGGCAAATGCTTCGCCAAATTGGAAGCCGATATACATACGGCGGGTGCCTGCGACAGCCTGAATAGTGGCGCTGCCGGAGTTATTGACGGCATCGACTTGATCGGGTGGGACGTTGGCGATAATATCGACATTGCCAGCGATCAATTCCGCGACGCGGGTGGATGCTTCTGGGATAACGCGCCAATACATTTGTTCAAAATTGGCTGTACGCAGGGTGTAATCCGGCACTTTTTCGATGAGGACATAATCATCGCGCACCCATTCCACAAAGCGATAGGGGCCAGAGCCAACGGGGGCTTCGGCGACTTCTTCCAACGACATGCTGGAATAATAATCTTGGCAGTGGATGTAGACTTCCGAGATCAAGCCCAAGCGCAGCGATTCTGATTGCGCCCGATCTGTAACGATAGTGACTTCAAGATCACTGTCAGCACGCGCATCCAGGTAGCCAATCGACGGGAAGACGAAACCAACAGTATTCCCTGTAAAAGCATTGGCTGGATCGGCGGCGCGGGTGAACGAATACGCCACATCTTCCGCCGTCAACGCTTCTCCATCATGGCAGGTCAAGCCCTCATTAAGCGTGAACGTCCATTCTGTGCCATCTTCTGAAATCGTATAGCCTGTGGCAAGATACGGTACCAACGCGCCATCATCCGCAATTTCAAAAAGTGTGGCAAAAACATGATTGAAAATATTGGACTCCGCACGCGAACCAACCAAAGAAGGCTCAAGTGCGCCGACATCGACACTTTGCGCGATGACGAGTGTGGTTTCATCCGGTGTTTGCGCGGATGCCAGCGGCACCAATGCAAGCAGCGCGGTAACGACCATTAATAAAACAAGAAGCAGGGTTTTTCGTGACATTTTTTGATCTCCTGATGCGATAACAAACACGGCGTATTGCGAGAAACGGCTAAATTGAGTCATTGAGTGATGTTGAAACTCCTTTCGCTGCGGCGGACAGAATTTAGTGTGCGTGAGACAGCACGTCGGAAATCGACACGCTGCGACTCTCTAAGGTGGATTGAATGCAGGCTTGTACCATTGCTAAGGACACCAGATGGTCGCGGGCGCTGCACTCCAAGGGTTTTTGATCTAAAATTGTATTCACAAACGCTTCTAAGAGGCCTGCTGTTTCCGTAATCCACTGCTCATGCGGCGGCAGCGGGACGGGCGTTTGTGCCGAGTTAGCTTGTTGGGCATAAAATAAATCGCCAAATTGATGCCGCTGCAAGATAACGCCATCCGTACAATCGGTGCGCCATTCAAAGTTAGGTTCCGACCAGCCGCTTTGCCATGTGCCTTGATAATTGACGATCATGCCGTTTTCAAATGTGAAAAGGGCGGCGACATTGGCATCGCTGGCATACATGCTCCATGAGGGATTCCACGTTTTACACATCACACTCACAGGATCAGATTGATACACATAGCGCATTAAGTCGAAATGATGGATGGATTGTTCCCATAACATCGGGTGTTCCATCGTCAAGGGATATTTGTTTAAATCGGGACGGTTGCCATCGCGGTAACGCTCATACGTAAAGCGGGCGAATTCTGGCTGCCCAACGGTGTTTTCTTTTAAGAGTTTTTGGGTCGCTTGTGTTACGCCCAAATAACGGAAGTTCAATCCGATCATCATCGGCACGTTAGCCGATTCAGCGATTTCGGTCAGATAAGCGGCTTCACTCAGACTCAGCGCCAGCGGTTTTTCCACCAAAAGTGGCAAATGCCGTTCAGCGGCGGCGCGGATTTGTGCTTCGCGTCCAATCGGTGGATTCGCCAGCACCAACGCATCGACTTCCCGCATCGACTCCAGCGCGGCTTCAACCGTCGCAAAAGTCGGACGCTCATCGTACTGCGCGGTTGCTTGTTCACACGCTGCCGGATTGGGATCGACATACGCGGCGATTTCGCAGCGCGGCGAGCGAGTCAGCACTTCCGCCCAGTGCCGCCCACGCACGCCTAATCCTGCCAGAATCACACGTAGCGTCATGAACTATGCTCCCTTTCCGCCAGCGCCCATGCCACTGTTTGGCGGATTCCTTCGTGGAAGGGTGTCCAATCGCTAAAGCCTGTGTCGGCTGTTAAGCGCATACTCGTCAATACCCCTCGCGCTGGAGAGAGCGGCTTATGTTGAAGTTCAAGTGTCGTTTCCGCTAAGGCGCTTTGGATGGCCTGCGCGATGTCAAGATCATTTTGGGCTTCAGGCGAAGCGATATGATACAAATCATGCGATAGCGAAGGCGCATTTAAGAGTGCGACCACTGCCAGTCCTATATCGAGCGCGAATGTCCAATCGAGCGTTGCGCTCTCATGCGGCACAGCCAGCGTGTGGGTTTCCATCGCTTCCAGAATCATCCCCATGACTTTGCTCACGCGAGGGCGCGTCGGACGCGAGTATTCCATCGAACCATAGACGTTGCCGAGACGAATACTCACCATATTCTGGCCGTATTCTTTGTGCATCGTCGCTACAAGCGCTTCTGTTGCCTGTTTCGCCGCCATATAAAGGCCGATCACAGGCGCTAAGGACTCCTCGTTCAAAGTCTTCTCGCGGCTTTCGCGCAGCACAGCGGCGGAACTGATAAAGACTGCCCGTTGGACGCGCTGTTCCCGCGCCCACGCCAGCGCTGCCAGCGTCGAATTCATATTAGCGCGGAAGTGTTCTTCCGGCGTTTGATTGATTTCTTCGGGGGAAGCCGTAATTGCCGCGCCATGAATCAGGTAGTCGGCAGACACATCCGGCAAATTTTCCGCGTCAGTTTCAAACCACTGAATCGGTTTATCAACCCAACGCTGCCGCAGCGCTTCATCAAAAGCCTTATCGACGGCGACAATGGCGTATCCGGCCTTAAGCAGCGCCTCGACAATATGGCGGCACACAAACCCACCGGCTCCGGTGACGAGGACACGGCTTGTCATGAGGGGTTATCCTCACTGTCCCAATTTTCCGCCACCAAATCCCCGGCAGAGGCGACATGCTGTTGAATCAATGTAATCGCTCGCGCTTCATCACATTCGGCAATCGCTTCGATGATGGGCAGATGGTTATAGGCGATCTGCGTTAAATCCGAATTGCGTCGATTCCGCAGCGCCATCACCTGCCGCACCCGCATCGACACATTATTCCAAGCCATCGCCAATAAATGATGATCGCTGAGTTCGATCAACAAATCGTGAAATTGGCGGTCAATCTCGTTGACCTGTTTAATATTGTCGGCTTCCGCTGCCCTGAGCATATCCGCAAAGCAAGCGCGAAGTTGCAGAAGCGCGTCAGGATTGATGTGCGCGATGATGCGCTGAATCGCAAACGTTTCAAGGGTGGCGCGGAGACTGTAGAGTTCTTCGATGTCGCGTCGCGTGAGCAGGCTGACCACCGAACCTTTATACGGCACAATCTCGACGAGACCTTCCGCGCTTAAGGTTTGGATGGCCTCACGCAAGGGCGCACGACTTACGCCAAGCCGCGCCGCGAGTTCACTTTCAACCAACGGTTGCCCCGGTTTGATCTCGCCGTGAATAATCGCATCCCGCAGAATATCGAGAATTTTCTCGCGCAGGGGTTTGTTTTCAATCTGTTGCAAATGAGCTTCGGGCATTTTTCTTGACAACGCACTACTCGCGGTTATAATCCCTGTCGTCTGTAGATTGTCGACAGACGACACCAATGGGCGATAAAGTAACACTTTGTTATGCGGGTGTCAAGAAAGTCGTCAAAATTGCCTTTTTCGACAAAGGAAAAAATATTATGAATCTGGCAACGAATGAAGCACAGCTTGTAGCGATGGCGGTGATGGGCAATATCAGCCAGCCGAGCCTACGCTATCCGGGCTATACGCTTGATATGAACGGGATAGGCCGGGTATGGCCTGGCATGTCGGGGGTAGTCTATAACGCTCGTGTCGGTGATCCAGCGTTTGGCTGGGCAGGCGACCATGTGGAACCCGGTACATCCATCGCTAACCCCGACTCCGCCGCTGAATTTGCCCTGCATTACTTAAGCTGCATCGGCAATCGTGCCATCGTCACCAGCGGCTTAGCACAGGGCGCGGAAGGCATCGTCACGGGGGAACACGCCCGTATGTTGGTCGATTTTCCGCCGGACGCAAATGAGCTTTTGTGTGTGGGCGATTCGGTACAGATCATCGCTTATGGGCGCGGGCTGGCGCTTGATGAGTTTCCCCAGATTGAACTTAAAAAGGTCAGCCCACAGCTTCTGCACGGTATTCCGATGGAGATCATAGATACGCCAGAAGGCAAAAAGCTGCGGATTCCGGTGACGATGGCACTTCCACCGCGCATTATGGGGTCAGGCGCGGAACTCAATTCGGAATATGTCGATCAGGATTTGATGTCGGGTGATCGCGCGCTCATGGCGGAACTTGGTATCGACCAGATGCGCTTGGGTGATCTGGTCGTCATCCCCGATGCCGATCATCACTTCGGGCGCGGTTATCGTAAAGGCGCGGTGACGATTGGCCTGTGCATTCACGGCGATTCAGTCATGACCGGACACGGCCCCGGCATCCTCACAATCATCACGACTGCCGAACCCTGCATTGAATGGGTCATCGACCCCAACGCTAACATCGCCAATTATTTGAATATTCGAGAAATTGC
>DAOTTO010000135.1:0-13951 GCA_034437895.1 Anaerolineae bacterium | reverse complement strand
TATTCCGAGCGCGGCTTGTTAGGGTTGGCCTTCCATCCCCAATATAGTGAAAATGGCCTCTTTTACGTGAATTACACAGATCGAAGCGGCAACACCCATGTTGTTCAGTATACCGTCTCAGCGGATAACCCCGACGCAGCCGATCCTGACAGCGCCAGCGAATTGCTTTTTGTCGCGCAGCCCTATCCCAATCACAATGGCGGGAATTTAGGATTTGGCTTCGATGGCTATCTATACATTAGTATGGGTGACGGTGGCTCGCAAAATGATCCTCTCGCTAACGGGCAAAATAAAGGCTCACTCCTAGCGAAAATCCTGCGGATTGATGTTGATAGTCCCGACGCAAATCGTGCTTATGGCATCCCGGCGGATAACCCATTTTTTGCTGATCCGACCTTCGCGCCGGAAGTGTGGTCGTATGGGCTGCGGAATCCTTGGCGCTTTAGTTTTGACCAGGCGACAGGTGATCTCTATATTGGCGATGTTGGGCAAAATGTATGGGAAGAAATCAACTTCCAAGCCGCAGACAGCGCAGGCGGCGAGAATTATGGTTGGCTCGCCTACGAAGGGAATGAGGCTTATCAAGGGCCGGAAGCGAATTCGCAGGTGACATTCCCCATCGCCACGTATTCGCACAGCGAGGGCGGCTGTTCAGTGACAGGCGGCTATGTCTATCGTGGGGAATCTATCCCCGATTTGCAGGGCGCATACCTCTACAGCGACTATTGCAGCGGCAATTTATGGGCGGCATGGCGCGATGAAAGCGATACATGGCAATCGTCGCTGATCCTCGAGACGGGAAGGCAGGTCAGTTCGTTTGGGCAAGACGATGACGGCGAACTCTATTTGATCGACTATGACGGCGTTGTCCTGAAGTTCGTCCCTGCGGGATAAAATAAATCAATAACGATAAAAATAAATCGAGGTTGCTTTGAGGCTTCCTCGATTTTTATTTATCCTGAGTGGTTTTATGCACAGTGCATCACTCCATGCCGCGTATAATCAGACATGATGTACAATAAACGCACTGATTAGCGCTTATTTTTAAGGACAAAAAATTATGATTGTCGGTATCCCTAAAGAAGTGAAAACCGATGAATACCGTGTTGCGCTGCCGCCGGATGGGGTACGCGAATTGGTTACGCATGGGCATGAGGTTCTCGTGCAGATGGGGGCAGGCGTAGGCAGCGCCTTTACCGATGCCGAATACCGCACTGCCGGAGCCACCGTACTAGCTGATGCCGAAGAGGTGTGGGAAAAGGCCAAGATGATCGTCAAGGTCAAAGAGCCGCAGCCCAGCGAATATGCTTATTTACGTGATGATTTGATTTTATTTACTTATTTGCATCTCGCCGCCGCTGAGGAATTGACCCACAAAATGCTGGAAAGCGGCACAGTTGGTTTGGCTTATGAAACCGTCACCGACAGCGAAGGCCGTCTCCCGTTGTTAGAGCCAATGAGCGAAGTCGCCGGGCGAATGGCGACGCAGATTGTGGCGCATTACCTCACCCGAACACAAAGCGGACGCGGAATCCTGATGGGCGGTGTTCCCGGTGTTGCTCCGGCGCATGTGGTCGTTTTGGGCGGCGGAACCGTCGGGACGAATGCGGCAAAAGTCGCTTTGGGGATGGGCGCAAATGTAACGCTACTCGACATTAACTTAGAACGGTTGCGTTATTTAGAAGATACGCTGCATGGTCGCCTCACGACACTTTATTCTAATGCCGCCAACATCGCCGAGTCGATCAAGACTGCTGATGCCGTTATCGGCGCGGTGCTGATTACGGGTGCCAAAGCGCCGCGTTTGATTCGGCGTGATATGCTGCCGACGATGCCTGCTGGCAGCGTGATTGTCGATGTTGCTGTCGATCAGGGTGGTTGTGTCGAGACGACCCATGCCACCACGCACAGCAATCCGACCTATGTTGTGGATGGTGTTTTACATTACGGCGTTGCCAATATGCCGGGGGCAGTGCCGCGCACATCGAGCTTGGCATTGTCGAATGCGACGCTGCGTTATGTGCTGCGTGTCGCCGATCATGGGTTGAGCGAGGCGATGCGGAGCGATCCTGGCTTGGCGAAGGGCTTAAATATTTATCATGGTCGCGTGACGTATCCGGCGGTGGCGGAAACTTTTAATCTGCCGTCAACCGATTTGCAAACGGTGGTTTGGGGTGAACTCGTGCGCGGGTGAGGCGTAAAGTGACAGGTAAAAAGTTGAAAGCAAAACTTGTCACTTTCAACTTTTCCCTCTTCACTAATTAGGGGCGATTACGCGGAAATTCGCCCGTATCAGAAGGGCGGACAGCACGCATCGAGCCGGTGGTTGTGCGCTTGCGATAATAATCATCCGAAGGCGGGGACGGAAGCCGACGGTAACGGCTTCGCAGCGTAAGCGCATAAATGATAAGACCGATAAAAGCCATTAACAGCATGGCGGCGGCTGAACCTGCCCCCGCGACGAGTGCGCGTTCTACGAGGGCATCTTTTTCAGCTTGAGTCGTCACATCCGTGACAGGCGTTCCGGTTTCGCTCTCGATTCGTCGTCCACCAAACGTCAATACTTGCGGCGGCAGACCGCTGATGATCTCAACAGTGAGGCCCCCGGGGATCGTCGCTTGATAATCCGCGCTGCTGATTTCAATACTGTACTGGCCTGCCGCCAATTCGTTAAAGCAGATCAAGCCGCGCCCCGCTAAGGGTGAGTTATCGAGAATCCGGCTGGTGACGATCACGCCACTTAGATCCAACAAATTAGCACTGACCCCGCGATTCAGCAGCGGTTCGCCCCCATCTTGAACGCCATTACCATTGCGGTCTTCAAACGCTTCCACACAAAGCTGACCGTCATTCTGAGCCACCAGCGGAAATGTCACGCTCGCCAGCATCAGTACGTAGACTACTATCATCACCAGGCGCATTAGTCGCGGAGTCATAGGTTTTTCCTCTTTTAGCGCCGACGCATCAGGAAAACAGCCGCTGCGCCGCCGATCAGTGTCACACCTGCTAAACCAAAGACGATCAAACCGCTGATTTGCAGAAGTTGATTGGTCGAATCTGTTTCAGTTTCCGCTGGTGTAGCGACTTCTTCCACCAACTGCCCTGCATCGGCAGGCGGAGGCGCAGCAGCCTCCACACCTTCCGCCGCCCCAAAGACGACATTGAGCGTTGTTCCGGGCTGGACGCGCAGACGAATTTGGTCGGGACTCGTCAAGCCATAATTTTCCGGCGCGCTAGCCGCCGCCACATAATCGCCTGCTTCTAAATCGCTAAAGCAAAACGGATCCGGTTCGCCAGATGGCTCATGCGTTTCGACGGTTTCAGCACCTTTATTCAGCGTAATTTCGCCGCCGCTTAGTGGGATTTCTTCCTGATCCTGAATCCGATTCATGTTGGTGTCTTCAAACAGCGTTACGCAGACTGAAGAAACCACTGAGGCCGGGTCAATTTGTTGGTCAGTATCGGCCTGCGCGACGGGTGCAGGTGGCGCAGGGGTGCGGGTAGGCTGCGGCGCTGGTTCCTCAGCAGTTGGTTCTTCTTCCTGCGGTTCAGCCGTCGGATTTTGTCCTGCTGTTTGCCCCGACGCAGTGGCTTCGCTAGTATCTGCGCTGCTTCGGGTACGAATGGGCGCGGCAGTCCCATTGTCCTCACCGCCTTCCTCTTCGCCACCTTCGCCAGCGGGACGGATAATCAAGCGCTGCCCAATTTGGATGATACGGGCATTTGCCAGATTGTTGAGTGTGAGAATATCTGGGACGGCCACACCATAAGCGACGGAAATCGCGTTGATCGTATCACCGGATTGCACGGTATGGACAACCGAGCCATCAGCTTGTGGCGGCTGCGGGACAACGAAACTGGCTTGGGCTGGCGGTGGAGGGACGGTAGGCGCGGCGGTTGCACCGGGCGTACCCGCTGTGCCTGTGCCGGGCGTAACTGCCCCACCCGCGCCGCCGCCCGTAAGCGAGGCATCATCCCAATACATACCATTCGGGTCTGCCGGGAAAGCCTGTGTCGCATACAGGAAAATGGTCGCATTTGGCCCAACAACAGTCGCGCTGACGGTAAGCTGAGTCCAGTAAAGCGAATTGACCGCCCACGTTGACCACACGATGTCGCTGTCAAATGGATTACTACCGCCATTGGGGTCAATCCCAACACGCGCTTGTGCGCCGGGGTTGGCATTCAGGTTCAGATTCATCCGCACCCATGCGCTGCCCGTTACGTTAGAATTAGGCGTAACGGCGACAGATTGATAAACGGCAGCCGTAAATGTGGCGCTGCCCCGGCTGATCTCCTGCGAGCGATTGCCGGAGTGGGTATAACCCGCGCCATTTTCACTGAAGGGATACCCATTCGGGATTCGATTTTGCCAGTCTTGTGTACGGGGTTGTTCCGTCACCCAGCCTTGCCAATCTGGGGCGACGGCGAAAACAGCGCTGTTATCCGATGCGGCAGCGGCGACAGGCCAAGTACTCTGATTTTCAAATCCGGGATCCCGCAATAAATTAGTGGCAGTAGCATCCTGGGCGGAAATGATCCCCCCGAAAGACAGCGCCAGCAGCGCTAAAAGCAGAATCCAGACTTTTTTTTGAGGCATTTTGTTTCTCCAAGCTGACTTTTTCGGTCAGTTCTGGTTAAAGAGCTGCCGGAATTTGAGGCGGCATTATAGCATGGTTTAGGTAAGCAGCGTCAACCGTTGTATTTCTTAGTCTTGCGGTTTAGCAACTTTCTGCGGATATGTGCGTATTAAAGAGTAGCTCATCAAAACAATTTACAATGGGATAGACTCATTGTTAGAAGGAAGGAATATTCCCATGACGAATGAAAAGCAGTACAAAACCGAATGGTCGTTCTCGTTTGATAAAATCGGAGATCGCTTTAACAAGATGGTTGATACCTTCACCGAAGGCGAAGAGATCAAGCAGTCGAGTTATCAAGTTGGGTTAGAAGGCGCGAGTACCGGCAACATCAAACTGGATTTGTCGCTTGGGCAGTCTTCGATTAAGCCGTTGGTCGATTCGGACAATTTGTTCGAGGCTGATCTGGCTTACGTCGGCGAAATCGAATTTACGACTTCCGGCGATGTGGATAAGACCGTGCGCTTACGCCAAAAACCGGGGGTCAATCAAGTAGTCGGTTCGGTACGCCGCGCCCTAAAGTCGGTGACTAATCGCGGTGAACTGCGCTGGGATGTGCGTTTGAGTCCCAAAGTGCCGCTTAAGCTCGACATTGATGGCGGAGTGGGCCCGGCACACATTGACTTGACGGGTCTACAACTCACTCGCTTGAATTTGGACAGCGGCGTGGGAGAAATTCAATTGAGCCTACCAGACGGCAGCTATCAGGCCAGCATTGAGGGCGGGGTTGGCGCGACGATCCTCAATATCGCGGAAAATGCCGCAGCGCGGATCGACATCGAAGGCGGTGTCGGCGCGGTTAAAATCAATGTTCCGTATAAAGCAGCTGTCCGTGTTACGGTTGACGGTAATCTTGGCGGCGTAAAGATGCCCGATCACTTCAGCCGCGTGAAGGATAACGATGATTTCATTGGACGCGGTGGCGTGTGGGAGACCCCCGGCTTTAATGTCGCGGAAAAGCAGATCGTCATCGACTATGAAGGCGGCGTAGGCAGCCTGCAAGTCAAGACGGACGCAACGCTGGTCTAGTTTTTAGCGGTTAGCTATCAGCGATTAGCTTATAGCAAATTCAAAAGAGGCGTAGTTTTCTTAGAAAACACGCCTCTTTTTGAATACAGATGCAAGCGGATTTGATATTGCAGGAGGAGCGAGTGTTGCTAAAATTCCAAATAAAGCTCATGCAGCTTGAATAGCCAAAAGCTAATCGCTAACTGCTGAAAGCTACCTGCTAAATATAGCTGGTGGGGTTGCCTGCCGTGCCTTTTTTGCCGTCAGGCCAAGTCGTTCCGTTATCAAACTTCACCCCAGTGACGATTGCGCCCTTGAGAATCGCACCCTGCAAATTTGCGCCATTCAACGTGGCGTTGGTCAGGGTGGCATTCGTCAAGCGAGCGCCTTGTAAATTGGTCAGGGTCAGGTTGGCGGCGGTCAGGTTAGCTTTGTCCATATCCGCATAAGCCGCTTGCGTCCCGGTCATATTCACGCCCGTCATATTGGTCGAGCGCAAAATGGATTCGAGCATATTGCTGGCTTGAAGATTTGCCCCACGCAGGTTAGCACCTTCAAAATCCAACCGATTCATATCGATATTGCTTAAATCGACCCCTGCCAAGCGGGGACGATCCGAACCGTTGAGCATCATAATCAGTTCTTTGCGGGTTACTTCTGCCATAGCTTAGGATTCTCCTGATGATATTGGATAATCTGGTCAATTGTGGTATCAAGCGGGGTGGAAGGTGCCCACTCGATGATTTGCATCACTTTTTCCAGGCTGGGAACACGCCGCTGGAAATCCTCAAAGCCGGGTTCGTAGGCTTGATCGTAAGGGATCAGTTTAATCTCGGAATGGCTTCCGGCGCGTTGGCGGACTTTTTCTGCCAGCCCGATAATCGAGATTTCTTCATTACTGCCGATGTTGTAGACTTGGCCAAGTGCGCTATCTTCCTCGGATAATTTTTGGATGGCATCGATAACATCAAAGATATTGCCGAAACAGCGGCTTTGATCGCCCGTGCCGTAAACTTGAATCGGCTGTCCACTCAGCGCCCATTGGACGAAGCGCGGCACGACCATGCCATACTGCCCACGCTGGCGCGGCCCAACGGTGTTAAATAGACGGAAGATGACCACCGGAAGATCGACTTCTTTGTGATAAGCCAACGAGAGAAATTCATCAATTGCTTTGGAGGCGGCATACGCCCAACGATTGCGGACGGTGGGACCCAGCAGACTGTCATCATCCTCACGGAAAGGAAAGCTGACCCCTTTGCCATAGACTTCCGAAGTCGAGGCGATCATGACTTTCTTGCGATAACGCCGCGCCGTTTTTAAGATAATCTCTGTGCCACCGACATTGACTTCGATGGTGTTGATCGGCTCATTGATGATTTTCTGCACACCGACCATCGCGGCTAAATGATAAATAATGTCACATTCGCTGATAAGGCGATCAATAACGTGGATGTTGCGAATATCTTCAATAGCGTAACGAAAATTGGGATGATGCTCCAGCCGAGCGATGTTGTCAAAACGTCCGGTGCTAAGATCATCAATAACAGTTACATGCTGGCCTGCATTAAGCAAGTGTTCGGCAAGGTGACTGCCGATAAACCCAGCCCCCCCGGTAATTAAGGCGCGTATCATGCGTATCCTCGATGTCTCAGTATTTTAGATTGCCCAATTAAAGGGCGTTGCGTCATCGTCCGCATGTTAACCCAAACACAGCAGACTGACAACCCGTCGTTATGTTTGGGGGTGTTTAAAAAATGGGTATAGCCGACGGCACATATACCTTCCCTACAAGACAATAGCTAATCCCTTGTATTCTTTCTGTAGAGGCGAATCTGTATTATAAAAATTATTTCTTAATTTGACACTGGCTTAAAGCTGGCTTAAACTATGAATAATGTTGCAAGCAATAGACTTGCGGAGATTTTTAGATGAAGATACTTTCCAAAATCAAAGAAGTTGCCCAAAAAGCACGCTGGTGAAACATCTACGCCCGCGTGCTTTTTTATTTTTAGCTAAAGTGATTCTTGTAGATAAAGGAGCGAAAAAGTCATGGATTACAGCATCATCGGCAAGATTCAAAAAGCCAAGCAGTATGCCGAAGACCCTAAGCGGGTCACATTCCACAGCCTCGCTTTAGAATTCAAAGGCAGCAATGACACTTACGAAATTACGCTTGGCCCAGAAGGTTGGCACTGCACCTGCCCCGGTCATCAGAAGTACGCCATTTGCCCCCACATTATGACGTTAGAACGGCTTTTCGGCCCCATGCTCAAGCGCGAACCGCTGCCCTACGCCAGTGGACAGAATGTGGTTAGCGATGTCGAAAAAGCCAAACAATATGCTGAAGAAACAGACCGCATCAGCTTCATTTCCTTTGATGCAACCTTCCAAGGTGGTCATAACGCCTATCATATCACTTACGATAATGGCACTTGGTATTGCGATAATCCCTATTTTGAGAGTCGAGGGCTTTGTAGCAATACGATGGCGATGGAACGGATGCTAAAGGGCATGGTCAAACCGGTAACGATGCTAGTCACAACTTGAAATCACACGTTAAGAAACTGAAACAAACTAACGCATCTGCGTATCCGGCTGTTATGATCTCTTATGACCCGGATGCGCGGATTTTATTTTTATTAAATGGTAAAAAATCCTTAAAAAATGGATGTAACTTGTGGGAAAATACTAGAATACAGCATGATTTAGCAGTTTTGCCTGTATATTCTGTACAAATTTAGTATACGTCAATCATTATTTTGTATTTCTTGACAATACTCCAAGAATTGTGCAAACTCAGGCGTTATTACGCTTAATCAAAACTCAGGCGCAACTTAACACAATAGCCATTTTCGTTAAAGGAGGATATTACCCTTGGGCGTATTGATGGAGGTCAAAGACCTCGTTACACGATTTTATACACAAGAAGGCACAGTCTACGCCGTAAACGGTGTGTCCTACAAGCTCAACGAAGGCGAAACCTTGGGCATCGTAGGGGAAAGCGGCAGCGGTAAAAGTGTCCATGTGCTTTCGATTATGGGGTTAATCCCTTCCCCTCCCGGTAAAGTTGAAGGCGGTGAGGTGATCTTCCAAGGACGCGACCTGCTAAAACTCTCTAAAGAGGAATTACGACTGGTGCGCGGGGCAGAGATCGCTATGATCTTCCAAGACCCCATGACTTCGTTGAATCCAGTTTTGACGATTGGCACGCAGATTACCGAAGCGCTGCGCCTGCACATGGGTATGAACAATACCCAAGCGGAAACACGGGCGGCGGAACTGCTGGATATGGTTGGCATCCCTGATGCTCGTAAACGCTTAAAGAGCTACCCCCATCAATTTTCGGGCGGTATGCGCCAGCGTGTGATGATCGCCATCGGTTTGTCGTGCAACCCGAAACTCTTGATTGCTGATGAGCCGACCACCGCTTTGGATGTGACGATCCAGGCGCAGATCATCGAGCTGGTCAAGCAGTTGAAGAAAGAACTCGGCATGGCGATGATCTGGATTACCCATGATCTCGGTGTAGTGGCAGGAATCTCTGACAATATTCAGGTGATGTACGCTGGGCGAATCGTGGAGCGCGGTCCGGTCAAAGAAGTGTTTAATGACCCGCGTAATGCTTATACACTCGGCTTGCTCCATTCGCTGCCGCGTATTGATGCTAAAGGGGATCGTCAACTGAACCAGATTGAGGGTTCGCCGCCGGATATGCGTATCGAGCCAAAGGGTGATCCGTTTGCGCCGCGTAATCCGATTTACCTAACCGAGCGCTGTTTGGTCGAGATGCCCCCGCTGCTCCCCGTTAAAGAAGGTCATCCCGATCATTTAGTCGCCGCCTGGTATGATGTACGTGAACACTTAAAAGCAGAACGTGAGGCTGTTGGTAATGGTTAGTGCAGACGTAACAACGAAGAACAGAACCAATGAAAAAGGTCAAGAGGTTATCCTCAGCGTCAGCGGCTTAAAGAAGCACTTTCCGATCACGTCTGGACTCATCATTCAGCGGCAGGTGGGTGCGGTCAAGGCGGTTGACGGGGTCAGTTTTGATGTTTATAAAGGTGAAACACTAGGGCTTGTGGGCGAATCTGGCTGCGGCAAAAGCACCACCGGGCGTACCGTCCTTCAGCTTTATCGCCCAACAGAAGGGTCTGTCGTCTTTGAAGGTGAAGAACTGACCACCCTTAAAGGCGAAGAAATGCGGAAGATGCGTAAACGGATGCAGATCATCTTCCAAGACCCGTTTGCCTCGCTCAATCCGCGCATGACGGTTGGCAATATCGTGAGTGAACCGCTGGTTGTGCATAATGTGATGCAAAAGCGTGAACGTCAAGAATATGTAGAAAACCTGCTGGAAAAAGTAGGGCTGAATCCGTTTTATATCAATCGTTATCCCCACGAATTCTCCGGCGGTCAGCGCCAACGCATCGGCATCGCCCGCGCTCTGGCTTTAAACCCCAGCTTTATCGTGGCGGATGAACCGATTTCGGCGTTGGATGTCTCGATTCAGGCGCAGGTGGTGAATTTGTTGGAACAGCTTCAGGAAGAACTGAACCTGACCTATTTGTTCATCGCCCATGATTTGAGTATGGTGCGTCATATTTGTGATCGCGTGGCGGTGATGTATCTCGGTAAAATCGTCGAAATCGGCTCTACCGATGAAGTGTACGATAATCCGCTGCATCCTTACACACAGGCGCTCCTTTCCGCCGTGCCTGTGCCGGATCCAAACGTGGAAGAAATGCGCCAGCGTATTATTCTCGGCGGTGATGTTCCCAGCCCTGCGAACCCTCCACAAGGCTGCAATTTTAATACGCGCTGCCCGGTTAAATTTGATCTGTGCTATCAGCCGCCCGACCCTGAACTGGTCGAGATGACCCCCGGTCATTGGGTGGCCTGCCATCGCGTAACGGTTTAGTCGAATCAATCACTCCGTAGGGACGACTCCGGCGAGCCGTCCCTACCAAAACGCACTTTTCCCCAAAAAACGTTCCTCATTTCTTTCCGGTTTTTACAGATTTTGGCCGCAAAATCCCCAAATCGTGATTTGCATAGCAACAATTGTCATTTAGCGCTTTGACGAGAACGCGCATCAGGCTACAATGTGACTGTGTGATAAACGCGGCAAAGGGTTTGCAAGTTATGGCTTACGGGCGCTTGGATGTGTTTTGGCCTGATGGCAAGTATGAGACATTTTCGATGGAAGCTGCTAGTGTGTCTGTTGGGCGCTCTAGTGGGAATACCATTATGCTGGATACAGACACAATTTCGCGCTACCACTTCAGCATTACACATCAAGACGATCAGGTGCAGCTTACCGATCTGGATTCAGCCAACGGCACCTATATCGACGGACAGCAGATGCAAAGTAATCAGCCACGCATCTTACAAGGTGGCGAGGAAATCCAAATCGGGCATTTGCGGATGATTTATCACGCCGTTGATGATATGCCTACGCTGCCAATGTCTGCCCTGGCGGAAGATACCCAACGAATCGAGCGCGAGACCGTCGGTTTTCGCATTGATGTTTATGGCCCAGAATTCGCTGTACCGCCGGGGTCACACACCTTCGCTGAAGTGTCGATTACCAATACCACCGATGTTCCAAATCGTTATACGGTAAAAGTCAGCGGTTTGCCGGAGGATTGGATTCGCATCAATCGTCCTGAACTTGATATTAACCCACAGGATACCGCCTCTATTGTAATTAATATCAAGCCTTTTCGTCACAGCGATAGCGTTCCGGGCAGCTATCCGGTTAAAGTAGTCGTTGCATTAAAAAATGAGCCGGAAACGCGGCTGGAAGCAGAAATTACGGCGCGTATTCTGCCTTTTGGCGGGTTTGGTATGGCGCTTTCCGCGAATAAAATCGCCAGTGGCGAACCGTTCAGGCTCCATGTGCATAATCAAGGCAGCGCCGGACTGCCCTTATTCATCACCGGACGCAACAAAGACGATCAGCTCAATTTTGGCATCCCCACGCCGCAGTTGATTCTTGCACCCGGTCAGCGTCAGGTGGTGCAAGGGGAAATCAGAACCAAGAAAACCCGCTTATTCGGTGCGCCGCACGAATACGAGTTTGATTTACTCGTGCGCTCACGTGATGACGCGGCATTTTTGGCGGCTATTCCCGGTCACTTTGTCGAGAAGCCCGTACTGCCGGGATGGGCAGCACTATCACTTATCGCTCTGTCTTTTGGTGTTGTTGCTTTAGTCATATTAGGGGTCATCCTCGTCCTACAAGCCGCATCGCCTGATTTGGCAATTCGCAGTTTTCAAGCCGAACAATCGCGTGTCGTCCAAGGAGATGTACTCGGCCTTTCGTGGGATGTGACGGGTGCAGATCAGATAACCATTAGCGTGAATGGTCAGATTGTCAGGGCGGATATTTCGCCGGAAATCTCTACGACTGAACTTGAAACAAGCGCCTACAACGGGGATATTACCGTCAGTTTGATGGCAACAAGCAACAACGAAACAATCAGTGACAGCCTCGCCATAAATGTCTTTGCGCCGATAACGGTTGATTATTTTGAAGTTATTCCGCCGATTCTAGTACGGAATGTCGTACAAGAAATTACCGTCCGATGGAAAGTTACGGGCGCATCTTTCACAAACATCACAGGGCTTGAGGCTTTTACAACGACCTTACTTGCAGCGACCTATGGCGCGGAGGAAACGCTTTCTGGGATTGCTGGTGTACCCTCAGATCGCTTCGCAGCCACCCTTTATGCTGAAGATGCTCAAGGCCGGAATATGGAACAAATCCTCACGATTGAGGTGATTGACCCGACGTGCGTTCCAACAAATACAGAAATTATCCTCCATGTACAGCCCGATTCAGCCTCGAATGTGGTCAGCACGGTTCCGGGCGGCACGACGCTTGTGGTAGATCGTCGTGATATCAGTGGAGCATGGATTCGTGCCGTTTTAGCGGGCGGGGTGACGGGCTGGGGAGCGCGGGCGGACTTGAGCTGCGCCAACAATTTTAATATGGATGCGTTGTTAGCAGAAATCACGACCACACCTCCCACGCCAACCGAATCAAGCCCAGTAACACCCGTTACGCCCCAAGCGACCCTTCGACAACCGACGCTGCCTGTGCGCCCCACTTCTACGCCGGGGCCCGTTCCGACGGTTAGGCCTTAACGGTTAAACCCTAAACCGAATAGATGTCGTAGGGACGTAATTGTGTGTAAATCCGCCGGGAGTGACCTGTGTGTCACTCCCTACACCCACTAAAATAGAGACTCTCAATAGAATCTATGGCTTGACAGTCTTTCCGAAAATTTACATACTTAAGCTGATGAGTAAAAATCGCCCCCGTAGCTCAGAGGTAGAGCAGGGCACTCCTAAGGCCTGTTAGCGTAGGTTCGAGTCCTACCGGGGGCATAAAACCGACGTGAATTGAAGAAAGCTTCGTTGGGGATGGTTGTTTTAAAAATAACTATCCCTTCCCCGCTTAATACACAGCATTTCTAACCCAGTTTTCCGATGTGATTACTTTGATTGAGTATGTTGAATTCACTACTCCCCAACAAAACACTTGTTTTATACAATCTCCACTGAGAACGGTATTGATGCTCTCGTGAACGCTCTATGTTATGCTGCTTGAATAGGGATAAAGTCGTGTTTAGGAGACATCACACCATGGATAAAGCCAACCCATACCCCATTATTGATGGTCACAATGATTGTTTAATGTATTTTTCGCCGCCTACCAGCGCTCCGGTGAGCCATTTTTTCGAGCGCCTAGATGGTAGGCAGTTTGATTTGCCGCGTGTACGTGAGGGTGGCGTAGGAGCGGGCTTCTTCGCCGTATTCATCAGCGAAGAAGAAGCCATGCAGATGGTACATAACTTTGACCCAAGCGTTGAATATATACTCCCCGCACTGGACTTTGACACGGCACAAAAAGCGGCGATGCAGATGGCCGCTAACTTGTTTCGGATCGAAGCCGCTTCAAATGGGCAAGTGAAAGTGGTGCGCGGGGTTGCCGAGTTAGAGACCTGTTTGCGTGATGGAGTTTTTGGAGCAATTTTGCATTTTGAGGGTGCGGAGCCGATTGATTCCCAATTAGATGCGCTGGAAGTGTATTATCAAGCAGGGTTGCGTTCTTTAGGGATTGTGTGGAGCCGTCCGACGATTTTTGCTGATGGAGTGCCGTTCAAATTTCCACACTCACCAGACACAGGCCCCGGCTTAACTGATGTGGGGAAGGCACTTGTCCGCGCTTGCAATCAATTGGGCATTATGATTGACCTGTCGCATTTGAACGAACAGGGCTTCTGGGACGTGGC
>DAOTTO010000134.1:0-2236 GCA_034437895.1 Anaerolineae bacterium | reverse complement strand
CGTTTCACCGGAACACCTGTCGGGCAGTCGGTTACAGGCGCACAAATCGCTTATGACGACGCAGGGATGCGGGCGAAACTGCGCGATATTTCTCAGCCGTGTATGATCGTGCGTGACGGCGGCAAAATCGGAGTCGCCAGCGGTGGACAGCTTTACACAGGCATGGCGGCAGGCGGCGTGGAAGTGCTGGCGGCAGCCACGTCCATTTCACCAACGCAGTTTGGCGATTCATCTTTCCGTGAGGCCTATCACGTCAAATATGCTTATGCCGCCGGCGCGATGGCAAACGGAATCGCCAGCGAAGATTTAGTCATTGCGATGGGTAAAAATGGCCTATTGGCCTCCTTCGGTGCCGCGGGACTTGTCGGCGCACGATTGAAAGCCGCCATCGAGAAGATTCAGGCCGCACTCCCCACCGAGCCGTATGCCTTTAACTTGATCCACAGTCCAAGCGAAGAACGGATGGAACGGGATGCTGTCGCGCTCTATCTGCAATATGGCATCAAGACCGTCGAAGCATCGGCCTTTCTCGATCTGACGCAGTATGTGGTGTGGTATCGCGTCGCCGGACTCAGCCGCAATCCTGATGGCAGCGTCAAGATTGGCAACCGCGTCATCGCCAAAATTTCGCGCCGCGAAGTCGCCACACCATTTATGAAACCCGCGCCAGAACGTCTTTTGCGTCCGCTGGTTGAGCAGGGATTCATCACCGCCGAACAAGCGGAACTCGCCGCGCTCGTCCCGGTGGCGGACGACATCACTTGCGAGGCCGACAGCGGCGGACATACGGATAATCGTCCCTTGGTGGCGCTGCTGCCATCGATTATTGCCTTACGTGATGAAATCCAAGCGCAGCAAAATTACGCGACTCCGGTGCGCGTCGGCGCGGCAGGCGGAATCGGCACTCCGGCGGCGGCCTTAGCAGCGTTTATGATGGGCGCGGCCTATGTCGTCACCGGGTCAATCAATCAAGCGACGCTCGAAGCAGGGGCATCCGCGCATACCAAAAAATTACTGGCGCAGGCTGATATGGCGGATGTGATGATGGCTCCGGCGGCGGATATGTTCGAGATGGGCGTAAAAGTGCAGTTGCTCAAGCGCGGGACGATGTTCCCGATGCGGGCGCAGCGCTTGTATGAACTCTACACGCAGTATAACTCCGCCGACGACATCCCTGCCGATGAGCGCGAAAAGCTGGAAAAACAAATCCTCAAGCGTCCGATGGACGACATCTGGCGCGATACGGTCAGCTATTTTACCGAGCGCGACCCCGACCAAATCACACGGGCGGAAAATAATCCTAAGCGCAAAATGGCGCTGATCTTTCGCTGGTATCTGGGCTTATCCTCGCGCTGGAGCAACAGCGGTGAAAAAGGCCGCGAGTTGGACTATCAGGTGTGGTGTGGGCCAGCGATGGGCGCGTTTAATGCGTGGGCGAAGGGGACATACTTGGAAACGCCAGAAAATCGCAGCATGGCGGATGTAGCGGAACAGATGATGCGCGGCACAGCCTATCTGTATCGCGTCCAAACGCTGCGGATGCAAGGCGTTGATCTGCCGCCACAGTTAGCGACGTTCGTGCCGGAACGGGTGTAAAATACGTTCAGTTAGAAGGGTAAAGGATTCAGCGATGGAAATCAAAATCAAGGAAAATGCCAAACGCTATGAAATCATCGTTGGGGATGATGGCAAACTCATTATGCCAGAAGCGATCCTAGTATCGTGATTTGGTGAAGGTGAGGAGTGGTTCCGCGTTATTGTACGCTAGAATTGCCCAATGAAACCTCATCCTTAGTGATTTGGTGTACTAGGACTTTCAGGTTTTCAAATTGGCGAGTCATTAACGGCTATTCAGACAGACGAAGGTCTTTTATTAATGCCCCTGCGCGTAACTATGCCTGAGATGACGCGTGAATTTAGCCAGATTATGGAAGAAGAGGGTATTACACTGGACGATCTTCTAAAAAGTTTGGAAGAAGTAAGAGCGCAGCGTTTTAAGGAGCGTTATGGCAACACAATATCCTCCTGATCCTAACGCACCACGCATATTTCTGGACACCAGCGTCATTTTTTCTAGTTTATCGTCCGATACAGGCGCTAGTTATGCCATACTTACGTTTAGGACTTTCGCTTTAGGCGGTTAAAAAGGCAGGGATGTGCGGATTGCGTAGCTCTGCCCGCAAATAGTCGCTCAATAAATCGTGCTGTGCGGCATAAAGCGTTTTGCCGCATTGGG
>DAOTTO010000133.1:0-6964 GCA_034437895.1 Anaerolineae bacterium | reverse complement strand
TCCCAACGGCTGATGTCGGTGACATATATCCGCGTGCGGACGACATCTTGCAATGATGCACCCGCCGCGATAAGGGCGTTTTCAATCTTTTGGATAATAAAAACCGTTTGTGCGTAGAGGTCGTTTAAGCCGACGATCTGCCCGTCCGCATCGGTGGCGGTTGTGCCGGAAACATGCACGACATTGCCAACACGCACCGCCCGCGAATAGCCCACAATGTCTTCCCACTTTGCGCCCGACGCGATATTTTGCCGATCAGCCATACTTCTACCTTGATATAGGTCAATTGCATCAAAACAATTTTAGGGTTCACAAAGAATTAGGACTTTCGCTCACGCATTTACCCCACCCCTAAATCCCCTCCCCATTGCATGGAGAGGGGACTTCAAGATGCGTTTTTCTCCCCCTCTCCAAGTATTGGAGAGGGGCCGGGGGTGAGGTAAGCGAAAGTCCTGAGAATATTAATGGCGTAGGGGAGAGTCTAAGACCCTCCCCTACAATGGGCAATCAATTGCGTCGGTTCTAATTCTAACCTCAGTTTTGGATAGCGTACTTTGATTAACTTTTATGATGTCCTCATCCCCCCGACCCCTTCTCCATTGCATGGCGAAGGGGAGAAAAACGGTTCGCAATGGTTCTTTAAGTCCCCTCTCTACAAAGTGGCTGAGGGGATTTAGGGGTGGGGATAGAATGAAAACACTATCCGAAACTCAGGTTAATTCTAATATCTTACACGCCTTCGCGGACTTTCTTGCTGGCCTTAACCTGCTTCATGCGGGTTTCGTTATCGAGGATGCGCTTACGCAGGCGCATGCTCTTGGGCGTAACTTCCAGCAGTTCGTCATCAGCCAAAAATTCGATGCAATCGTCCAAGCTCATCTGGCGCGGCGGAATCAACCCGGCGGTAGTTTCGCTAGGCTTGGCGCGGACGTTGGTCAGATGTTTGGTTTTGGCGACATTAGCGGTCAGATCGTCGCCGCGAATATTTTCCCCGACGACCATGCCCTGATACACATCAGCGCCTGGCCCGATGAAAAATGTCCCACGCTGCTGAAGATTGACGAGCGCGTAAGCTGTCGCTATGCCGTCTTGATCGGCGATCAAGCTGCCGAACTGCCGTCCGGGGGGTTCACCCGCGATCACATCATAGCCGTGATGCAGGGTATGAAGCTGCCCCATACCGCTGGTCGCCCGCATAAATTGGCTGTGGAAGCCGATCAAAAAGCGTGTCGGCGCGAGATAGCGTAAGTAGGTCGTGCTGTTTTCGCTCCGCATATCGACCATCTGCCCACGCCGCGCACCCATAAATTCAAACACCATCCCGGCGCTTTCGTCCGCGACTTCGATATGCACTTCTTCAATCGGTTCCAGCACTTGCCCGGTTTCGGGGTCTTCTCGCAGGATGACTTCCGGCTTGCTGACCTCAAATTCATAGCCTTCGCGCCGCATCGTTTCGATCAAAATACCCAGATGTAGTTCACCGCGTCCGCTGACATTAAAGCGATCTGCCTGATCGGTATCCGCCACCCGCAGCGCCACATTTTGGCGCGTCTCATTTTCCAGCCGTTCACGCAGACGGCGCGAAGTCCCCCAGCCCGTCTTGCCTTCACGTCCGGCGATAGGCGAGGTATTAACCCCAAACGTCATGCTGACGGTTGGCTCTTGAACGCGAATCTGCGGCAGCCCTTCTTCAACCGATGGATCGGCAATCGTATCGCTGATGCCAATCGTGTCTAAACCAGCAAAAGCCACAATATCACCCGCTTCGGCCTCTTCGATTTCGACTTTCGCTAGGTTCATGTAGCCATACAGATATTCGATTTGGCCTTTGATGCGCTCACCTTGTGGTGTGATGCGGACGATGGTCATCCCTCGGCGGATCGTGCCGGCATGAACACGTCCGACACCGATTTGGCCTTTGTAGTTGTCATATTCGAGCGTCGTCACCAACAGCGTTAAGGGCGATTTATTATCGACCACCGGCGCGGGAATCTCTTTGACGATGGTTTCAAACAGCGGCCCAAGATCATTTTGCAGTGTAGCCGCAGTGTGTCCGGCGCGTCCGGTGAGTCCGATGGCGTAAACCACCGGAAAATCGGCTTGTTCGTCGGTTGCGCCCAATTCGATGAAAAGATCGAAGGTCTCGTTCAGCGCTTCTTCCAGCCGAGCATTGGGACGGTCAACCTTGTTGATGACCACCAGAATACGCAGGCCAAGACCGAGCGCCTTACGCAGCACAAAGCGCGTTTGGGGCATGGGGCCTTCTACCGCGTCGATCAGCAGCAGCGCACCATCAACCATATTGAGGACGCGCTCCACTTCGCCGCCGAAATCGGCATGTCCGGGCGTATCGACGATGTTAATTTTAACGTCATTCCAGATGACCGCCGTGTTCTTAGAAAGAATCGTGATGCCGCGCTCGCGCTCCAGCGCATTGGAATCCATGATGCGCTCGCCTGCGGTGGAGGAGTCGCGGAATACTTTGGTTTGCTTGAGCATCCCATCGACGAGGGTCGTTTTGCCGTGATCGACGTGAGCGATAATGGCGATATTGCGAATGTCTTCTCGTGTTTCGGTCACACGTAGTTCCTTATAGATTATATGATTGCGAATGGATGTGAAGTTTTGGTCTTAGTCTAACAGAAGAATGTTAAGAGTGGATAGAGAGTTTTTTAGCAGATTCTTCCCAAATAGCCCAAATAGAGGATCGTCAAAGACTCTCCCCACTAAAAAAAGCCGATTTTACCACTTATGAGCGCTGGAATACCGCGATTACCAGCCTCAGCTTAATTGCTGTTTAACTGCTCTACATCTCTCGCTGCGATTAAGACCGTCCAACTGCCTTTTTGCACGACCTTAGCTTCCTGATTGATGATCCGCACTTCCATCGTGACCGTCCCACCGCCTAAGCGCCGCGCTTCTTTTTTCTCGATGATGGTGAGTTCCACATGAATCGTATCCCCGATAAAGACGGGCGTACTAAATTTCATCTCCATCGAGCGAAAGGCCAAGACGGTCTGCTCCATAAAGCCGAGTTGATAGGCCTGCCCAACGGCGTAACTGACAGTGAGCATTCCGTGTGCTACGCGCTGACCGAGCAGATGGTCTTTCATGTAAGCGGCATCAAAGTGCATCGGGTTAAAATCCCCCGTGAGCGCACCGAACTGCACAATATCACTTTCTGTGATGGTGCGTCCGCGTGTGGTCATCCTCTGCCCGATTTCGTACTCTTCAAAATACAGGCCGACAGGCCGATCTGTTCGTATATTCGACAAGGGCATCTATCCTTTTATGAACCACCGAGGATGCAGAGAACACAGAATTTAAGTTCAAAATCTTGGTGTTCTTGGTGGCTTGGTGGTTAAAAATTGAATGACTTCAACGGTTCTACTTTTGCGAACCTTTGCGTTGAATCCTTATTCCTCTTTAGGACGATAGGCGATCAACGCCGCCCATGTCCCGTCCTGCACCACATCATTATGCTGGTTCAGGATTTCGACTTTTTGGGTAATCCAACCGCCGGGCTGTTTGGACGATTCACGTTTTTCGATCACCGTCGTCTTAAGCCGGATAGTATCCCCAATAAAGACCGGACGCTTAAATTCGATATTCAGCCCCTTAAAAGCCAGCACCGTCCCCAAATTCGCGCCGAGCATATTCCCTAGCCCCGTCGCAAAACTCAAGGTCAACATACCGTGTGCGATGCGCTGCCCGAACATGCTGCTTTTCATAAATTCGGCATCAAAATGGAGTGGGTTAAAATCTCCGATCACGTTTCCGAAGTTGACAATATCGGCTTCAGTGATGGTGCGCCCCTGTGTGATGACTTCATCACCAATCGCGGAATCTTCAAAATAATAGCCTTGTGGCCCATTTTTGGTGTAACGCATAAAAAAAGTCTCCAGTTTTTAAGGATTAGTTTTTGCTCACGGTATTTTACCGCGTGTCTGCCAACCGCAAAAAATTGCCTTACGCCAAAATCGGCAGCAGTACATGGAAGGTGCTGCCCGTGCCAAGTTCGCTCTCGACCCACAAATGTCCACCGTGCATATTCACCAGTTTGAGCGTAATCGCCAGCCCTAGCCCCGTCCCACCATATTCACGGATGCTGGAGCCATCGACCTGACGGAACGCATCGAAGATAATGCGCTGATCTTCTGGCGAAATGCCAATGCCACTGTCACGCATCGAAATCGCCAACCACTGCCCATCGAAGACACGATGACGAATGGGCAGCATGATATTTTCGGTGGCCTGCCCGTCACTCACAGCTATGGGACGGGTTGTGACGGTAACGCCGCCTTCGTGGGTAAATTTAACCGCGTTGCCAATCAGGTTCGCCATCGCCTGCCTCAGCCGCTGAGGATCGGCTTTGATTGGCGGCAGATTGGGCGCGATTTGAATTTCCAGCGTCAGCCCTTTTTGTTCGATCTGCGGCACGATTTCTGTACACACTTGGCGGATGATGTCCGCGACCAAGATCGGTTGCATTTCCAACGCGATTTGCCCGGCCTCGATTTTGGAAAGATCAAGCACGTCATTAATCATCAACAACAGATTTTTGCCGCTGGTGTTCACCCGCGTGAGGCGGTCATATTGTTTTTCGTTCATTGTGCCGTATGTCCCATCCAGCAGTAGATCGCTGTAGCCGATGATGGCGTTCAGCGGGGTGCGGAGTTCGTGGCTGATGTTGGCAAGGAATTCACTTTTAAGGCGGTCATTCACGATAGCTTGTTCGTAAAGATCGGCATTATTGATGGCGACGGCAATTTGAGCCGCCATCGTCATCGCTGTTTCGCGGTCATCTTCGTTAAAAATATGATCGGGGTTGTGGCTGGAAATCACGATGCAGCCAATGAGATGATCGCGTGCCACCAACGGCACAACTAAGGCGGCCTGCGCTTCAATCGAATCCAGCGCAGCATACGTTAGCGCGTCAAAATCGGCTTCAGGGATGCTGTTGATAACAAGCGCATTCGCATGAGTCATCAGGCGTTCAAAAAGCGAGTTTTCATCCAGTCCGACCCGCAGCCCAAGACTGCCCGTATCGGGATGTTCCGAAACAATATAGCTGGCCTCATTATATTCATCAAGCAGGATAATCGCGCTGTGATCGGCATTAAACAGATCATTGACCAGCCGAATCACACTGTTCAAAATTGTATCGCGTTCTAAGCTGGAGCTGATAATCGCCGCCATCCGATTCATCGAGACCAAGCGCCGCGCCCGCGATTCGATCAGGCGCAGGTTATCCTCGGATTGTTCCAGCAGACGCGCATTTTCTACCGCGATGGCGGCTTGTCTGGCTAGGGCGAAGGCGGTGCTGGCATCTTGATCGCTGTAATAATCTGGCACAAATTTATCGAGCGTGATAACGCCGATCACTTGATCTTTCGCCAGCATGGGAACGCCCATCCATGCGCGGGTGGGATGGGTACCAAAGTGCAGTTCCCAACCCGGCAGCAGTGCCGCGTCCACGATGATAATGGGCTGTCGGGAGGTGATGACTTGATGGACGTAAGAAGCCTCGTTGAAGACTAATTCTGTCCGGCGGGCGACGATAGATAAGCCACGCGCCGCCCGCACGACCATTCGCATCGTTTTGCTGTTTTTGCCCCCATCAAGCATGGGCAGCAGCACCGCCGCGCTGTCGAAATCGACCACACGATCCATCTGCTCCAAAATAATTTCCAACACATCCTCATAAGACAGCATCGAAGTGACGACTTGCCCTACATCCATCAAGGTGCTGGCGACTTTTTGGCGCTGTTGTTCAATTTGCAGCAGACGCAAGTTATCTAGTGCCATCGAAATCTGGACGGAAATCGTCGTGAGTAAAGCGAGATCATCATCGCCAAAGCTGTCGGGAAGATCATTTTGCAGCGCGATCACGCCGATAATCTGCTGCTCACGGTCACGCATGGGAATGCCCAACCATGAAATCGCGCCCCTGCCTGGTTCGCGCTCGTCGAGATGCAGCCCTAACGAGACGAGGCGCTCATCTTCAAACTCCACATCAGCGAAATGCAGCACCCGATTATGCCGGATCACGCCTTCGCTTAAGCCACATACAGGGATCGGCTCATGCGGGACGATCAAGCCGTGTTCAGACACAAGCGGCAAATCAAGCTGCTGACGATCTGCATTATAGAGGGCGATAAATAAGGAGGTGGTTTCGAACAGAGAGACGAGATGAATATGAAGTGCTTCCCAAATATCCTCGGTATTAAAATTGCGCGTTAGGGCGGTGCTGATGGCGTTAATTGCGTCTAATTCATTCACCCGACGGGTTGTCTCTATTTTAGGGAGAGGATTGCTCAAGTGATACAGCCGCGCCGCCAACCAAACCGCAAGCATCGCGGTTTCTTCGTCGGATTGCTCACCTTCCACACACAACATCCCGTAATTATTACCGCGATAACGCAGTGGAAGTAAGGCACCCGGCTCAACCCGCCGCCCGTTTTCCCACGTTTCCCAATTCTTCGCGTCCGCCAACCATGCCGCTAAGTCGTCGGGCAGGATGTTGCCCTCGCTGGTGATGACGGCGCATTCCGGCTGTGTCTCGATGATTCGCAGGGCGATTGCCGTCGGTCCAGCCCGTTCCGCCAACCATTCCAGCAGCACATCTGCCGCTGCCTGCTGCGAAGTAGCGTTATCCATCCGCGCTGTAATTTGTTCCAAGTGTTGCAGTTCGATGCGAGTTATCATCAGATTTTAGCCAGAATTCATTTTTCCTACTATTTTACTCGCAATGTCATAACCTGCCCAAATCGCCACTGTAAAACTGGCTGCATTTCATATTCCGACAAACCCACCTCCTCCTCTTTGATCGTCCACATCAGTCGTTTAGCGTAGCCGTTAGCGTAGCCGTTAGCCTCTGGCTTGCCAACCGCCGCCATGTTGATCTGAACACCATGCTCGCGCAGCAGGTCGGTGTAATCGCTGCAAGCATACTTCATGCCCT
>DAOTTO010000132.1:0-2131 GCA_034437895.1 Anaerolineae bacterium | reverse complement strand
AGAGCCAGCAGGTAACTGCAAATCTCCCTTTCCCTTCGGGGATTATCGTCCGCTACTATTGAAAGGATTAAGGTGCTTACCTCCCCATGCCTAAAGGCAGGGCTATCTCGCACCGATTTTGATGACTACATGGACTATTGACCATACCCACAGCACCGCTGCTTTTACCGTCCGTCACATGATGATTACCACCGTGCGCGGCAGCTTTAGCGATATTAAAGGTACCATCACCTACGATCCGGCGAACCCCGCCGCCGCCTCGGTTGAAGCCATTATCCCCGCCGCCACCGTGAACACCGGCGTGGCTGACCGTGATAATCACCTGAAAAGCCCGGACTTTTTCGATGCCCCCAATCACCCAGAATTGACCTTCAAAAGCACGTCTGTGCAGTCCACTGGCGAAAACACCGCCAAAATCGTCGGTGATCTGACTATTCGTGGCATTACCCATTCCGTAACGCTCGATGGCGAATTTTTGGGACAGAACGCGAACCCTTGGACGAAGGCCGCCACCGTTGGCTTTACCGCCTCGACCAAAATCAACCGCGAAGATTGGGGCCTCACCTGGAACCAAGCCTTAGAAGCAGGTGGTTGGCTGGTGGGCAAAGACATCAACATTACGCTTGATGTCGAAGCCGTTCAGGTTGCCGAAACCGCCACTGCCTAAGCGCTAAAACTTCCTATAAACGATCAAAAAATAGGGCAAGCATCCGCTTCGTCCCTATTTTTGATTCTCGCTAAAACTTCTCTAAAAATTAGTAACGCAATCGCGTGACAAATCCTCAATTGGGTGTAGATTATAGGCACTTCATTCGCGCATTTCGCGTGAAGATAAAATCCCCTAAATGAGGTGTAAAAATGGCCGAATACAATCATGTGTATCAGCGTGCGACCTATTATGACATCGTGTTTAAGCGCGATGTCAGCCCGGAGATTGATTTCATCACGAACCTTTACATGGAGTGTACAGGTCGAAGTCCTAGCGCACTGCTCGACCTGGCCTGTGGGCCGGGGTATCATGCGCGCACTTTTGCCAAGCGAGGTGGACGCGCCATTGGCCTCGACTTACGCAAGGAAATGACGGATTTCGCCGACGAGCAAGCTCGTGCCGAAGGCGTAAACGTAACCTGGCTCGCCGCCGACATGCGCTATTTCCAGCTAGAGGAACCCGTAGACATTATCCTGAATATGTTCGATGGGATTGATTGTCTGAACACGAATGCCGATTTAATCGCCCATTTTAAGGCCGTCGCGCAAAACCTAACCCCCGGCGGCTTATATATGGTTGATGTGACGCATCCGGCGGATGTCAGTTATGGGCATTATGGTGAGTTTACTTACAGCGGGGAACGAGATGGGGTTTCTGTCGAAATCATCTGGGCGACCAATAAGCCTTATATTCATCCGCTGACGGGCGTATCCACTACGCAAATCGAAATGCGAATCAACGATCACGGTAAGCAAATCGTGATTGAAGATTGCTCGCATGAGCGCTTTCTCTCCGCGCAAGAAATTCATCTCCTTGCAGAACTTTCTGGCGGCCTACGAGTGATCGACTTTTATGGCGACTTCAACCAAAATCAGCCGCTCGATAATTCCCCCAACTCGCGCCGAATGGTTGGCATCCTACAAAAATTGGGCTAAAGAATTCGGGGTTTACCCCTTTTTTACGTATCAAAATAACATGGTAGAGCCTCCCGTTTGCGGCGTGGCTTATGTAGGGCGTACTTATTGGGTGCGCCCCTCTATAACCTCAGTTTTGGATAGCATACTTTGATTAACTTTTATGATGTCCTCATCCCCCGACCCCTTCTCCATTGCATGGCGAAGGGGAGTAAAACGGTTCACAATGGCTCTTTAAGTCCCCTCTCTAAGAAGTGGGGAGGGGATTTAGGGGTGGGGATAGAATGAAAACACTGTCCGAAACTCAGGTTGCCTACCTGTTTTTATGGTACAAACGCTCCATAGGATTGGGGTACAGCGGTCAATGCCTTTTATAATTGGATGCGATATGCATTTATCCTCTTAGTTGAGAAAAAAGGTAAAACGTCATGACCGTACCCCAATCTTCATCACAATATAACGTTTATCAGAATGTCGTCACGAGCGCGACTCCAAACCCGCTTATCCA
>DAOTTO010000131.1:0-4452 GCA_034437895.1 Anaerolineae bacterium | reverse complement strand
GAAATAACATTAAGCAACCATTTTACGAGTGAATTTGATGCAGGCTTTTCTTTAGGCGTATTTGTCATACTTTTAACTCGCAATGACCTCATATTTGTCTTTGTAGGGATACAGTAGGTGATGCCCCGACCTAAAAGACAACCGGATTTAGTGTTATTTAACCTGAGTTTCGGACAGTGTTTTCATTCTATCCCCACCCCCAAATCCCCTCCCCACTTCGTAGAGAGGGGACTTAAAGAACCATTGCGAACCGTTTTTCTCCCCTTCGCCATACAATGGAGAAGGGGTCGGGGGATGAGGACATCATAAAAGTTAATCAAAGTGCGCTATCCAAAACTGAGGCTAGTACTTTTGATGTATCCGTCAAAAATTGTTGCGAGTCGCTACAATATTGCGCGATTGTCTCATGTTAGATCGTAATCTTGAGCGCTTCCAATACGGCGTTGATGGGCGTGAAAATAGTCGCGGCATTCGACCCAGCGAACAATAATCCCACAGCTTTATTCTCAGTTTTGTCCACAATCAATGAGCCAGAATCCCCGCCTTGGCTCATCGCCTCAGTGATGACCTGACCGACGAAACGGGCGGTGCGCGGCCCCTTGCTGGTGCTGTAACCGACGTTGACCGTCGCGTTGAGCAGGGTGATATTGCCTTCGGTGTAGCCCGTCGTGCGCCCGAATTTGCGGACGCGCATTCCAATCGCTGGCGGTTTCGTGCCGCTGACGACTCCGATTCCGCTAATTTCCTGGCTGAACATATTTGCATCATTTGGACGCACGAGGGCGCAATCAACCGTGTTTTCTTTGACGTTGGCAGCGGAAGCCGTCGCCGTCATGGTCGAGACGGGAGGCGTGGAGGTCGCTTGGGCGCTGCCGGATGCACCGGTTGTTTTGGTGGCTTCTACGCGCTTTTCTGAACCAGCGAGTCCTGCCAGCAGATTAGAGATACTGACCAGAATATCGGTAATGTCGCAGCCGCTTGGGGTGGGGGTTGTGCCGCCGCCGCCGGGTGTGGGTTGGGTGGGGCCGGGCGGATCTACCGCGCCTTCGATGTAATTCAGCGCGATAAATCGTTCCAACCGCGCCACCACATCCGCCGGATTTTGTCCGCCGTCCGTGGCGGCAGGTTGTAAAATGACATCCCCAATCAGCGCTTCATTGCTGTTAGCGAGGACGTGATTATTCGAGAGGATGAACTTTTCGCCCGTTTTGCGATCAAACACCACCGTGCCGAATGTTCCGGCGGTTACTTTATAATGCCCGATGCTCACGCCGCCCGGAATAATTGGGCGGAAGCGTCCGCGTGGGTTAATGCTGCTCAAGGCGTGGATGGGGCCGGATTCAAACACATCCGTCGGGATACCGTTGATTTGCGCGGGAATTTTATCTTCCTCATTTAAACCCGCGTTTGGTTTCTTTTGTTCCACCAGAACAATGACGGCGGGCTGAGTGGTGCGAACCCCGCCGGATTCTTTATACCCAATGGCGACACCGACCACATTATTTTTGCGGAGCAGTTCTTCTTGAAACGCAAATTGAATTTGCAAGAGGCGTTGGAAAACTGAAGCCATAACGCTGTTCCTTTCCGTTCTTACGCTTAATTACGCTCATCTTTGATTGTAGCACGGGTAAGTTAATTGCACCTGCTCAACCTTAAACGCGCTTGATTCGCGCCACCACGCTTTGGAAGTTCCCTAATTTCATCGTCAAGCCATCGCTCATCCATGCTTCGCCGGAACGGATTCCAAAACCTTCGATCTGATAACGTGCAGCGGAATCAAGCCCACGTAAAAATAGCTTAGGGAGTTGGGCAGGCGGCGGCAGATGCGTGCAGAAGGCGAATAACACCCCCTCGCCGCGATCTTTGCTCATATACTGCACAGCAGAGAAGGCATGATTCTGTGGCGAGCGCAGACGGTATTGGTCGCCCAATTGGATGATCGGGCGAATTTCTTTATAGAGCGCAATCCAATGCGCCGCTTCTGAGCGTTCTTCCTCGCGCCATTTCAGCAGATGTCCGCCGATTCCGAGTGATCCGCACATGCTGACGTGAAAGCGAAACGCGAGCGATAATGCCTCCGCGTTGGCATCCGTCACCCATGCCTCCATCGTGTTGGCGGGGAAGAGTTGCGAAAAGCCTTCTTGAATCGCTAAACGTGCCGTCGCCTCGGTATTGTCGCTGACCCAAATTTGATCGGCATAACGCAAAATACCTAAATCCGCCCGTCCGCCGCCGCCGGAACAGCTTTGCCAGATCACCTGTGGATGACGTTCTCGCAGCGTCCCCCACACGCGATATAAGCCTTCCACATAACGCACCCACAACTGGCGCGCATCATCCGTTCCGCTATCTTGCCAACCGGGTTCACTCACATTACGATTCATGTCCCATTTGATGAACGTAATCGGATGCGCGACCAGCAGGCGATCAATATGGTCAATAATGTAATCCTGCACATCAAGGCGGGCGAAATTTAGGATCATCTGATTTCGGGCTTCGATGCGGGCGCGGGTGGGGAAATGAATCACCCAGTCGGAATGAGCGCGATACAGATCGCTGTTGGCGTTGACCATTTCTGGCTCAACCCACAGCCCAAAATCCATCCCAAGCGCATTTACACGCTCGATTAAGGGGCTTAAGCCGTGCGGGAATTTCACCGCGTCCGGCCACCAATCGCCTAGGCCGGATGTATCATCATTGCGTCCATGAAACCAACCGTCGTCCATGACGAATAATTCAACGCCCATCTTGGCGGCGATTTCGGCCAGTTCCGTTTGTGAATGCTCATCGACATCAAATAACGTCGCTTCCCACGAGTTATACAGGACTTTATGCAGCGTCTTGCCGTGTGGCAAAATCGTATCGCGGATGTAATCGTGCAGTAATCGGCTTGCGCCGCCGAATCCATCCTGTGTATACCCCGCGCAGCTTGGCGGTGTGGTTAAGGTCTCGCCCGGATTCAACGTCCATGCAAAATCCCAATCGTTTAAACCCAAACTCACCCGCGTCGATTGGAAATCGGTCACTTCCGCCGAGAGCTTCCAATTGCCACTCCACGCCAAAATCCCGAACCACACTTCGCCCGTGTCTTCATTCGTTTGACCGTGATCTAACGCGAACCAAGGATTATGATGATGGCTAGTGGTCAGGCGGCGGCTTTCTAATATTTTAATGCCGTGACCCAACGGTTCACGCCGTAGGTGCATTTCGTCCAACCAGCGTCCGGTGACATGCGTGAGGTGATAATCATCGCCGCTTGGCAGATGCCACTGTGCCGACCAGACGCGCTCCAGCGTAATCGGCGTATCGCCGTGATTGCTGACCGTCGCCCAGCGTTCAATCAGGTCATGGGCGGCATGAACACGATAATGCAGCGTCACTTTAAATGGATAATAAGCATCGGCAAGATGAACGGCTAATTCGGGCGTATTGCCTTCACGGATTTCCGCCGATTCAAAGCGCAGCACGACATCGCGCACCCCGTCCGCGAAGGTGGCTTTAAGGCAGGGATCAATATAACTGGTGCCTGCATAGGCCGGATATTCTTCCGGCGTAAGATGCGCCGCGCCGTTAAAGGATGCCCAGCCTTCGCTGTCGATTGGTTGAGGATAATCTTCCGGGTAGGGCAGCTTTTTGCCCCAATAGGTATGCGCCAGCAAGCCCGCTTTGTTCAGCCCAAACGAATAAGCGGCTGATTTTGTCTCTAAGACCCAACCTTGCTCTAGCGCAAAGATCGTCATCATTTTCCTCGATTGATAAAATTGCAACATCCAAACTTGGGTAGTCTCCCTTGACAGTATTGGTAAAATAATACTCAAAAACGACGCGTGAGACAAATGAGCGAATTAGCAGCGATTGGGACTTTTGTCCGAACCCTGAGTGTGAAGATTACGGGAAGATTGAAGCAAAAACCATCATTCGCTATGGTAAAACGAGAGAGGGTCGTCAATGCTTTCAGTGTAAAACCTGCAAACAGGCTTTCAATGATCGCAAAGGCACATTGTTCTATCAACGCAAAACGGATGAAAAGGATATTTTAAAATGCCTGGCTTTGCTGTCAGAAGGTACACGTATTAGTAGCATTAGCCGTGCTAAAGGGATCAAAGAAGATACCATCCTTTCCTTTTTGCGAGAAGCAGCACAACATGCCGAGCAGATAGAAGCGATTTTGCTCGATGCTTATCAAATCAGCCAAGTGCAAATCGATGGTTTGTTGACCTATGTAGGACATAAAAAAAGGCGACAAGCGAATAGCGAGTGAGGACAAAGGGGAATACTGGCGGTATACGGCGATTGAACCCAAGACCCGCTTGCGGGTGGGGCGTGGCATTGAGCAAACTGAAACGGAGGCTGCCATACAACTTTGGCAACGGGTCAAACAACGCGCTGCCCATGCCACTAGTGGGTCAAGTGGCATGAACGTCGCCATTATTATTTGGGGAAAATTGATGG
>DAOTTO010000130.1:0-4154 GCA_034437895.1 Anaerolineae bacterium | reverse complement strand
GTGATCACACTCAATGGGAACGGACATCACCCGCTGCCCAAACGCACCGAGGACTATTTCACATCGGGCGCGACGGAAGGCAGCCGGAACACCGAGCTGTTCCAAGCCGCGTGCCAACTGCGCGACGCGGGTCATTCGCAATTGGAAGCAGAGGCGCAGCTTGTCCCGCGCTATGTTGCTGATGGATGCAGCGAACGCGAGGCAGTGGCGACGATCCGCAGCGCCTACAGCCGTCCGCCGCGTGATCCTATTGCATCCCCACGCCAGCACATCGATAGCCTGGTCAACCGTTACAGTCGGGAAGCCGCGGCACCGGAACGACCAAGCGCTACTGAGATCGCCGAGACGGTACGCGCGTGCGCATCACTCGATCCTGTCGAATGGGCGGAAGCGCGCCAGCGCCTCAAATCGATGTGTGGCGAAGGGTTGAAGGTCGCTGACCTAGATCGCCTGTACTGTGACTGCATAAGCGTCCTGCTCGATGGGCAGCACAATCCGACGCGATGGTTTTGCAGCTACCTTCAGTTCCTTGTTACATGTGCGCTGCTGAGCTATAATGGATCCTGTTCTACTCCTGAATCCATTGTGCCTCAGCATTCCTTCCCTCAACCACCAATTCCGGTAGAACCAGGAGGATTCCGAGTTTTTAAAGGCTATATTGCGCAAGACACTATTGTGATGAGAAACTTGATCCAATCGAATCATTGTTTTATTGTCTAGGGCGCTTAATCTGGAGTAATAATGGCGCAAGTTAGCTTAACCCCGCCTTCAAGAAAACACATCATAACTCGTTTCGGCGGCACTCACCCTTTAAGCAAGGCTTTGGTGTTCATTGTAATTGTGTTGCTATCCACTGTGGTGCGCCTCGCCAATTTCCCACGATTTCTTCCCTATAACGACCATTTTGACGAACCCAGCATGTTATTGCTTGCGCGAGATTGGCGCGGTGTGGAACACATAGCGTACATTCCAGAGTGGTTAGCAGGTTATCCACCGCTATATATCTGGGTCAATATGGAGGTGCAACAACTTGTCGAGACGTTCTTCTCCAGAGGTTGGTTCGTGCTGGGCGACTATCTATATGCTTTACGGTTGCTTGCCGCCATCAGTGGGATTGTAACGACTTGCCTTGTAATGCTCCTAGGTTGGCAAATAGGTAAGGCTGTAGCTGCATGGTTTGCGGGACTCTTTTGGGGATTATCTCCTGTCGTTGTCGAACACAATAACTTTGCTATTCCCGATCCATTACTGTATTTCACTTGTGCGCTTACCCTCAATTTGGTCGTCTTTGCTTGGCTTAACCGACAACATCTTCGCCGCATCAGCGCTGCGTTACTCATCAGTTTGGGGACAGGATTAGCCGCGATCTACCTCAAATACTCGGCAGTTTATGTCTTTATCCCTTGGGGCATGGTACTGGTGGTCATGCTGCACCAAGATTTTGGAATTCAATCGGCTCGTCGCCAAAAACTAGTCTGGGTGGGGCTGTACACCACGATCTTTCTACTGGCGGTAGGCTACTTGTTATTTGTTTACGGCGCAGTCAACCTCAACAATAATGAAGCCGCTAGTATACGCGGCGCAGGCATGTTGACGGTTGTAACCGCGATGTTTGACTATCAGCGCCTGCTGCACAATTTGACATTTGCCATCTGGCCTATTGGCGTTGGCTTCTTCGTGGGGCTGGTTGTGCTAGGTGTCGGGGCTACCGTCCTCAATCGTTTTATTGTCAAAGGACAATCCGTTACGAGCGATTGGTTGATTGGCGCACTGCTCCTGTACACGCTCGGCTGTCTGGTAATCACGTCGGCATATTTTGATCTGGGTGCGAGGCTGCCGACTGATCCCCGTGATATAACCATCTCATTTGTGCGTCATGTACTGCCAGCGACTATCGCGTTCTGTGTGATTGGTGGTGCAGCCGTTGCACATGTCACCGTATTGCTTCAACGGTTGGTGTCTCAGCATCAAAGCGTACAGGCATTTGTCCCCGTTGTCGTAGGGGCTGTTATGACCGTGTTGTTCGGGCTAGAAGCGCTCCCGCGCACAATCTTGAATTTCAATATGTACCGATTACCCGATACTCGCGTGATTACGTGGCAGTGGGCGGACAATAACCTGCCACTTGATGGGAATATCGCTTTGGTGCGCGGTGAGATTCAGAGTACGTGGAATCGCTACTGGGGTGGTTACGACGGCAAGAAAGCGTTCCCATGGTGGTTTACGGATACCTTGCCGAGTTTTGCTACGCTCCAATCAAGCGATCTCCAGCAGCTAGGCATCGCTTATGTTGCCTTGACGGACAACGAGTATCTGGAATTTACCAGCAATACCGACACACAACCGTTATTTCAAACGCTGACACCCATAAAGCATATTGCCGCTTCATCGACTGTTTATGGTCCCGGAGTCTACATATTCAGAACGTTTCCCCCGCAGCGGCAAGTTGCGTCTGTTATCTTCAATGACGAAATTGCTTTCACGGGGTATGACTTGGACTCCACCCTATATTACCCGGGCGACACTGTAGCTTTTCGCCCCTACTGGCGCGCTGTGGGTACCCCAAGCGCTAATTACTCAATGTTCATCCATCTGTATAAAGTAGAGGAGCAGATGCTCATCACCCAGTATGACGGTAATCCTAGTCAGCCGGATCGCTTGACTCAGCTATGGGATGACCCGGATGAACTGATTATTGGACAACAGGTTAGTCTTACCCTGCCGGGCGATATTCAGCCCGGACGCTATCGTTTCGCCGTCGGCTTATACAATTATGCTACGGGAGAAAGACTTAAGCTGGCGAACGGAGATGATCACTGGTCGCTACTGCTGACTATTCAAGCGCCTTAGGTCTCCCCTTAATTCTCAAGCGCGTTTAGAGGTTTCGGAACATGGCTCAATCACCGGATGTCTCTTTCAACCGACGAGAGATTTGGACAATCTTGCTCATCATTGCGCTGGCGTTTAGCTACCGCCTCGTCATTATCTGGGATCGCGCCGTCGCCCCAGATAATGCTGGCTATTTCGATCCATTGCCGGGTGGCTCAGATCAGCTCACCTACTACTCGACGATATTGAGCTTTCGGGAAGGGACATATCCTCCGCCAACCTTTCACTATCAGCCGGGCATTTCATACTTCTTGATTGGACTGACCTCATTGATCGGTTCGACCAACTTGGTGATCATCCGCTTGGCATTGGCGGCTTTCGCAGCGATCAACTGTGGACTGCTGTATGCTGTGACACGACTTGCCTTCGACAATCGGCGAATAGGCATCATCGCAACCGTGATTCTAGCCATTTATCCCGTCGGTGCTTTCTATGACACCGACCTCGTCATCACATCCCAAGCGATTATATTGCTGACAATCGCTCTATTTGGTGCTCTGTGGATGTATCGAATGCCGCGCCGCTGGATTGGCACGCTTCTGCTGGGCTTTGTCATCGGTTTTGGTGCTATCACACGTCTGGAAATCGCGGTGGCTGCCTTCGCGCTGACCGCATGGTTGGTCATCGTAGGTTTTCAACAGAAGCGCTCGTTGCTCCCGTTTGCGCTGACCGTGCTGGTGGTGATTGCGTTCATTGCTCCCGTCGCACTCCACAATCGTCAAGGTGGGGCAGATTACCTGATTACGCCTGTCGGATCAACCGAGATTTATCGAGGCTTCAACCGGGATGCAAATGGCATATATTTTGGTTCCCGTGCTGATTTCACAACCGGCTTTGATTATTATCATTTTCTCGCGCTCGACATACAGCTTGAACCCCTTCGATTTGTTGAACTGGGGCTTCGGAAAGTCGGACTCTTCTTTTCTGCCACCGAACCTGGCAATAACCTCAATTACATGATTGCGGGTGAAAATGTTTCGCCTGCACTGCGCTTCAACCTGTTGGATTTTCGTGTATTGATTGTGCTGACGGTATTTGGGATTGTGGCACTGTGGCGGGAAAAACGAGCAATCCTTCTCCCGTTTCTGGTGATATGCGGCGGTATGTTTGTCATGACGATGCTCATCTGGATCGAGGCACGTATCCGCGCTCCTATCGTCGCTGCCATGATCCCAGTTGCCGCATACGGGGTCGATAATCTGTGGCAGGGCTTTCGCCGTCCTGCTTTCTGGCGGCAAAGCCTGCCGCTGATTGCGGTGCTGGCA
>DAOTTO010000129.1:0-3671 GCA_034437895.1 Anaerolineae bacterium | reverse complement strand
ACGCCGCCCAATGTCTCCACACCCAAGCTAAGTGGGGTCACATCCAGCAGCAGAATATCCTTGACATCACCCGCCAGCACACCCGCTTGAATCGCCGCGCCCAACGCCACAACTTCATCAGGATTAACGCTGCGATTGGGTGCTTTGCCGAAGAACTTCTCAACCGCCTCTTGAACGGACGGCATACGGGTCATACCACCGACGAGTATGACGGTATTGATGTCTTTCGCTTCAAGGCCAGCATCCTTTAAGGCGCTGCGGCAGGGATCAATCGAGCGCTGGATCAAATCCCCAACAAGGCTTTCCAGCTTAGCGCGGGTTAATGTAACGTTCAAATGCTTCGGGCCGCTGGCATCCGCCGTAATAAAGGGCAGTTGAATCTCGGTGCTGACGGTGCTGGAAAGCTCGATCTTGGCCTTTTCAGCCGCTTCTTTTAAGCGCTGGAGGGCTTGGCGATCTTTCCGCAAATCAATGCCGTTTTCTTTCTTAAATTCATCCGCCAACCAACCGATGATGCGTTCATCGAAGTTATCGCCGCCCAAGTAGGTATCGCCGTTGGTGCTGCGAACTTCAAACACGCCATCGCCGACTTCGAGGATGGAAATATCAAATGTACCACCACCGAGATCGTAAACGGCGATGATCTCATTCTTGCTTTTCTCACCCAAGCCATAAGCCAAACTGGATGCAGTCGGTTCGTTGATGATACGCAGCACTTCAAGCCCGGCGATACGCCCCGCGTCTTTAGTAGCATTACGCTGCGAGTCATTAAAATAGGCCGGAACCGTAATCACGGCACGGTCTACCGTCTCACCCAAATACGCTTCTGCATCCGCTTTAATCTTCTGCAAGATCATCGCCGAGACTTCTGGCGGGCTGTATTCTTTATCACCCATCACTACGCGGGCATCGCCATTGGGGGCGGCGGCAACTTTATATGGCACGATGTTAATCGTCTGCTGCACCAATGGATCATTAAACTTACGTCCCATAAACCGCTTGACGGAAAAAATTGTATTTTCCGGGTTGACTACCGCTTGGTTGCGGGCAACCTTGCCAACCAGACGGTTATTATCTTTTCCAAGCGCAACCACAGACGGGATTAAACGTCCTCCTTCGGACGATGGAATCACGACGGGTTCGCCGCCTTCCATCACGGCAACGACGGAATTGGTCGTCCCCAAATCGATACCAATAATTCTACCCATGTTCGTTTTATCTCCTAAATAACGGCGATTAGCCATTAGCTATTGGCTTTTACAAAGTGTTTGCCGATCTGACGGCGTAAAATCTTATCCTGCCACCTTAACCAGCGCCGGACGCAGCACACGCTCGCCAGATAAATACCCTTTTTGCAGGGTCGCTGTTACCGTGCCGCTTGGCAGATCAGACTCTTCATCGCGTCCGACGGCTTCATGCTGGCTCGGATCAAACGACTCCCCAACAGGATCAATGACGATCACATCCGCTTCATCCAGCAGTTTCTGAAATTTATTCAGAATTAAACTCACCCCATTCATCCAAGGGTTGCCTTGCAATTCCGGCGGGACGTTAGCTAAAGCACGTTCAAAATCATCAAACATCGGCAGCACCTTCACCAGCGTATCTAATGTTGTTTTCTGGTGCATGTCTTTTTGTTCGCGCTCAACGCGGCGTTTGTAATTTTGAAAATCCGCCAATGTACGCTGCCAACCTTGCAGATTTTTTTCTACTTCATTTCTCAACGCCTGAATCTCCTGGCTTGTTATGTCGACAGGCTGCGGTTCTGCTTCATTTTGTGTTGGCGGAGATTGTTCGGAAGCGGTCACGTCATCAGGCGCTTGCACACCTTCTGTAACCGGCACAGTTTCCTCTTTGCTCACCTTTTAGTACTCCCTATGATAAATCCGCTTATAATGATCGTCGTAGTTTATCCAAACCACAATAGAATCACGTTAACAAAGCCTATAGATTCTGCAATTAAAGGTTTTCGAGGTACAATGCCACGCTACTTGTCTGTGGCCTCATTTTTCGGAGATAGTGTTTCTTCGCCTTCGTTCCCATACAGCCCGACCAGCATGTTCGTCATGACGCTAGAAACATAACGCACCGTACTAATGGCACGTCCATAATTGATATGGGTTGGCCCAATCACACCTAATGCGCCGCTGATCTGGCCTGGGATTCCATAGCGGCTTAAGACCATACTCAATTGGCTGATCTCATCCATGCGGCCTTCTCCCGCGACGATGACTTTCACACCATCCATCATGGGATTCAAAAAATCCGCGAGGATCATATCCAAAAAAGCCCGTTCCTCGAAAACACGCACGGCTTGCTGTGTGCCTTCCCCATCAGCAAATTCGCCGATGACATCGCTTAGCCCATCACGGTAGATGAACCGCACCTGATTATCATCGGCATGTTCCATGAGTTCCGCCGCCAATTCTGTAACTTCGCGCTCCAGCAGCGACAGTTGAACACTCTTCATCCGTATTTGATTAGAGAATAAATCCACACACAGCGTATTAATCCGGGCCGCAGCTTCGGCAAGTTTCGCTTGTGGCACAGGTTCGGCGAGGTTTAACATCCGTTGATGCACTACGCCGCCTTGCAGCACCAAGACCATGAGTACCAACCGCCCCTGAATGCCGATTAATTCCAGATGTTTAAACCGGCTGGTTTCCGCGATGGGCGCGGTCACAATCGAAGCCGTCTGTGCGGTACGTGCCAGCACCGTGGCCGCGAAGCGCATCCACTGTTCGGTTGCCATCGGCAGCGTATGGAACTTTTCGGCGATATGCTTTTGTTCGGGTTGGCTAAGTTCACCATCGGTAATTAAGCGGCGGACGAAATACCGATAGCCATTTTCCGTCGGGATGCGTCCGGCAGAACTATGCGGCGCGGCAATATAACCGAGTTCTTCCAACACCGACATTTCATTGCGAATCGTCGCGGAACTCAAGCCGAGATTCGCCGTATCCACCAATCGCTGCGAACTGACGGGTTCTCTTTTATTGGTATAAGCCCGGATGACCAGCGTGAGAATTTCTTCTTGTCGGCGCGTAAGTTCAGGTAAATGATCTTCCATAGAAATTTATTTTATTGGGTCTGAGCGAGTGGATACGCCTGATCTATTGCATTTGGGAAAACAAAACGATATTGCATCTTACCATGCCATGAATACCCCGTCAAAGGGGGTTCATCATGCACCAATGTTCCAAAACACCCCTACAAACTGGATGCCCATTTTTGGTAAGTTATGATACGCTGGTAGCATCAGAGTAACATAAGCAGCTTGATCTGCATCTGTTTAAGGAGTTATATTCGATGAGTGATAGAACGTTTGAAGTAACAGAAACTAACTTCCAGACGGAAGTGTTGAATTCTGAGACCCCGGTTTTAGTTGACTTTTGGGCATCTTGGTGCGGCCCTTGTAAGATGATCGCGCCGATTGTGGATGAAATCGCAGGCGAGTATGAAGGCAAAATTACCGTTGGTAAGCTGGATGCTGATGCTCATCAGGAAGTCTTGATGCGTTACGGCATCATGGGCATCCCGACCTTGATTCTGTTCAAGGCAGGGGAGCCGGTTGTCCGTATCACAGGCTATCAGCCTAAAGAGAAGATCGTCAGCAAATTGCAACCGCATCTTTCCTAAGTGCTGAGTGATGAGCAATGAGGGCTGAGTAG
>DAOTTO010000128.1:0-5183 GCA_034437895.1 Anaerolineae bacterium | reverse complement strand
ATTCAAGAACGGGTGGCGCACGGTGTATTTGGTTATCCCAAAGAATCCGACATCCTACGCCAGACCTTAGTTGATCGTATGGCGCGGCTCTATCAATGGGAGATCAAGCCGGAAGACATTGTATTTATCCCCGGTGTGGTCGCGGCGCTGAATGTGGCGGTACGGGCGTATGGCGCGGCAGGTGATAATGTGTTGATGCAAACGCCAGTCTATCCGCCTTTTCTGATGATTCCCCCCGATCACGGGCAGACGGCTAATCCTGTGGATTTAGTGCTTACTCAGAACGACAGCCAGCTTCATTATGAAATCGATTTTGATACCTTTGAGGCGGCGATTAACGAACACACCAAAGTTTTTGCTTTGTGCAGCCCGCATAATCCAATCGGGCGGGTATGGACGCGGAATGAACTCACCCGCATGGCGGAAATTTGTCTGAAGCATGATGTCATCATCGTCTCAGACGAGATTCACTGCGATCTGCTCATTGATGAGGGCGCACGTCATGTTCCTATCGCGTCACTTTCGCCGGAGGTCGCCGCGAAGACGGTCACGCTGATGGCACCGAGCAAAACATTTAATATCCCCGGTTTGGGCTGCTCGTTTGCGATTATTCAGGATGCGGATCTGCGCCAGCGCTTCAACAAGGCACGCGGATTCATGATACCTTTCGTGAATGTTCTGGGGTTAACCGCCGCACTTGCCGCCTATCAGCACGGCGACGCATGGCTGGAAGAACTGCGGATCTATTTGAAGGCAAACCGTGATTACCTCTCCGATTTTGTGCGTGACTATCTGCCTAATCTGCCGATTACATCACCGCAGGGGACGTATTTGGCATGGATGGATGGACGTTCACTACCGCAGTTAGAAGAAAAAGTTTTTGGCGGCTGGATTGAACCTTTTTTCCTCAAAAATGCAAAGGTCGCATTGAATGCAGGCGGCGTTTTCGGGACGGCGGGTGACGGATTCGTCCGGCTGAACTTTGGCTGTCCCCGTCCGATGCTGACGGAAGCGCTGGAACGGATGCGGGCGGCTGTAATGGATATGAGCGCACCCGCCTGATTGACCATTTTTCCGTAGGGGTGAATCACCGGATTTGCCCTTACATTACAAAGAATAACAGACATATTTTTGGTTTAAAAATGATCGTTAATTCAATAGAAGATTTTCATCATCAACTGACCGAGTATTTAGCGCACGTTTCCGGTGCATCTGTCGTAATCGAGAGCGCGACACCATTGGCTGGCGGTGCATCACGCGATAGCTGGGCGCTGACTGTCACGCTTAACGGCGAAAGACAGAAACTCGTCCTCCGCAAAGATTTTCCGACGCAGATGAGCGACTCAGCGTTGACTCGCGCTCAGGAATTTCATTTGATGGATGCTGCCTATAAAAGCGGTGTCAAAGTTGCTCGGATGCGCTGGTTGTGTGAAGACCCTGCTGTTTTGGGACTGCCGTTTTTTCTGATGGATTATGTCGAGGGTGTCTCCATCGGGCGCAAAGTCATCCAAGAGCCGGGGTTGGCTGATGCGCGGGAGGTGCTGCCGGAGCAGATGGCGGAACAATTGGCGATTATTCATCGGATGAACCCTGTTTATCATTTAGATTTTCTCCCACGCGCACGACACGGCTTTTCGCCTCATCAGGAAGCTATGACCAGTACGTATGAAGTTCTGGATAGCTTAGGCATTAAATCGCCTGCATTTGAATTTACCCTACGTTGGGCGGAACGACATATCCCGCTGGAATCACCCCTCACCTTTGTGCATGGGGATTTCCGAATCGGTAATTTGCTGGTCGATCAAAACGGATTAGCCGCCGTGATTGATTGGGAATTCAGTCACATCGGCGATCCGCAGGAAGAAATCGGCTATTTGTGTATGCGCGATTGGCGCTTTGGGAACGATCAGCAGCATGTGGGCGGACTTTGCCAGCGTGAGCGTTTTATTCTGGCTTACGAGGGCTATAGTGGACGCAAGGTAGATCGCAGCGTTGTGGATTGGTGGGAAATTATGGGCAATATTCGCTGGGGCGTGATCTGTATGGCGCAAGCCGAGCGCCATCTTTCCGGGCGCGATCCGAGTGTCGAGCTTGCCAGCTTAGGCCGCCGCTCCGCCGAAATGCAGCTAGAAGCCTTGCGTTTAATCGAGAAAGTAGGCATTTAAAATCGTGAACACACCTTTACTACCGCTTTTCCCTATACCCGAAATTTCTGATGGATTTGGGGGGAATAAAGATATTGTCTTGCATACAGGCGATACAAAGGATTTTTTGCAAACGCTGCCTTCGGGAAGCGCGAATCTTATTGTGACATCGCCTCCCTATAATGTAGGCAAAGAGTACGAGACACGCACCAGCTTACAACGCTATCTAAAACAGCAAGAAATGGTTATCCATGAACTGGTGAGAGTCTTAAATAATCAAGGGAGTTTGTGCTGGCAAGTAGGGAACTTTGTACAAGATGGTGAAATTTATCCCTTAGATATTTACTATTATGACATCTTCAAAGATCATGGCTTAAAACTACGCAACCGGATTATTTGGCACTTTGGGCATGGGCTTCATGCGTCTAAACGTTTATCAGGTCGCTATGAAACACTGCTCTGGTTTACAAAAAGTGATGACTACAAATTTAACCTAGACTCTATACGAGTACCCTCGAAATATCCCGGTAAACGTCACTATAAAGGCGAGAACAAAGGTAAACCTTCCGGCAATCCACTTGGTAAAAATCCCTCTGATATGTGGGAATTTGTTGCTCAAGAATGGGATGCTGAGTTATGGGATATTCCGAACGTCAAATCTAACCATCCAGAAAAAACCGATCATCCTTGCCAGTATCCAATTGAGTTGGTTGAACGCTGTGTACTTGCTTTTACTGATGAGGACGATTGGGTTTTAGATCCTTATTGTGGTGTGGGATCAGCGCTAATTGCAGCATTGCGTCATAATCGGAAAGCGATGGGTTGTGACCGAGAAAGTGATTATATTCAGATTGCTAAAGATAGAATCGAGGCTTTTTATCAAGGCAGTCTTAAAATCAGGCCAATAGGAAAAACGGTTCATGTTCCTACAGGACGTGAGAAAGTTGCCCAGATTCCTGAAGAATGGAGTGATGAGTAGTGGAAATTGTTGGTATTTATTCATTTAATCAGGGCAAAGAATATATCGAGCAGAATTATGCTGCACTTCTTCCAGAAGTTGAGCAAGCAGTCAAAGCGGTGGATTCTTCTCTTCACAAAACAAAAGTGAGCGCGGAAAAAACGATGCTCCAGAAAGTACTCTACAACCCAAGAACGCTCAATACAGCTTTCAAAAAAGCATTTGCCGAACAGGGTTGGGAGACACACAATCGAATATTATGCGATTACAAAACTGAATTTTATGTTCCGAACTACCAGCCTAAGCGTGAGAGTCGTGGCGCTTACCGTGAAATGGATTTCATTAAAAATAAGTTGGGGGTTGAGGTTCAATTCGGCAAATATGCCTTCATGGTCTATAACGTCTGTGCAAAAATGACGATTTTTCATAAGCGTGAATTTATCAATGCTGGAATAGAAATTGTCCCGGTGAAAGAATTTGCGGTTGAGATGTCTACGGGTGTTTCTTATTTTGAACAATTTGTTTGGGATTTAGAGCAGCGTGGCGTATCGAATATTGATATTCCAGTGCTTATTTTGGGAATTAGATAAAAACGATGTATGACAGGCCGACTCTCCAAGAATTGATTGATGCAGTACGGCTGCATTTGGAAAGCGCCGTGATTCCTGCTGTGCGCGAAGATCGCAAGCTCTATTTTCAGACGCTCGTTGCCATTAACGTCCTCAAAATTGCGGAACGCGAACACCAAATGGACGGCGATCATATTCGAGCGGAGTGGACACGCTTGAATAGCATTGAAAATAGGGACGTTCATCTCCCTTCGAGCGATGGGGAAATCCGCTTGGCATTAGCAGAGCGTAATGCCGCGTTATGCACTCAAATCCGCGCTGGAGGCTATGATGAATCTTCGGACTTGCTGCTCTCGCATCTTAAATCCACGACGATTGAACAGCTTCAAGTCGCTAATCCCAACTACTTAAAAAAACTTATGCTGGAAGATGAGAATCCCGCACTAGATGCTTGGCATAATCGCTAACTGCGCTGAGGTTGAATCAAAAGAGGCGCACACATTGGTACGCCTCTTGAATTGTTGCGGATGGAACTGTTTAGCAGCTTTGTGATCCAGCTACACTGTAGGAAGTCCCCGAAGGATTGGCTGTGACGACAGCACTAAATAACGTTGAAGGGCCAAAGGTAATGTAGTTGAATACGCCTGGGTCGGGTGGGACGGTGACGTTGGTCGGTGCGCCGGGGGTGGCCGCACCGCCGCTTTCGCTCCAAGTAATCGTCACGCTGGTTGTGCCGGGTGGTGTATTCGCAAAGCCGAGTGCGCCGGAATACAAGCCAGTGCAGCCCGCCCAATACGCGATAAACGTGGGGCCGGTGGGTACTGTGGTGCCGCCGCTCGGCTGTGTTTGTGGATTAGTGATGATGTTCGGATTAATCGGCTGAGTGACTTCCGTCGCCTCTGCTGTTGGGATAGGCGTTGGGTTTACGCCTGTGCCGCCGCCTGATGTCGTGGGCTGGGTTGGTGTGGGTGTAAAAACCACTTCTTCGCCCTTATCCCCACCGAGTGCATCTTGCAACAAGGTCGAAAGATCCCCCGTCGTTTGTTGATCTTCGTCCGAGTCGTCGGGTTGTTCCCAATTGGTAATCTCGTTATCTTCCCCAATCTGCCCAATGAGACTCTTGCCACCGGGGGCGACAAAGCCTTCAATCGCGCCATCCATCGCGGTAAATTCATCACCGTTGATGTCTGGCTGCTCACCGGAATCCAGCATTTGCATAAATTCCTGAATTTGCTGGGGCGAGGGATTTGCATCAGGGTCGATGGCGAAGACCTGACCCTCATCCGTCGTCAGCGACATTTCGGTCTCGGAGAGTTGCTGAAGGGTAATCTGTGAGCCGACGACGATATTTGCCCCATTCACCGTCAAGTTGATATGAATACCTTGGGGGCTGCGAATGGTCAGCAGATCGGGTGCTTCGTTGCAAACAGCTTGACCTATACCGCCGCTGAAATAGAACGACTGCATGGGCGAAAGTACGGGTTCGAGGGCTGAGGGTAAATCCGCCAGTCC
>DAOTTO010000127.1:0-3501 GCA_034437895.1 Anaerolineae bacterium | reverse complement strand
GAGTGCCGCCGTTTATAGCTGGCAGGCGCGAGCGGCGGATGTGCTTCATAATGCGCGACGATCTCGGTAAGATAGGTTCGCAGCGGCGTATAGACCATGCCGAGTTCCTGCTTACTGAGCGTGTTATCCAACTCCGACATCCACAAATCACTAAATGGCGAGCAGTCGGGCAAGAAAGCATTCGCTACCAACAAATTGCGCTCGACACGCATAATCTGGGGCGCGATTCCCATCACGTCGCCGAGCAGAGTCAGAAAATCCGTCAGCGAGAGCGTCTCTTCTTGCGAAATGTTGTAGGCGCGAGTAGCCGATGAGCCGCGCTCGACCAATTTTACAATCGCCTCGACGACATCTTTAGCATAAATATGGCGCAAGGGATAATCAGGCGTTTCGGGGATCAAGATGGGGCCGCCGTCTTTAATGCGTAAGATATACCCATACAGCCGATTAAAGCTGTCACGCGGGCTGTTGACCATCGGAAAGCGTAGGACGGTATAGGGGAATTGGTGATCCTGATAGGCTTTCTGTAAAATATCTTCGGCTTGGCGTTTTTCGCTGCCATAAAGCCATTCTTCATAATCATAAGTATTCGGTTCGGGCATCGTTATCAGTGCGCCTTCATAATCGACCTCGTGGAACGGGCGCGGGAGTCCCTCGCGCACCAGATACACTTGCCCCGTACTCATGGCGATGAAATGCCCGGTATGGCCTTTGAGAATCTGGACAATATCTTCGGCTTCTTGACCCTTATACAGCACCATGTCGATCACGACATCGAAGTTTCGCCCCGCCAGCGCCCGTTTGAGTTGGGCGGTATCGGTGCGGTCACAGCGCAAACGTGGAATATCGTCTGGCAAATCATCCTTAGAAATCCCACGATTCAGCAGCGTCAGCCGATGCCCTGCCGCGATAAGCCGCTGAACCAAAAAATAACCAATGTTGCGCGTCCCGCCAATAATCAGAATATTCATCTTTATGCGTTAAGGCGAAGATTGATTCCCTCGCCATCCCCTTTCCATAAACCGATAGAAATAACTTTTGCTTTGATTATAGACTGAAACACCGTCGTTGAACGTCACAGGTTTCGTCAATGCAATCCGCTTGGGATGGTAGTGCGCGGCAAGATTCATCAAAAATTAATTTCTCTATCGAAATTATAATAGAGCATGGTGTATCATCTCATGGTGGGTGAGTACAATCCCACTAATTCATGTCGTCTATTTAAAGAATTGATATAAAACGGCGCTGCGCGGACTTAGGTCGCGGACTGCGGCGCGAACCTATGAGGTGGTGGTTACACAATGCCTGTTTATTTATATCGCCGTGAAGACGGCACAACGTTTGACTTCAAACAAAAATTTAGCGATGAGCCGCTGGCGATTGACCCTGAAACGGGGCAGAAAGTCGTCCGTTTGGTGCAAAGTACCGGTGTCATTTTCAAAGGCTCTGGCTTCTACGTCAACGACAGCAAAAGTGCGTCCAAGACCAGCCTCAACGTCAACGGACATAAAACCGAAGCCAAAAGCAGCAGCGAGAACGGCGGCGACGGCGCGAAATCTGATTCTCAGCCGAAAGCCGAAGGCAAGTCGGAAACACAGTCAAAGTCTGATTCTAAATCTGAATCGTCTTCAGAAAAACCGCAAGCAGAAAAACCCCAACCGAAAGCCGCTGTCACTTCATCAGCCGCCGACTAATCCTCAAACAAGTTAACTTCGGGGTGGTGCTGAACTGCCCCTTTCGCATGGCCTCTGAAATTTTAACCACCAAGTCACCAAGAACACCAAGATTCTGAACTTAAATTCTTTGCGTCCTTTGCGTCTTTGCGATTCAGTTTTGCATTTTCTTTTGCTCATCTACATTCTGCGTCTTTGGGTCTTATCTTCTGCTTTTAAAACATTGGGCAAGGTCACTTTTTTTAGCGCACAATTCGAGGGTTGATTGTCGCGCATCAGGCGTTATGCTGATGGCTCTTAATTTGGTCAGCAATCAACCTGTACAGCCTGATGAATAGTACCTCTCGAAAAATTCTCTCTACCGAACAATTCATTTTATGGACGATTCTGGCGGTAGCGCTGATTTTGCGCTTTCGTTATTTGCTCCAGATCGAACACAATACCGATTATGCCTATCCTATCTGGCAGGCGATGCAGACGATTGATCGCGGCATTTTTCCGCTGGCAGGGCAAGGGACTTCGGTGCTGTTCGCCAATCCGCCGCTGACGGGCTATCTGATGATTCCGTTTGTGGCGCTCACTCGCTCCCCGTTGGGCGCATATTTGCTCGTGATTGGACTAAATACGCTGGGGGTCTGGTGTTGTTATCGGGCAGCGCGGACGTTGATCGGCGTGCGTCCGGCTTTATTGGCGGCGGCGCTGATGGCGGTTAATCCCTGGGTGATCGAATACAGTCGTGCGACATGGGTACAGGGACTTCTACCTTTTTTTACCTGCGCGGTGGCGTGGCTGATCTGGCCTGTGCTGATGGGAACGGCGCGTCGTCCGATTAAGCGCACCGCACTCGCGCTCTTGATGGCAGCGATGCTGGCGCACACTTACCTGCTGGCGTATTTTATCCTCGCGCCCATCGGGATTTTGCTGGTGATTTTCCGGCGGCGTGTGCCGATTCGGGGCATCATTATCGGCGGGGCGGTTTTCGCCTTGATGACGGCACTTTATAGCGCGGGACTCCTCAGCCAATGGGACACGGTGCAGGCGCGTATCGAGAATTTTTCCTCCACCGAATCGACGATCAAGCCGGAAGCGCTGTTAGCGGCGGTGCGCTTAGTCTCCGACGGCGATTATGAAGTCGTGCGCGGGATTGATGCGCCAATTCAGGATTATTCCATTCGCCGAACCTTCAGCCTAATCGCGCATCAGGTCATTTCGGCTTTCATCGTTATAGGGATTGTCGCGGCAGGAGTGCAAATTTTTTTAACGCAAAGACGCGGAGATCGCAAGGTTACGCAAAGAAAATTGAAAAAAAATCTTTGCGTCTCTTTGCGTCCTTTGCGCCTTTGCGTTGACTCTTCTCCCTTTTCTCGTTTCTCCCGTGATGGGGCGATTATTCTGCTGGTCTGGTTCTTTTTGCCTGTACTGGCGATGACGTATACAGGTAATCCAGTGCATCCGTTTTATCAACTGCTCGGCTTACCGGCGGGCTATGTGCTGGCGGCGTGGGGCGCGAATATCGTTCTGAGTAGCCTAGTAGGGGCGACTCGGCGAGTCGTCCCTACAGAAAATGTTCAAGGTTGGGCGTTGGCGATTCTATTCATCCCTTTCGCGCTGCTGATGAGCGTCAACAGCACGCGCTTCGCCCAGGAAACCGCAGCAACTCCGGGCAGAACGGAGCTGCTTAATCTCCCGCTTGGCGTAGGTTTGCGGATGGGGCGCGTTATTGATGCTCAGCTTCCCGAAAACGGCACAGTTTATGCCGAAGCCGAAGAATGGATTATCAACAGTTTCACCGGACGGCTGTTTCCCGTGATATGGGATACCCGCGCAC
>DAOTTO010000126.1:0-2134 GCA_034437895.1 Anaerolineae bacterium | reverse complement strand
GTTCCACCTTTGCCGCCGTCTTCCCTGCCTCGGATGCTGCCACACTCATCAATTTTATCAATCTCGCCAACACCGCCGCTGACCCGGATGTGATCTCGCTCACGGGCGACATCACGCTGTCTGCCATCAACAACGTCACCGATGGCAGCAATGGATTGCCGAGTATCACCACGCCGATCACCATCGAAGGCGGCAGTTATACCATCAGCGGGAATAATACCTTCCGCATTTTTCATGTCGCGGCGGCAGGAACGCTGACGCTTAATAACGTCACAATCACTGGCGGCACTTCCAACGCAGGCGGCGGTATTTACAATGATGGCACGCTTAATGTAACGGGCAGCACAATTACAGGCAATACCGCTATAGTCAACGGTGGGGGGATTGCCAATAACAATACGACGGTCATCACAAACAGCGTGATTTCGAACAATCTTGCCAACGCAGCAGGGACGGCGGGCGGCGGCGTGTTTAATAACCTCGGCACATCCCGCTTGACGATTGTTGGCAGCATACTGAATAACAACAGTGCTCCGTTGGGGCAAGGCGGCGCGATTCTTGACGGCGGTGTCCTCGTCATCAGCGACAGCACTTTGAGTAACAATACTGCCCAGAGCATCGGCGGTGCGGTATCTTCCGTCGGTCTGCCTACGCCGGCAGTTGTCTCCAATTCGACCTTCAATGGAAACGCGGCACCTTTCGGCGGCGCATGGTCAGGGCCCGGAACAATCACCAACAGCACATTTTCGGGCAATACCGGGGTCGCCATCATTATTTTAAATGCCAACGTCATTTCCAGTACCCTTATCGGCAATACAGGGATTGGTTTTAGTGGCGCAGGCAGCATCACCAACAGCATCATCGCCAATAACACAGGCGGCGATTGTCTCAATACAGGCGGTGGCGCGAATAATCTCGATTCGGATGGAAGCTGCCCCGGCGCGGCCTTGTTGACCGGAACACTCGGCGGATTAGCCGACAACGGCGGCGCGACTTTTACCCATTCGCCCGGAACAGGCGCGAGTAACAGCATCGACGGCGTACCTGTCCCCGCTTGTCCGCCGCCCCCCACCGATCAGCGCGGGGTTCCGCGTGATTGGGATGGCAACAGTGACGGCATCGTGCAGTGCGATAATGGTTCGTATGAACTCAATGTCGATTTGCCTTATCTCGACTTTAATTTTGATGTACTGGATTTTGTCGAAGACCCGCCGGGGACATCAACCGTCAACATCACGCTCACTTTTCCTGCGCCGGGGCCGATTCAGGTGTTCTTCAAAATCACGGGGACGGCAACTGTCGGGCTGGATTACACGGTCAACGGCCTTGATCGCGTGTATTCGCTGATTATTCCGGCAGGCGCGACCACAGCCTCTTTTTCTGTAACGGCGATCAACGACGGCATTGATGAGCCTGTGGAGAATCTCGCGCTGGAAATGGCCTTCATCGGCCCGGCACGGCGTGTGCTTTCCGGCGCAGGCGGGACGCGCACCTTGGCGGTCATCCGTGAGCGTCCGCGCCCCGCGCCCACTGCCACGCCGATCAACTCTGGTTTTCAACCGTCGCTGTTGAAAGCGGGTTTCGTGCGCGGGAGTTTGGTCGAGTGGGTGATTACCGTCGGCAATACGGGAACTGCGGCAGGGACGAATGTGACGATTGTGGATGTCGTGCCGGGTGATTACAGCATCAATCGCGTGGTGGTGCCGGATGGATCATCGACGGTGAGCGGACAGACCGTGACAATCACACTGCCGACCCTAGCGCCGGGGCAGACGACGCAAATCAGTATCTTCACAACAGCGCAGCGTGTGACCAATGCCGCCAACACCGTTTCGCTCTCGGCTGCCAATTACAGCGGCACCCTGACGACCACTGGACTGCCCATCCGTCAACTGCCCGCGACGGGTGAAACTCCGGCATGGCGCAAGTGGGCGCTGCTTGGCTTAGGAATTAGCTTGGTTGGGCTACTTTGGTTGGCGCGTTAGGAAGTGTATCGTCTTTTCACTAGAATTAAATATAGGACTTTCGCTTGAGAGGACATTTGCTGGTATTGTAGAGGAATGATAACCAAACGAGAATATATCGAATACCTGATTAGCACCCCCGTGAACTACACATGCAGCCATCTGGCAGC
>DAOTTO010000125.1:0-3626 GCA_034437895.1 Anaerolineae bacterium | reverse complement strand
ACCTCGCCTGTGCGTCCGTCGTAGAGCATCTGCTTGCCATAAATCGGCAGCGGCACGCCCGTCTCGAACATCACGCGATCTGCTAATTTGGTCAATTCCTTAAGTTCAATGCCTTCCGGAATGACCATCGCTGGCGAATACTGCTTAATCCACAACCGGAGCAGAGCCAAGGCCGCCGCTTCATCACGGGTACGGCGTTCCAGCAGGGTCAAGCCGGTGTTATCGAACAACAGCACTTCATCCGGGTTATAGCCTTTTTCCCGCAACCACTCCGCCAAAACTGCGCGACGGGCATAATTTTGATCGGTGTTGAGCAAATCGGGGTTGTAAGCCGAATTTTCCCGCAGCCAAGCATCAATATACAGGCGGCGAACTTCTTCATCGTCTTCAAAATCATCCGGGTTGTATTCGTATTCTTTAATCCACTCCCATGCACGCTCTGTAATCTCCGCCCAAGCGAGATCAATCATCCAGGCGCGACCCAGTTCGGCTTGAATCTCGATTTCCTTAGCGCCGTCGAACACGGGCGTAATCGCACGGAAACCGAGCCGATCTGCCGCCCATCCGAGATGCAGTTCCAGCACCTGACCGATATTCATACGACCCGGAACACCGAGTGGGTTCAGGATGATTTCAATCGGGCGACCATCTTCCAGATAGGGCATATCCTCAATCGGTACGATTTTGGAAATAACACCCTTGTTCCCATGCCGACCTGCCATCTTATCGCCGACGGTCATCTTACGGCGCTGTGCGATACCGACACGCACCATTTTTTCCACCCCGGCGGGTAGATCGCGATGTTCCTCGCGAGTAAAGGTCTTTACATCGACGATCTTGCCACGTTCACCATGCGGCAGACGCAGCGAGGAGTCTTTCACTTCACGCGCTTGCTCACCGAAAATGGCGCGGAGCAGTTTTTCCTCTGGGCTGAGTTCTTTTTCGCCCTTGGGTGTAATCTTGCCGACCAGAATATCATTCGGTCCAACTTCCGCACCAACACGGACGATGCCGAATTCATCCAAATCCTTTAGCGCATCTTCACCAACGTTGGGGATGTCATAGGTGATTTCCTCTGGCCCCAACTTGGTATCACGCGCTTCAACTTCATGTTTTTCAATATGGATGCTGGTGAATTTATCATTCCGCAGCATATCCTCACTGATGAGCAGCGCATCTTCATAATTGCCACCGTCCCAAGAGAGGAACGCCGCCAACACATCATGCCCTAAAGCCAGATGTCCATAATGCGTCGATGAGCTATCGGCAATGACCTGCCCTTTTTCGATGCGTTCACCTTTACGTACAACTGGACGCTGATCGATACAGGTCGATTGATTAGAACGATTAAACTTCCGCAAACGATAAATATGATCGTCGCCATTATCCAACCGGACGATAATACGCTCGCCTTGTACGCTGGTCACTTCACCGGAGACATCCGAAACAAGCACCTGACCACTGTCATACGCGGCTTGGCTTTCCATCCCCGTGCTGACAATCGGGACATCAGGGCGCAGCAGCGGCACAGCTTGACGCTGCATGTTCGACCCCATCAAAGCACGGTTCGCGTCATCATGCTCCAAGAACGGAATGAGCGCGGCGCTGATGCCCACGATCTGACGCGGGGCAATATCCATATAATCAACACGCTGCGCCGGAACAACCAAGAATTTCTGGTTATAACGGGACGAAATACGATTACTGATGAATTGGAGTTTGTCATCCAGCCCAGCATTCGCTTGCGCGATGACGTAGTTATCTTCAGCATCCGCCGAAAGGTAAAGTATTTCCGGCGTGACAAACGGCACAATCGCCACTTTATCAATGCCTGCCTTGACCAGTTTTGCGGCGACGGTTGCATCAACAACCGTGTTTTCCTCGGCAATCACATTGCCTTTTTCGTCTTCGATGTCCTCACGCACCATACGCCCAAGAATGGCTTCATCCGTCGGCGCGAGGAACTTAATCACTTTACGATATGGAGTCTCAATGAATCCGTATTCATTCACACGGGCATAACTCGCCAGACGACCAATCAAACCGATATTCGGGCCTTCCGGCGTTTCAATCGGGCAAATACGCCCGTAATGGCTGTGATGCACGTCACGGACATCGAAACCAGCGCGTTCACGCCGCAAACCACCAGGACCAAGCGCGGAGAGGGTGCGCTTGTGGGTCAGTTCTGCCAATGGATTGGTTTGCTCCATGAACTGCGAAAGCTGCGAAGAGCCGAAGAATTCACGGATAGAAGCCACCACGGGACGGATATTGACCAAGTTGACCGGAGTCAAATGGTCAGTTTCACGAATAGACATACGCTCTTTGACGACACGTTCCGTCCGGCGCAGACCAATCCGCAGTTTATTCATAATGAGTTCGCCAACGGTCTTCACGCGGCGATTGCCCAAATGATCGATGTCATCCGGCCCAATCACGCCGTTGTTGATATTAATCATGCGCTCGACCAGCTTGACAATATCGCCCTTGGTGATCGTCCGCACCTTGCGCGAAATGGTTGCGTCCAAGCCCAAGCGCTGATTCAGCTTATAACGCCCGACGCGCTCCAGATCGTAACGGCGCTGGTCGAACAACTGGCTTTCCAGATATTCACGCGCATTGTCGAGCGTAGGCGGATCGCCTGGGCGCATACGACGGTAGAATTCCAACAGCGCGGCCTGAGCAATGGTCTGATCTTTTTTCATTTCCCAGACCGGCTCTTGCTTGAGTGTTCCGACAAGGAATTGATGCGCCGGATCGGTATCCACAGCAGCATACAGCGCCATGATTTCCTCATCCGTACCCGTTTGAATCGGGGAAAGTTCCGCAGGCATCTGATCTTTAACCGCAGCCAACGCACGCAGCAAAATCGTCACCGGGATCGTGCGTTTGCGGTTAAATTTGATCGTCAGATAATCATTTTTGCGCGTCTCGAATTCCATCCACGCGCCGCGATCAGGAATGAGTTTAGCATTCGCCAGAAGCCGCCCTGTCGTGCGATCTTCATCTGCGTCAAAATAGACACCAGGAGAACGAATCAACTGGCTGACGACGACGCGCTCCGTCCCGTTGATGATGAACGTTCCTTTTTCCGTCATCAAGGGGAAGTCGCCCATGAAAATTTCCGAGGTCACAACTTCATCACCGGCTTCGCGATTGACCAGCGCGACACGCACATAAAGCGGCGCGGCGAAGGACATATCGCGTTCCAGACAAAGTTCCTCGCTGTATTTCGGCTCTTCAAACCAATAACTGAGGCCAAACTGCTCGGACTCTGGGCTGTTACCGGGTAGGTACAAGCGCAGATTGCCGTTAAAGCTCTCAATCGGGCTGATTTCGTCGAAAAGTTCGGCCAATCCTTCTTTTAGGAACCAATTGAAAGATTGCAACTGCACCTCGATCAACGATGGCAGGGCTTGCACATCGTTAGTACGGGCGTAATTCTTGGTGATAAATACGTTTGCCAATGCGCCGCTCCTCAGTAAAATACTACCTTATTAAACGGGCTGTGAATCAAAATGCAGCGGGTAGACCGCTTTAATCCAAATTTGAGAGGATGTTACGTCTTTTTTTCAGAACAAGTCCCATCAGAGACAGAATCAACTAGAGGCAACAAGAGTCAGAAG
>DAOTTO010000124.1:0-2934 GCA_034437895.1 Anaerolineae bacterium | reverse complement strand
CTGGGGCCGGAACGCAGGCGATAATCGAACACCATCCGTCCATCAATCACTTCTTCCTTAAAGTGATCGTTGGTAATCTGTGCCATTTCGTCCGCGAGTTTGACCAACTCTAAATCGTGGGTCGAAATCAAGCCCATGCCGTTGCCGCCGACTAAAGCGCGGATATAAGCGCGGCTGCCGATCAAACGCTCACGATTATTCGTCCCCCGGAAAATTTCATCAATCAGGAAGAACAGTGGGTAAGGATTATCTTCCTTAAGCGCATTGAGCAGTGCCTTGAGCCGCCGCACCTCGGCATAAAAATACGAAAAGCCATCGACTACTGAATCGCTCACACGGATGCAAGCGAATACACGGAACAGCCCGGCCTCGAAGTCTGTCGCATCGACCACGCCGCCTGCATACGCCAGTTGAAGATTCACCCCCAACGTGCGTAAAAATGAACTTTTGCCGGACATATTCGAGCCGGTGATGATGACGGCCTCGCCTACATTATTCAGCGCGAAGTCATTGCTTACTTTGCTCTCGGCGACGATCAACGGATGTCCAGCGGATGTTATTTTGAGTCCCGCGCCGGACGTAATCACAGGGAAGACGTGCGCTGGATTCAAATACGCAAAGGTCGCCAGCGCGATGAGGGCTTCCAGTTCGTGCAATGCGTCTAGCCAGCGGGGGAGGACAGCCGCTAAATCTTGCTTATTGCGTTCTAATTGATACGCGAAAAATACATCCCAAGGGACGATCAAATTGACCGTAATCCACAGCACCGGATTGCGCTGCAAACTGGCGGCGGCGAGGGTTCGCCCCACACGCCCCAACTGCCGCGAAGGGCGGGCGGCATCCTCTAAAAATGGCGCACATAACGTCCGCAAAAGGACATTTTTGCCGTAGGGATAATGCTCAAGATAATCTAAAACCGCTTGCAGCCGATTCAATTCCGCTTGCAGCCGCAGCGCATCATCGAATAAGCCGCCGAGCGTGTTCCATTGAAACGCGGAATAAAGGGCATAAACTGCCAGCGTCCCGATGAACAGCGGCGGAATTCCAGCAAATTGAAACAGTGCGATCAGCACAATATTGACGGCTGATAATCCTCCTAATACCGTGAGCGCCTGCCGCAGCCGCGCCGTTTTATCGCCACCCTGTTCCAGCCAGCGCAGCAGCCGCAGCCCATCAAACCGCCCTTTTATGCCGCCATCTTTCGCCGAAGCCATACTTGCGACCAGCGTCAATTTCTCACGAAAGGCCGAAAGCGGAATGAGTTCGCGGACGAGGGCTTGTCTGTGCTGAATCTTTTCCAGATCGGGGACAGTCGCCAACAGCCAATCGAGCAGTCGCGCACTCCCGCCGCGTGAGATCGCCGTATCCAGCAGATGATGAACAGAGCGCTCACCCGCGAGATCAAGATCGAGCGCGAAAGGATGCCCTTCGGGGTAGTCGGTAACGGACGGCGCAGGGATGTTATCCCAATCCAGCCGCATCCGAGCGATGTGTGTCCGTTTGATCTGTCGCCAGATTTCGTGCCGCCGGAGCGACGTTTTAACACGTCCATGTAAACGCGCCACACCGATAAAAATCAGCGCAAAAAGAGCGACTGCCGTCCAGCCGAGGGTGTTATTCATCGTAAACCCGGCAAAGGCCGCGATCAGTCCAACGATAAAAATGCCGACGCGCCAGCGCGTGAATTGATCGCTGACGGCGCGTAAATCCGCTAGGCGGCGCGTCAGCCGTTTGATCTGATTCTCCAGCGCGTTCAGCCGTGTCTGTCGTTCAATGCGGTTGTTTCTATTCAAAACCATAATTAGCCACCAAGTCGCCAAGTTCACCAGAAGCATAGTATCATAAATCATCTTGGCGTTCTTGGTGTCTTGGTGGTTCCAATTTTCTTTTACAAAACGAGGTCCGCCATTGTCCGCACGGTTTCGACATCAAAGGCCGTGATATTGAGTGTCGTGATTGGACTATCACGCCATAGTTGCAGGCGATCTTTAATCCGCGCTTTCGGCCCACACAGCGCCACTTGATCGACTAACTCATTCGGGACGCTGACTACCGCTGTGCCTTTATCACCTGCTAGATAAGCATCCTGAATCGTCACCGCCGCGCCTTCAAATCCATAGCGACACGCCAGATCAAAATAGAAATTCTTGCCCTTCGCACCCATGCCGCCGATATACAGTGCCAACATCGGCTTGATAGAATTCCATGCGACTTCGACATCCTCATCCATTACGACGCTGACCGTCGGCGCGATGTCGAAATTGGCGACGCTTTTGCCGTTTCCGGCAATTTTGAATCCTTCTTCGATCTGTTCCCTATAACTGGACTCATACGCTTCCGGTGAGAAGAAAATCGGCAGCCAGCCGTCGGCGATTTCGGCGGTCAGCGTGACATTTTTGGGGCCAATGGACGCGAGATAAATCGGCATATCCGCCCGTCCATGCAAAATGCTCTTAAGCGGCTTACCGAGTCCGGTAGCATCCGCGCCTTGATACGGAATCTGATAATATTCGCCATCATGGACGAGGGGCTGTTCACGCTTGAGGATTTTGCGGATGATCTCCACATATTCTCGCGTTTTCGCCAGCGGCTTGCCATAGGTCACGCCATGCCAGCCTTCCACCACCTGCGGCCCGGATAAGCCCAAACCGAGCAGCATCCGTCCGCCGGAAAGCTGATCGAGCGTCATCGCCGTCATGGCGGTGTTGGCGGGGGTGCGCCCTGGCATCTGCATAATCGCCGTGCCGAGATGGATGTTTTCGGTCTTCGCGCCGATCCATGTCAGGGGTGTAACGGCATCCGATCCGTAAGCCTCCGCCGTCCACACCGCATAATAACCAAGCCGATCCGCCTCTAAAATGATGTCCATCGGGAGTTCTATTCGCGAGCCAGAATAGCCCGTCATCAGTCCTAAACGCATTTTTTAGCTCCTTA
>DAOTTO010000123.1:0-3697 GCA_034437895.1 Anaerolineae bacterium | reverse complement strand
TGGTTCGGTGTGGATGGTGACGCGCTTCAGGGCGGGAAGCTGCGCCCGTAACAGGATTTCGGCGTTCTCCGCCAGATCATGCGCGGCATCAATCGTCATTTGCGGCGGGAAGGTCGCGTGGAGAGTCAGCGCGAGGCCGCCGTCCAGATGATAGACTCGCAGATGATGCCAGTAAATCGTGCGATGATGTTCTTGCAGCAGTGTTATGGCCTGTTCTTTGATCTTGCGTTCCCCTTGTCCATACGGACTTTCGCCTGCGTTATCCTTATCGGACGCGGGTTCGATATGCGTAATCACATCGCGTAAATGGGGCAAACGCGCTTGAATCGCTTCTTCCAAACGGCTGACCTGCTCATGCGCGGAAGCGAGGGTTAGCCCTGCCGGGACTTCGACATGCAGTTCCAGCGCCCATATCCCGTTCATGCGGATTTCGTGCGCTGGGATTCCAAGTGCGTCGGAACACGTCCGAGCGATATCGGCGGCAGTGGTTTCATACGCATCCGCCGGAACGAAATGGACTTCGACCTCTTGGATGCCGTCGAGATGCGATGTCAGCCGATCACGGATGTCCTGCGCGATGGCGGCGGTATGATTGGCGGTTGTACGCGGCGGCACCTGCACATCAATGTCGATATAAGCCGCGTCCGACGAGCCTCGGCTGCGGGCGCGGACAACTTTATCAATCTGCGGCACGTCGTGGATAAGCGATTCGAGCTTTTCCGGTGGATAAGGCGCGGTATCCACCAAGACACTCCCGGTTTGTCGCAGAATCTTCCACGCAGCGCGACCAATCAGAACAACGACAAACAAAGCAGCGACAATATCCGCCCAGACCCAACCAAACGCGGCGATCAGCGCCATGCTCACCAACACCGACAGCGTGACAAAAATATCCGATCCGGTATTCGCTGCATCCGCCACCAAAATCTCTGAGCGCAGCCGTTTGCCTTCTTTGACTTGATAGCGATTCACGTTGATATTGATGATGAGCGTCGCAATCAACACAACAAATGTCAGCGGCGTGATTGTGGGTGGTTCGCCGCCTTGCAGCCGATCTAATGCGCCGCGTGCGATCTCCCACGCCGTAATCAGTAAAAATGCGCCGATGAATAACGCCGCCAGCGTTTCGAAACGGCGGTGTCCGTAGGGATGATCTTCATCCGGCGGCAGAGTCGCAAACCGTGTAGCGATCAAGCCGACGATGTTGCCGCTGCTATCGACCAACGAATGAAAGCCGTCCGCCGTAATCGCCAATGCGCCGCTCATCACGCCGATAATGATTTTGCCCAAAGCGACGATAAGATTTAAGCCTAACGTAATCCATAAAACGCGCTGCACGGCGCGGCGATTATCGGTTATTTGCATGAAATTTGCCTCGCACAGAATAAACGAACAGGATTCGACGCAAAGGCACAAGGAAACCTAAGTTTCCAAGATGATCCTCTGAAGCTATGGTAAGCCGCTTTTAGCGAGTTTGGCAACCGACAATTTGAATGTTAGATGTGGCTCGAATTCAATTTTTTCTGCTATCATCTTAAAAGATAGATCACTCTGTAGTTCCAATTGGTTTTGTTCTTATGATAAGTCTTCGGTTATGACTTCCGTCACTGATATTTGGTAACTTCCGCCAATAACCCCGCCCCTGTAAATGGACTACATTTTAATTGGCGCATATCTGTTGTGATATTGCCAAGTGTATTACTTGTCAAACGCTTGTGAGGAATAAGCTATGCAAAAGTCTCCCATTACACACAATGAGGATATAACAAAAAAAGATTCACTCTTCGCACGCCTGAAGCGTTGGATGTACCGCGGGCAGAGTCCTAACTGGATTGCGCGAATGATGAATGGCGCATGGAGGACAGTGGCCTCGTTGGGTATTACCCCTAACTACATGGAGACATTGGAAGTCGTCGGACGCAAGTCAGGACGCATAATCTCGTTCCCGGTGGTCATAGCCCTAGTTGATGGACAGCGTTATCTTGTGTCCATGCTAGGCGAGGATGTGCAGTGGGTACACAACGTGCGAGCAGCCGGTGGCAGTGCAGTGCTGCACAGTGGCACTCGTGAGGGCGTTCAACTCGAAGAAGTTCCCGTTGACCAACGCGCCCCCATCCTCAAGGCTTACGTGCAGCGAGCGCCGGGAGCGCGTCCGCATATACCTGTAGACAAGGAAGCGCCGATTGTGGAATTCGAAAGGATAGCAACGGAATTCCCGGTCTTTCGGGTATCGTCTATAAAAGTGGTACAGCCAATCATAGTTACGAATTAAATTGCGACTGGTGACTTCCGCCCATGACATATTGGTTGTATCTTCAGCTAACTACCTCTTATCGCACCTCCCATACTCAAATTGATCTATGTCAACAGAGATAGGAGGTTCTGCTTTATACCCGCAATCTAAAGCATTTTACGCCTCTGATTGGGACATTAGCAAAATTGCCCTATTAAATGATACAAGCCTTTAGCCTACCGCTGAAAAACGGTTTAAGGTATAGTTGCGCTACGTCATCAATGACGCGTCATCATTGACGCTTAATGCACAGGTCATTTCTATGGATACCCCCCTTCAATTTGTACCGATTCTGGTGTTCGGGTTCGCGGCTTCGCTGGGATTAACGCCTATTTCGCGGCAGGTGGCAATGCGCTTGGGCGTGATTGATCGCCCAAAAAAGCGTAACATCACGCGCAAACCCACGCCGATGATGGGCGGATTGGCGATTTACGTCGCGTTGGCAGGGTCGCTGCTGCTGTTTAGTCCCTCACTGCATTTAGTCGAACTCGGCGCGATTCTGTTTAGCACGGCATTTCTGGCCTTCATGGGTCTGCTTGATGATCGTTATGAGTTGGATGCCTATCTACGCTTGGGCGCGATGACGCTGGCGACGTGCGTGGTTATGGCGGCGGGGATTCAGGTGCGGATGTTCAATACGCCGCTGGTCGATTGGCCTATCACCATTATTTGGGTGTTAGCGATCTTAAACGCTATCAATTTTAATGACAATATGGACGGCTTATGCGCGGGGCTTTCCGCCATCGCCGCCGGATTTTTTATGCTGATCGGCCTTTCCGAAGGGCTGATGCTGGTGACGATTCTTTCCGCTGCGCTGCTAGGGAGCGCGGTGGGCTTTCTGGCGTATAACTTTAATCCCGCCAGTACCTTTATGGGCGATATGGGATCGATGACGCTCGGCTTTATTCTGGCGGTTTTGGGCATTAAGCTGGAATTTGGCGCACAGCCCGTCAGCGTGTCGTGGATTGTCCCGGTGCTGGTGCTGGCGCTGCCGATTTTCGATATTTGTCTGGTCGTGTTCACGCGCTTGATGGAAGGGCGCTCACCGCTGGAAGCCGGACGCGATCACACTTCGCATCGCCTGATGAGCCTCGGCCTGAGCCAGCGCATGACGCTGTTTGTGTTGTACGGCGCGTGTGGATTTTTTGGCTTATTGGGGCTGGTGATTGGCGCATCCCCGACGGCGATTGCGTGGCGGATCAGCACGGCGGCGGTGATTTTGCTCGTTATCTTATTCGCACTGATGATGTGGATACGGCGTGAGTTTCAACTAAAAGTTAATAAATGATCTTACGCAGACACTCAAATCACTGGACACTGGCAGTTCAAAACTGCCAGCTAGAGGTTTTAAAAACCCCTGAAGGGGTTAAGTAAAAAGGTTCTTTAACCTCTTTAGAGGTTTCC
>DAOTTO010000122.1:0-11599 GCA_034437895.1 Anaerolineae bacterium | reverse complement strand
CGATGAGTACCTGTTGTTCTTGGATAATGGCAAGGAGTTCTGCTTCGCGCACGTTATTCATACCCCAACTTTATAGCTCGTTTTTTTCCTTTTGGCTATACTTTCCCTGTGTAGTTACACTACCGAACAGGAATAAGAAAAGTTTTGCATAAGCGTTGTCATATACGCCGGTGAAGCGACTATTTATCTGCCTTCTATTTACACCTTACTCAAACGCTTGCCTGATTAATTTTTAGATAGATTCTTATCTTCTCCCTACGATTTGCATTTTTTTGTTTCATCTGCATTACCACGTCTCTACAAATACCCTCTTTATCCAAGACAAACCCTCATTCGTCATCAGCGGGTCTTCAGACTATAATGGTAAAGAGTTTGAAACCACCTGTCGGATGAACGCAGCCCGCCCGGAGACGACACATGTATCGTTACATTATCGAAGACAAACGCCATGTCCTCCCCTTCAACGAACCCGCCAGCTATCTGACGATTGGGACAGAGCCGCTCAAGGTGCATCATGAGGAACTATTCTCGCAGGCATTTGGTCAGCGACTCGAATTGGGAGGCGTATTCGACAGCCGCGATGAGCTGTTTAAGGTTAAGGGCGAAGCCGTCGTCTACCGCGATAGCCTCTGGTTTGACCGCGAATTTTTGGATTATTTCGTGCGTGAAGCCCGCAAAACAGGCCGCGCATGTCAGGCGGCCTTTAGCGCAGGTGATAAAGCCTTTAATACTTATACGCTTAAACTAACCAGCAGCTTCCCGCCTGCACCTGCACCAGATGGAAAAAGTATTATTTTTAAGTGCGATCTTTGGTACTTCCCTGCTGGCTATGTCCCAGAGATTGAGCCGGTCATCGTACCGTCTGATGCGCGGGAGATTGGCTTTTACAGCGTCCCAGACTTTATGACGATGACGCAAGATCAACTGACGCATTACGCACCGATGCGGGCAATTCTTTCAATCGAAAGCTGGGTGCATGTTTATTTTGCGACCATCATCTACGGCAATTTCGGACGAGCAGGTCGGCTGGATGCTAAGATTAACCACAGCGTCTTCGCCCAATTAGGGCTGCTTTGGCGGGCAATCCTCGAACAACGTCAAATCCTGCAAGCCTCCGGTGCGGTCAAGATTGGCAAAAATTGCAATATTGATCCGTCCGCCATCATCGCCGGCCCCGCCACTATTGGCGATAACTGCTCGATTGGCGCGGGTGTCATCATCGACAATTGTACGATTGGCGATAATGTGAGCATCGACGCAGGCTGTGTATTGATGATGAGTACCGTCGCTAATAACTGTTTCCTCCCCTTCCGGTGTGCGCTTTACCTGACCGCCGTGATGGAGAACAGCATCATCGCGCAGAATACCTGCTTGCAGATGTGCGTCATCGGGCGTAACAGCTTCGTCGGCGCAGGCAGCACTTTCACCGATTTCAACTTGATCGCGCAAAAGCCCATTCGCGCCACCAATATCGAAGGCGAATTAGGGACTGTGGGGCAAATTGTGCTGGGCAGCGCCATCGGGCATAACTGTCGCATCGGGTCGGGCATGATTGTCTTCCCCGGACGTATGATCGAAAGCGATGTCGTCTTAGTGGCTTCTGATAACCGCCGTGTGATCGAGCGCAGCGTGACGTTTGAGGAGAGCGATCATCACTTTATCAAGTTTGGGGATGTGCATAAGCGCCAATATCCGCGTCCCGATGAAATTCAGACGGTAGGCGATAGCTGGGACAATTGGTGAGTTTTTAGAGACTACCCGTTATTGAGGAAATCGCGCACGGTTGCATGAAAGCGATCCGGCTCATCCATCATCGGGAAATGGCCGGAATTCTCAAACCACGCCAACTTGCTTTGGGGGGCATATTGTTGCAGGACTTTAGACTGCCGAGGATTGACGATGCGGTCATGTTTGCCATAAATGCCCAACACGGGAACTTTAATCTCCCCGATTTGGCTGCGGAGATCGGTATCGCGCAGTGTACCGATGCTCTGGAAGAACGAATCCGCCGTGACATTAGAGATGTCGCGGACGATCATATCCCCCAAGGATTTGCCATCTTTCGCCAAAAAATAGGCATAGCCACGCATGAAGGTCTTAAGCAGCATAGGGGTCGTCCAGAGAATGCTGGCGATGCCTTTATAGCCAGAAAACTTAAGCAGCAGATTCAGTGAATTTCCCTGAATCGGCGAACCGACGACAATCGTCTTGACGATCTTCTCTGGATAGCGCAAAGAGGCCGCCAGCGAGACCGTGCCGCCCATCGAATGCCCGATCAGAGGTGCTTTGACGATCCCGAGTTGATCCATAAATTGGCTGACGAGCGAGACAAAATTATCGACTGAAAAGTCGGATTCGCGGTCAATTGAATCGCCAAAACCAAAAAAATCCACTGCATAGGTGCGGAATTCTTTGCCTAGAATTTCAATTGAATTACGCCACAATTCCCATGAGCCGAGCCAACCATGCAAGAGGAGGACAGGGCGACCATAACCGTGACGTTCATAATGAACAATACCTCGTTCAGTGACCAGCGTTGGCACGGTGATTTTGCCCTTTTGGTGAATGTTTCGGTAGGGATGCAGTATGATGCACCCCTACAATCGATATAAAAGAGGATTATTCCATTTCTTCCAAAATGGTGTAGAGCAGTTCCAGTAGCACATCGCGCACACTGTCTTTTTCTCTGGCGACGCACGGCAGCAGCTTCACTTCCGGCTCAATCCGCAGCGCGATTCGCAAGTCTTCCGGTGACCACGCATCGGGATGATCCTGTTTATTGGCTGCCACCACATAAGGCGTAGGAGCATAAGCGCGGAACGTTTCCAGAATGCTCTTGGCTTCGCGGAAGGTTTCTGGCTTGGCGCTGTCGACCATCACAATAAAGCCGAGCATCCCCTCTGCCAAAATTTCCCACATAAAATCAAAACGACGCTGCCCTGGTGTACCGAACAGGTACAGTACCAGATCATCATCAACGGTGATGCGCCCAAAGTCCATCGCTACCGTCGTCACGTCCTTTTGCTCTTTTTCTCCATCGCTGGTAATGCCGCGCTCGGTGGAGACGACTTCAATTTCGCTGATGGACCGGATAAACTCCGTCTTGCCAGAGCTAAAAGGCCCGGTGATCACCATTTTCACAGTTTGCATAGTGTACTCTACCCGTTCTTTCAGTATGCGTCGGATACGATTTGGTCTGATTGTATCAGGTTTAAGTTTATGATGACTGACACAAAATCAGGATTGGCAGCTTTGCCAGATAAACTTACTTGCTGGTATCGCTCAATTAAATGGATTTGAGCTTGTCGATTAATTTGCTGACGACATCGCGCTGCACCGGCTGCTGTGCCTTTTTATTACGGCGGCTGTTCGGTAGCGGTGCGGCGGACTTTTTGGCTTCCATGCCTTCTGGCTTCACCATAATAACCAATCCGGCTTGTTCTAGCCCATAAACCACGCGCCGGATTTCAATATCAGACATATTATTGGCTTTGGCGATCTGCCGAATCGTGTTCTTCGGATTCACAAAAGAGACGACACGCCATTCTTCTACGCTCAGATGAACGCCCGCATATTTTTCTTTAGGATTATCAGGGAACTTGAGCGCCATATCCAGATTCGGCAGATGCTTATTCAGTTCCTCGACTTCTTTAGTGACACGCGACCATTCGATAATGACTTTTTCAAGGTCGGTAGGCACAAGGATTCGATCCCCTTCGGGCAGTTTGTTGTCCTCAAAGACAAACGGCCCATCCCGCCATGACATTAAGTTATACACAATATCAAGTGTATATTGCTGGATACTGTTGACAATATCGTTCTGGGTAACATAATTGGCCCCAATCAAGCGCATGGCTAAGGCTTTATCCGCCGTGCCTTTAGCACGTTCCCGGATAATGCCTGCTTGGGCATCCGTCAATTTACCCGCTTTGTTCAAGACAGCGATCAAATCATTGATCTGCCCGGTCAGCGCGGCAAACACCAACTTGCCAGTACGGAAGGAGATACTGGCACGCTCCGCACCAGCAGCCATCTTTTCCTCACCCATCGCATCTTTGTCGCCGGTAGGAACCCCCTCAAAAATGGTCAGGGTGCCGGTTCTGCCAGAGAGGTTTATCAGGTTTAATAATTGCGTGGTGCTAAAATTTCTGAGATTCCCTTGAAGCGCCATTAGGCCCCCTGAGTCGCCACCAACGAAAGTTGTGAATTTATCTGTAACGTCACTTTACTCAAGGTGATTATAACTTTGAGCGATGTTCTAGTCAACTTTATGGAACGAGACGTTATCATCAGTCTTTAGGTCGATTATAATGCCGATGAAGCAATATAAGTAAGGACTTGAGGCTTATGCGTCTGCTCATGCGTTTTTGTGGTGCATTTTGGATTATCACGCTACTTACAGGATGTGCAAAACAAGCCTCCCCACAGGATACACTACAACCTGAAAATGTGAACATTGAGATTGCCGCCGCCGCCGTAATCTATCAAGCAACATCCGCCGAAATCACGCCCGAAGCTACACCAGAACCCACGCCGCGCTTTCCTGTTTCTATTCCCGGCGCGATTGGCCCCACTGGATTCGCCGACAATGTAAATCCGCTGACAGGGTTAATGGTGGCTGATCCTAGCGTACTCAACCGCCGTCCGATTGTAGCGAAAATCAGCAACGCCCCGGCGCTAGTCCGCCCACAGTCTGGCATTGGACAAGCTGATCTTGTCTTTGAACATTATGCCGAAGGCGGGCTGACGCGATTTTCGGCGGTGTTTTATGGGCAAGCGCCACAGCGAGTTGGCTCAATCCGCAGCGCCCGCCTGATTGATTACGAACTCGTGCCGATGTTTCAGGGCTTACTAGCATTTTCGGGCGCGAGTATCGGCGTGGAAAAAGTGATTTATGGCTGGGCGGACGTGGCGACACGCATCCCCGGCAGCGAGAACAGCGGACCACTCGTGCCACTGCCACCGTCTGAATTTGCGAATCGTACCTATATGGGTGTGCGCTATGGGTTGCCGACGTATTGGCGTGATGAGAGCATCCCTGTGCCGCATAATATGTTTTTCAACGCGGTGGCATTGTGGGAACTCGCGGCGACTGAAGGCAATGGACAGCGCCCCGTTTTAGAAGGCATGGCCTTTCGTCCCGCCGCACTCGAAGGCGCAGCGGGTACGGCAGCTTATATTGATCTGCGCTACCGCACGACGCGGGTGGAATGGCACTACGAGTCCAACACAGGCTTGTACTATCGCACCCAAGATGGAATGCGCCATTTCGACTTCAACACGCAGCAGCAGATCACAACCGCCAATGTCGTCATCCTCTATGCCGATCATCAGGAAACAGACATCATCGAAAGCCAATTCGAGGGCGGAATCAACTGGAGCCTGCAAATTACGCTGATGGGCGAAGGCACAGCGATTTTGTGCCGCGACGGGCAGCGTTATGACGGGCATTGGGTGCGGAACGCGCAGTACAACGTAATCGGGTTGCGGACGCATGACGGTCAGATTTTGTACCTCAAGCCGGGTGTGACCTGGTTTCAGGTCGTGCCGCTGCCGGAACAGCAAGACCCGGCGGAAGAATCGCTGAATATTGGATAAAATAAAAGATTTAACGCAAAGGCACGAAGAACGCAAAGAGATGCAAAGAAAAAGATGAATGGCACCGCGTAAATGCGGAGGATAGCGAAAATATGGTAGAGATCAAACAACTGACCGATTTCAACGCCGAGGATTTGCAGCGCATCGCGCCGAGCTATACCTCCGAGCAAAAGTATGTCGTGACGAAAACCGAGACTCATGAGCAGACGCAAATCACGTTGAATTTGATCACGCTGGAAAAGCCTTATATCAAGCGTTTTCTACGCGGCGGCTGGCTCGATTATCATTATGCCGAGCTGACGCAAGCGGGGTTATGCGTCGGGGCTTTTGATGGTGAGCGCGTTATTGGGATGTCGCTTGCAGAGGGGCAGGATTGGAATCGGACGCTGATCGTGTGGGAATTTCATGTCGATGCGGCCTATCGTGGACAAGGAATCGGCAGGCGGATGATGGAAGCACAGGCCGAAGTCGCTCGAAAGCAAAACATGCGCGTCATCGAACTTGAAACCGCGAATACCAACGTCCCGGCAATCCTGTTTTATCGCAAAGTAGGCTTTTCAATTGAGAAGATCGATTTATCGTATTACAGCAACGATGATGTAAGCAATGGTGATGTGGCGGTCTTCATGAAAAAGACGCTAAATACTAATCGCTGACTGGTCAATAAAACCGATTCGTCTATAATAGTCCCGTCGTTATAGGTCAATCAAAGAGAAAACCCATGCCGTTTCGCAGTATGGAACAAGGGATTAGTGCCATCCAGCAGGGCAACCTTGCCGAAGGCGCACGGCTGCTGAAAATCGCGCTCAAGAATCCTGAGCTTAAAGGCGCTGTTCGGGCGACGGCGCTGGTGTGGCTGGCGGAAACAAAACACTCACGCCAGGAAAAAGTCGTGTGTTTGCAAGAAGCCGCGCAAGCTGACCCCAATAACGAAGCGATTCGGCAGCGCTTGAGCGCCCTTCTCGCTGCGGATTTGCCGCCAGTAGCCGCTCAAAGTGCGACACCGACCAGTACACAGGAATTTTCAAACGCGCCCGTTCTACCCCCGCCAGCGAATAATCCACCTGTGCCGCCACCTCCCCCCGCGACCCTTCCCGGCGGGACGGATACGCCGATTATGGGGATGCCGCCTGTTATGCCTAAACCCGCGCCGGGGGCGACAGTGGTTTCTGCGCCAGCCCCGGTGACGATGCCTAATCCTGCGGCGGCGAATGTCATGCCAAGCGGCTTTTATCGGACTGTCGGCATTGTCGATGGCCCCAACGGCGCGGGGACGGCCTTTTTCGTCACACGCGAGGGCTTATTGGCGACCACGCGCCTCGTCGTTGGCGGGATGGAACAGATCACAGTCGAACTCGAAGCGGGGCGGCAAATTCCGGGTACAGTTGTGCGGTCTTATCCTGAGTACGATCTGGCGCTGATCGAAACCGGAATGGTCCTCAGCCAGCTTTTACCAGTCACGCCGCAGCCGACCCTTCCAGAAAATACCCAGCTTACCGCCTTCGCGCATAATGGACTGGCGATTCCCGGTCAGCGACGGGCGACGCAAAACGATATTCCGATGGATTGGTTCCCGACGACGATCACGCAGTTATTGGATGTGGGTGGCAATCCGATTTTCGACCCACGCAATTTTCTTGTCGGGATGCTCACGCGCAACGCCAACCGCACGTCATCGCATGTGTACGGCCTGCTGATTAGCACAATTTATCGCTGCGTCGATTTATATTTGCAAGAATCGCGTGATGGCAAAAATCGCGTTTATTGTTCGTCATGTGGTCATTTAAGCCAAGCCGCGTCGATGGGTGGGCATTATTGCGAGATGTGCGGCGTTGTTCTGCCTGCTTCGCGCACTATCGGGCGTTTCCCTACACCGAGGCCGCAAGTCGATGCGCTGTATGGCGAGACGATCCATCGTCCCTGCCGAACCTGTGGCTCACGCGCAGGCTTTTACGATGGGCGCTGTTTACGCTGCGGGACGGAAATCGCGGCGAAGTGACAAGAAAGTGATTGAGTGCCGAGTGATAAAGTGAGTTTACCAACGAAAACAAAAAACGATTAACCACAAAAATCACGAAGATTCAAATTCTTGGTGTTCTCGATGTCTTGGTGGTTAAACCATGAATCACTTTCAGCACTTATATCTCAGTACTCAGCACTTTCTAGAAATAAAGTCAAAAATTAAGGGTTATCATTATGTTATTTGCGCGACGTAAACAGAACACGAATGTGCCACCGCCGCTCAACAATCCGTTAGAGCATCACGCCAACACGGTTGAAGATATTCTGGAAGCAGTTGGGGTAGACCCGATTCAAGCGCGATTAAGCACCGAGCAGGGTTTCGGCTGGAACTTTCGGCGCGGCTCTGCCATCATCGAGATTTATGTCTCCGAGCAAGATGGGCGCGGTTACTTACAAGTGCTGTCGCCAATTTTCCATTTGCCAAGCACTGGTTTGCTGCCGCTGTATCGCAAGCTGCTGGAACTCAATTTACAGTTGACCAACGCCTCGCTCGGTGTTTACTACGATGTGGTCTATGTTTTTAACGAGCGTCCACTAGAAGGGTTAGACCCTGGCGAAACGAATAATATCATTACGCTGGTCGCCAGCTATGCGGATGATCTGGACAACCAACTGGTGAGTGAATTCGGTGGACGGCTGTATTCGCAGGTGTAAGAGGCTGTATCTTTTTTGAAAAGAAGCCGGGCTGACTTAGCACCCGGCTTTACTTTTGCTATGCGATTGTGTACTTGTTTACAACGTTGACTTAGCCTTATTCCTCATCCTCATCGTCGTATTCTTCTTCGTCATCCTCCAAGTCATCGTCCACATCCTCTTCTTCTTCGTCCTCGAAGTCATCGTCCACATCATCTTCTTCGTCTTCTTCGAAGTCCTCATCCGGCCCAAAAGCAAACCGAAGTTCTAATTCTTCATTTGACATTATGAAGTCTCCTGTATCAAAACTAGCCAAACGCCAACTCTCCGGGCGCATTCGCCTAAATCTTACGGGCGATTGTGAAAAAAAATCCCCCCAAAAATTGGGGTGCAAATTTATTCAATTACTAATCCAATTTTTCATCGGACTCGTCTTTTGGGCGGCGGCTGGGGTCAAGCTCTGTTTTCATGTTCGGGACATCCAATTTTATCCCTTTGCCGTAGCTGATGTTGTTATATTTGGGCTTGGGCTGCGTCTGCGCGGAGATCTCACCATCCATCGGGAAATTCTTCACGTTGTCGGTTTCGGCAGTCGGTGAGACATGCTGCACAACAACCGGCGCGGTGTTGCTATCAAAAATGCTCGGTTTAGGGGGCGCAATTTCACGTTCCTCGTGTTCGGCAGCCGCCACTTCAACATCCGTGTTATAAAGCGCCAAATCGCCTTGTGGGTCTAGTTCTGTCGCCATATTGACGGCATTTGCAGTGATGATGGGTGCTTTAAACCCAATCGGCTGCGGCATCATTTCGGAGACAGGCTCTTGCGCTGGTTTGAACAAGCGGCGGCGCACACCACGTATCAATACCGTGACATCATTCACCAGCAGCGGGAAGTGACCCCCGATAGCGATCATCAGCGCGAAGGGAATAGCGACAGTAAAAAGCTCTTTGGGATTAAACAGCACACCCTCTGGCGTTATATTGACGTAGTAGAGCAGGGCTCCGTCAAATTGGAATGGCAATTTATCGCCATACGTAAACGGCCCAATGTCCTTATACGCCCAACCAACTTCATAGGTAATAAAAATAGGGGCGTAAATGAAGAAAGCCGTTAACAAGATAGCCACCCAACTCCGCAGCTTCAGCATCGAAGTCAATAAAAAGCCTAACGACAAGCCCAATCCACCGTAAATTAATACTGGGTATGTCGGACTTTGATTCAAGAAAAGGTACAAAAAGCTGTACCATGCCAACATACCAAAGGCAGTTCCCAATACGAGGCTGATGATCGTCCGCCCCCATACAGGCCAAAAACGCCGCAGCCGACTGGGAAATTCTTCCGCGAAAACAGGCACAAAAGCCGCCACCACCCCAAACACCAACCCCATACCGATAGTCGAAGCCCAACGTGCCTGTGACACAATCGCGCCGCTGATATAAACTTGGTTGACATGAAAACCCATCCCAAGCCACGCGCCAAACAGGGCGAAAAGATAGCGCCAAACGATATTCAACGGAACATCGGTCATACGCCGCCACGTATTCGCCAACCACGCATACAACCGTCCACCACTCGCCACCACAGGCGGCAGCGATGGGGCCTCATCACGCACGAGCGCCAACGCACGCAGCGCCCCCTGCCGACCTTCCGTTTGGGCAACGGCTATAGCACGAACCGCCGTCGTCGACCGCATCCGCCCGATGATACGTGCCGCAAATTCCGCTACACGCGGCATAGAATTATCGAGCGCGGTTTCTGCGATGAGTAAATCAATTTCGGGCGAATACACCGCCTCAATCCAATCCGAAGGCGGGTTCACCTGAATGCCGAGGCGCGTCATCGTCGTTAGCATCCGCCCGCGATATTCGGTCTTAATGTCGTACTGGGGCATAGCCTTCATAAGTTTGGAGCGTGTCCCCAACACTTGAAGCGCGGCGAGGCGAGCATCTTCGTTGGTTTCCACTTGCAGCGCCTGTGCGACCAGCTTAGGAATCTGCGGTTTATCGGAATCCGGCAGCGTTTCCAGCCGATAGAGTGCGCGGACGCGGGCGGGTGCGGTGCCGGTGCGGACGGTGTGCAGACATACCCAGCGGCGGTTATCGTCGTCCATCTCGTTCCACCAGAAATCGACCTCATGATCGAATTCCAACGCACCGCGCAACAGCATCTGCATCCCCGATTCGTCGAGTTCAAGGCCATAATGATCGGCATTCATGTAATAGCCGATCATGACTAGGAAGTGCGTCATCCCTAACAGAAAGCGTCCATTTCCGCCCGCCCAGGCATGATGGGCGCGGGTGTAAATATCGATGGCCTCGCGCATTTCGGCATCTGCGCCTTCAGGGACTTTGCCCGCCATTAAGGCCGCATCCCCAAAATCCGCACCCGCGAATTCCGCAGTTTGGCGCGGGATCGCCATCATATAGCCGGTAGAAGCCATCAACATTTCGTTGATTTCGGTCATCAGCTCTTTGATAGAATTAGGGCGTTCTTCCACCGTCATCGAGGTTGCGCGGCGCAAAATGCCATTTAAAAACGAGGGGAGCGCTGGATTGACCATATCCACATCAGGCAGTTCAGCGTTGTACTGCACCTGCTTGAGCGCCAGTGGAATCGCTGCTTGGAACGGAAGCTGCCCCGTGAGCATGTGGAATAACACAATGCCAAAGCTGTAAATATCGGCGCGATGGTCAATCGTTTCCGCCGTAAGCTGTTCGGGAGCCATATAAAGCAGCGTCCCGGAGCCGGGGTTGGTCGCCTTGCCTTCCAGATCAAGCACCGTCGCCAGCCCGAAATCGGCGAGATAAGGCGACGAATGGCTATCGAGTAGCACATTCGGCGGCTTGAGGTCAAGATGGACGACTTTGCTGGAATGGGCGTAATCTAGCGCTTCAGCGACAGCCCGTCCCATCCGCAGCGCTTCATCCAGCGGCAGCGGCCCGCGACGGAGCATATCTTCCAGCGATCCACCCGCCACATAGCGCATGACGATATAAAGCTGGCCTTCAAATTCACCGAAATCATAAATCGGCAAAATATGCGGATGCTCCATCTGCGCGATGGTCTGCGCTTCTTGCTTGAACATAGAGATCGGGTCTACATCTTGCGAGAGGCCGTGTGCGATGGTCTTGATCGCCACCATGCGGTTGAGGCGAATATCCCGCGCCGACCACACATCCGCCATCCCGCCGCGCCCGATATGCTCCACCACTTTGTACTGATTAATTTGTACGCCGACATCCATAAAAAAATGCTCGCTTATTCGTCACTATATCTAAACATTATATGATGAAGACCAAGCGAGGCACAATTTGGGTTTTCTAACTTCGGGGTGAGACTTGCGCC
>DAOTTO010000121.1:0-5362 GCA_034437895.1 Anaerolineae bacterium | reverse complement strand
ATTTGGTAGAATTATACAATATCGCCCATCATAAGATGGTCTAAACTAAGCATCTGCTTGATTGTTCTTTTAGAAAGGAATGAGCTATGGTGCGTAAAGCAAGTTTTTCTTTGGTGATTCTGCTGATTTTAGGGCTGGCGATGGGATCTGTCGCGCTGGCACAGGATGAATTTGTCTTCGGGGTTGTGCTGGTCGGCCCAGCGGATGACGGTGGTTGGAGCCAATCGCACAGCGAAGGCGCGGCTTATGTCGAGGCCAACATCGAAGGCGCAACCGCGCTGATTTTTGAAAGCCTGAATCCGGCGGATACCCCGGAAGCTACCTTGTTGGATGTCGTCACGCAAATGGTCGATGACGGCGCACAGGTCATCTTCACCACGTCGGACTCGTTTGAAGAAGATACTAACGTCGTGGCGGAAGCCTTCCCCGACATCCCCTTCATCAACATCACCGGCAGCAATGTGCTAAATGACGCACCTGAAAATGTGGGCAATTTTAACGGCCTGATGGAAGCACCGCGTGAACTCGCGGGATGTGCCGCCGCCCTCACCACCGAAACAGGCAGCATTGGCTATTTGGGCGCGTTGATTAACCCCGAAACACGCCGCCTCGCCGCCTCCACCTATTTGGGCGCACGTTACTGCTATGAAAATTATCGCGGGATGGATCCCGACGAACTCCAATTTACCGTCACATGGATTGGCTTCTGGTTCAATATCCCTGGCGTAACGCTCGACCCCACCGAAGTCGCCAATAACTTCTTCGATACCGGCTCGGATGTGATTGTCTCCGGCATTGATACCACCGAAGCGATTGTCGTGGCGGGTTCGCGCATGGCTGAACGTGGCGAGCGCGTATTCGCTGTGCCGTATGGCAACATCGAAGGCTGCTCACAAGCACCGGAAGCCTGCATCGGCGCGGCCTATTACAACTGGGGACCCGCTTATCTCGATACGGTTCAAGCCGTGATTGATGGCACTTGGGAACAAAGCTGGGAATGGCTCGCCCCCGATTGGGCAAACATGAACGACCCCGAAACTTCCGTGATCGGTTTCCTCTATGGCGAAGGGCTGACGGAAGAAGTCGCCGCGCAAGTGGATGAATTTTATGCGGAAATGGCGGCTTACAGCACCGACCCCGCTAACGAAGAAAGTATCTTCTTGTGGGAAGGCCCGCTGAACCTACAAGACGGCACAGAACTCGCGGCTGAAGGCGAAACAGTGCCAGTGCTGGATGTCTGGTTCCTGCCGCAGCTACTCGAAGGCATGGAAGGCGCAAGCGAAAGCGAATAAGCCTAGCCAACGCGCTCCATAATGAGCGATGAGGTGTTGCAAAACGGTGGAATAACCCTCCTTCCAGCACACCCCAAGCGACTATAACGACCCACACACGGGGGATAGCAAAATGATGCTATCCCCTGTATTTTTTTAAGCCGCAACCGGGGAGAGACATTCTCCGTATTATCTTGTAAAGGGCATTATTTTTGCCTGAGGGAAGATAACGCTAAACTGCGTCACTTCTAAAAACGATCAGATCAATGCTACCCCTTGGAGGAAACTCATGAAAGCGATTATCCATACTCAGTACGGCTCACCCGATGTGCTTCAGTTTAAGGATGTAGAAAAACCTACGCCTAAAGAGAATGAAGTCCTGATAAAAGTCCATGCCGCGTCCGCAAACCCACTGGACTGGCACTTGATGAGAGCTGAACCGTTCTTAGCTCGCCTTGACGCTGGGCTTTTAAAACCAAAAGATCCGCGACGCGGCGCTGATGTGGCCGGGCGCGTTGAAGCTGTTGGTAAAAACGTAACACAATTTCAAGTAGGTGATGATGTCTTCGGAGACGTATCCGCAGGCAGTTTTGCCGAGTATGTGTGCGGGGCTGAACATCACTTAGCACTGAAACCAGCCAACAGCTCGTTTGAAGCAGCGGCAGCCGTCCCTGTAGCAGCATTCACGGCTTTACAAGGGCTTCGGGATACCGGTAAGATTCAGGCGGGGCAAAAGGTTCTCGTTAACGGCGCAGCCGGCGGTGTGGGGACGTTTGCGGTGCAGATTGCCAAATCGTATGGGGCGGAAGTTACAGGCGTGTGCAGCACCCGCAATCTGGAGATGGTGCGCTCGATTGGCGCAGACCATGTTATTGATTACACCCAAGAAGATTTTACCAAAAATGGGCAGGCTTATGACCTGATTTTTGATGCTGTGGGCAATCGTTCAGTTTCAGATTATAAACGAGCGCTCAGTCCCAATGGGATTTGTTCCATTGCCGGGTTTACCACCCTGTCGCGTTTGTTTGAACATATCCTTGTGGGCGCATGGGCATCAAGGGGCGGGAATAAGAAAATCGGTCTCATGGGGACGGCGAAACCCAACCAAAAAGATTTGCTTTTTCTGAAAGAACTTCTTGAAACTGGCAAGATCGTCCCCGTTATAGATCGACGTTACCCCTTAAGTGAGACGGCTGAGGCGATTCGCTATCTCGAAAAAGGACACGCCCAAGGAAAAGTCATCATCACGGTGGCGCATAACGACTAAACCTAATAAATCGCTGCATCTGCCGTGATAAAACGGAGATGCAGCCCACCTCGGCATCTGCTAAAGGCAACAAACCAAAGGATAAGGGGAAACGACGATGACGATGCAAGGTAAGATTTGCCTGATTACAGGTGGCACTAACGGCATCGGGAAAAGTACAGCCCAAGAACTCGCCCGTATGGGGGCAACAGTCATCATTGTTGGGCGGAATGCTCAGAAGACCGCCCAAGTGGTTGAGGAAATCCGCGCAGCAAGCGGCAATAAAAACGTAGACTCACTGCTGGCGGATTTGTCCTCGCAGCAGGAAGTTCGCCGCCTCGCAAATGAATTCAAGAGCAAATATTCGCACCTTCATGTCTTGCTCAACAACGCGGGTGGGGTCTTCATGCAGCGTCAACTCAGCGTGGATGGCATCGAAATGTCGTTTGCGCTCAATCATCTCGCGTACTTCCTGCTGACTCATTTGCTCCTCGATACGATCAAAGCCAGCGCCCCGGCACGGATTATTAATGTGTCTTCGAGAGCGCATACCTCCGGCAAAATCGAGTTCGATAACCTGCAAGGTGAACGGGATTATAGTCTCGGCATGTACGGCAACTCAAAACTCGCTAATATCCTGTTTCCGCTGGAATTGACCCGCCGATTAGAAGGAACTGGCGTAACCGTCAATGCCCTGCATCCGGGCTTCGTAGCAACGGGTTTCGCAAAGAACAACGGCAAGATCATCGCCACCCTCGTCAGCCTATTTGCGCCCCTCGTGGCGCGTTCACCAGCAAAAGGCGCGGAAACGTCTATTTACCTCGCCTCTTCACCAGACATTGAGAAGATCACAGGCAAATATTTCTACGATTCAAAAGTGACCGTGACAGCCCGCCAAGCTACCGATATGGAAGTCGCTAAAAAGCTGTGGGATGTCAGCGCCGAAATGGTACATCTAGCGGATGCAACGCCAAGATCGTTGAACTAGAAAGCAGATCAGGCTGTGACCAGAATAAGAGAGACGACTCGCCGAGTCGTCTCTCTTATTTTGCCAATTCATGTAAAAAATACTTGACACAAAGCACTTTTTGAATTACTTTATGTAAAGTATATTTTACACAAAGTAAAAACCAGCAGACACAGGAGGAAAAATGTCCTTTCAAGAAAGGCGAGCTATCGCATCTTTAATCAGCACCATTCTGGTTTCTGCGTTTTATTCGGCGTATATGGTTCAAAGATACCCGGAAGCAAGTGCTTATTCGGTAGAGGTCTTCCACTTTTGGGGATCGTTCTTCTTGATCTTAATCCCGGTCTCGATTGTCGCAAAAATTATCATTTACATCCTCTTCAGTATCATCAATGCCATAGCAACGAGAGAAGAAGAACCTGCAATTACGGATGAACGCGACAAGCTGATTGAACTAAAAGCCCAGACGACCTCTAATTATGTGTTTATCGTAGGTTTTATTCTTGCGCTGAGTTCGCTGGTGGTTGACATGCCGCCATCCGTGATGTTCATCATCCTTCTTCTCTCCGGGATTGTGTCGCAGATGATTTCAGATATTTCAACGTTCTATTTTTATCGCAGAGGCGTGTGAGATGGGCAAACCCTCCCCTCTCGTCATTAGCAACAACATTCGCAAATTGCGTTTTAACCACAATGAAATGACCCAGCAGGAACTAGCAGAAAAAACTGGGGTAACACGCCAAACCATCGTCGCCATCGAAAACGCAAAATACTCGCCATCTCTGGAATTGGCTTTTCGTATCGCGCTGGCCTTCAATGTGCGCTTAGAAGAGGTCTTCTTCTTAGAAGATTAGGACTTTCGCTCACGCATTTACCCCACCCCTAAATCCCCTCCCCATTGCATGGAGAGGGGACTTCAAGATGCGTTTTTCTCCCCTCTCCAATACTTGGAGAGGGGGCCGGGGGGTGAGGTAAGCGAAAGTCCTGAAGATAAAAATTCACCCGATTTTTAGCATCAGATCAAAGCAGTATAGGAGAAAAGCTCATGAAAGCAGTAGTTTACACCCAATACGGATCACCGGACGTGCTTCATCTCGTAGAGTTAAAAAAACCTACGCCGAAGGCCAATGAAGTGCTGATAAAAATAGTTGCGACAACCGTAACAGCCGGGGATTGGCGGATGAGGAAGGCTGATCCATTTATGGCAAGAATTTTCAACGGTCTCCTAAGACCCCTAAAAGTCACCACATTAGGATTTGAGCTAGCCGGGGAAGTGGAAGCCGTCGGCAAAGACGTAAAACGATTTAAGCAAGGCGATCAAGTTTTTGCATCTTGCGGTCTTGGTTTTGGCGCTTATGCCGAATACAAATGTCTGCCTGAAAAAGGGATACTCGCAGTAAAACCGCCCAATATGACCTATGTGGAAGCTGCCGCCGTGCCTATTGGAGGCGCAACGGCATTACGTATTCTTAGAAAAGCAACTATCCAGCCCGGACAAAAAGTGCTGATCTACGGCGCTTCTGGAAGTGTAGGCACCTATGCGGTACAGCTTGCCAAGTATTTTGGGGCAGAGGTCACGGGGGTATGCAGTACCACGAATTTAGAATTGGTGAAATCTCTGGGAGCAGATAGGGTGATTGATTACACCCAAGAGGATTTTACCCAGAGCAGTGAAACCTATGATGTCATTCTTGATGTGGTAGGCAAACTTTCGCCTTCACGCAGTAAAAAGTCGCTGAAGAAAGCCGGAGCCTTCGTTTCCATTATGAAGCTGTCCTCAACCGAGCGGATTGAAGACCTCATCTTCCTCAAAGACCTGATTGAGCAGGGGAAGCTAAGAGCCGTCATTGATCGGTGCTATCCGCTGGAACAAATTGT
>DAOTTO010000120.1:0-8970 GCA_034437895.1 Anaerolineae bacterium | reverse complement strand
CTCTAAAGAGGTTAAAGAACCTTTTTACTTAACCCCTTCAGGGGTTTTTAAACCCTCTAGCTGGCAGTTTTGAACTGCCAGTGTCCAGTGATTTGAGTGTCTGCGTAAGATCAGTTACTCAATACCGAAATACGTGGACTTTCACCAGAAGCCATTGAAACCTATCGGACAGGTGCAGGGGGTGGATTGGCGCTCCCGGCAGAATTGAACGGCTATCCAGGCTCGCGACATGTGCTGGACTTGGCTGAAGAACTTGAACTTACTGAGGATCAGCAGACAGAAATTCAGGCGTTATACGATGGGATGCGGCCAGAAGCGGTTTTACTAGGTGAACAAATCCTTCAAGCAGAATCAGCCCTGGAACTCGCTTTTCGTGATAATACGATGGATGACACATTCTTAGAAGCGCAGCTTAATGAAATTGGTGCTTTGCAAGCGCAGTTGCGCTTTGTTCATCTTCGTACCCATATCGCAACGGTTGAAATTCTGACACCCCATCAAATCGGGCGCTATACCAGTCTGCGTGGTTATGATACGAATAGTGAACATCAAGGAAATGACGGCAGCTAGGCATAGTCCCTAAGATGAAAAATAAAACGCCAGATAAACGCATTTTTTCTCCGAAAAAGATAGAATAGGGCAAATTCGTCATGATTTCGCCCTATCGAGTTCAGCTATGCTTTCGACAAATCCAGACCACGCATCAACTGGGCATTGATTGAGACCACCACTGTGCTGACCGCCATAAACACAGCCCCAATCGCTGGATCAAGTGTGATACCGACAGGAGCAAGAATGCCCATTGCCAGCGGTATCGCCACGACATTATAGCCTGTCGCCCAGACAAGATTTTGGATCATCTTGCGATAGGTTGCCCGGCTGAGACGGATGATCTTTACGATGTCCAGCGGGTTTGAGCGCACCAGAATAATCCCGGCACTCTCAATCGCCACATCCGTCCCCGCGCCAATCGCAATGCCGACATCCGCCGTCACCAGCGCAGGGGCATCATTCACGCCGTCGCCGACCATCGCCACTTTATTCCCGCCCTGCTGCAACTCACGCACCTTGTCGGCTTTATGTTCAGGCAGCACCTGAGCGAAATAGGTGTCGATGTTCAGTTCTTTTGCCACTGCTCGCGCCACCGCTTCGCTGTCACCGGTCAGCATGGCAACCTTCAACCCTAGATCATGCAACTGTTTGATCGCTTCTCGGCTCTCCTCGCGGATCACATCGGCAATCGCAAATAGCGCCACAATCTCAGTCTGATTTGCCAGATAAATGACCGCTTGACCGGAATTTTCAGCTTTTTGTTGAGCCGCTTCCAGTGCTGCTGGCACGCTTAGCTCCTGCTGTTCAAGTAAACGCGGTCCACCGATGTAGTATGTTGTGCCGTTTACAGTTGCTTTTACGCCGCGCCCAGCAAGGCTCTCGAAATTGCTTACGGGTGCGGGGGAGACTTTCCCTTCTTGTACGTACTTACGAATGGCTTCAGCAACGATATGTTCGCTGTCGCCTTCAATCCCGGCAGCAATACCCAGTGCTTCCTCACGGCTTAAACCGTTCGCGGCAAAGTCCACGACACCCTGTTCACCTTTGGTCAGTGTGCCTGTCTTGTCGAAGATGATGTAGTTCAGGTCTTTAGCCGTTTCTAAAGCCATACGTTTTCGCACTAACAAGCCGTTGCGTGCTGAAAGCGTGGTCGAAATCGCCACAACCAGCGGTACGGCTAAACCCAGTGCGTGCGGGCAGGCGATGACCAGCACCGTCACGGTGTTGCGTACAGCGTCTGAGAGATTCCCGGTGAAGACTAACCAACCGATCATCGTCAAAATCCCAGCGCCGATGGCGATAATCGTCAGGTAGAAGGCGGCGCGCTGCGCCAGCGTTTGCGCGCGCGATTGGCTCTTTTGTGCATCTTCAACCAAGCGCATGATGCCTGCCATCGCGGTGTTCGCGCCGACCTGTTGAATTTCGACACGCAGCGAACCAGATGTATTGACCGTCCCGCCGATGACCGTATCGCCGGGGCGCTTATGAACCGGCATACTTTCGCCGGTAATCATGGCCTCATTGACGCTGCTTTCCCCCTCAGCGACAATGCCATCCGCCGGAATACTGGCACCGGGACGGGTCAGGACACGATCACCCGTCTTGAGCTGACTGATTTCAATGGTTTCAGTTTCACCTGATGGCAAAATGCGTTCGGCGGTATCTGGCAAGAGCTTCGCTAATTCTTTGAGTGCGCCCTGGGCTTGACTGACACTCCGCAGCTCAATCCAGTGACCGAGCAGCATCACGGTGATGAGCGTTGCCAGTTCCCAGAAGAAGTCCATCATAACGCCAGTCTGCATTCCCATCGCGTCCGCTGGCGGAAAGAAGAAAAGTCCGAGGCTGTAAAGATAGGCGGTTGTAATCGCCAATGAGATCAGGGTCATCATTCCCGGCTGGCGCTGTTGGAGTTCCTGTCGCGCCATGCCCAAAAACGGCAGTCCGCCATAGAAAAAGATGATGCTGCCCAGAACAGGCGCAATAAACGCGCTGCCCGGAAAGGTCGGCATCGAGAAGCTGAACCAGTTCTGAATCATAGGCGAATACAGCAGCACAACTACGGTCAGCGGCAGCGAGAAAAAGAAGCGATTTCGCATCATTGTCGTGTGACCTTCATGCATCACTCCATGTCCAGCATGAGCGTCATGACCGCCGTGATCCATTTTTTTGGAGGGATCGTCACGGTGGTTTGCATGGTCTTGATGCGCTTCATCTTTTGCTGCGGACACAGTATGATCCAGATGGCTTGACTTTACTTGATCGGTTACTACAGGATGATCAGGTTGCGCGTGATCGGTGTGATCGTGGTCATGCGCCTTGCTCTCAGCGCCATCCTCATGATCGTTCAAGGTTGTATCTAGTTTTTGAGGAGTAGTATTCATTGACACTTTCCATCCTTTCATAGCTGTCTATCAGTTATCTCGGATGATAGCCTTCTCAGATAAGATTGATATGCGTCATTTAGCCTGTTTATAGCAAACCGATGATCTATATCGCGTTATCCGCCAGCTTCAGCTTCGGTGGCCTGCTGTTGGCGAGTACGTTGTTCATCATTCCACATGGTCTTGATGTAAGCGATAACGTTCATAATTTCTTCATCTGAGAGTTGATCTCCGAAAGCAGGCATCGGATAGAAATTCACAGGGTCAGTCAGGCTGATTCCCCCTTCACGGGTATAGCGGATGAGCATCTCGTCCCCGTGATGCCAGGTGTGACCAGTGCCATTATGGGGTGGAGCGCCAATACGTCCGGTAGCATCGGGCTGATTGGGCGCGTTGGGAAACTGTCCTTCGCCATTCGCGCCATGACAGGAAGCGCAAAACTGTGCGTATATCTGTTGTCCCTGATCGAGTTGTTCCTGAGTGAAGCTGACTCCTTGTACCGTGATTTGGGGTTCACTTGTACAAGCCGCTGATGCGAACAGTACCATGATCGGTATTAGCCATCCAAATGATTTCATGTCAACTGCACTCCATCATCGTTTATTCATCGTTCGTTATAAGTTCACGCCCACTTGTCTGCCAGGCGTTCATCCCGCCCAGAACATCCCATATCTGTGTATAACCGAGTTCGATCAACGCTCTGCTGGCTTCTTCACTCATCCGCCATGTCAGACACGGATGTACTTGATGAACTGCAAGCTGTCAGAGCAGTTGCCAGCACAGTCGTGATGAAAACTAATATTGTGTAGCGAAGATGTTGCTTCACTAAATGTTGCCCCTTTAAGCTAAAACGAAAATTTATTACTGCTGTACCGCTCGCGCTACAAACTCAAATTCTAGTATGACTGCCTCATCAACTCCATGATAGTCAAACATATTCTCGGCGTCATTCAAGATGCCAAATTCACTTCGGTTGACGACTGTACGCCCTAGTCCCCGCAGCTCATCGACACTCACGATTGTGAGTGATACATCGAACATTATAGTGCGTGTGGTGCCGCGTAACGTCAGATCGCCAGTGACCTGGATGGCGACTTCCTGACCGATCTGCACTAGTTCAGGTAATCCACTAATCGCTGTCGGTATAAAGTCGGAAAATTCATAAGCGTCTTGCGCTGAAAGCAAAACACAGCATCGGATAGAGCGATCCCGATCAGCGTCATCGGTTTGCAGTGTGCGTAGATTAATTCGAATTACGCCTATACGAGAATTTGATGGCCTATTGAAATCAACAATTATGTCGCCTGCGACTTGATTCGTGCGCCCCACTGCTATCCCGACAGGTACTGTTTCACTTACAGCAAAACGCACTTCAGATTCTTCGGAAACTATACGGAAAAGCTGGGGAGACAACACAGCAGGTGTTACCGTCATCAACCCTTGTGAAGATAAAGCCAGCGTAGGAGTTGTCGTAACTTCTGTTACTGCTGCACCAGCAACGAGCGTCGGCATACCTGTAGGTGAATTAGTGGTAAATGTTCCCGCAGACTCTGTAGATGTACTGATCATTTCAAGCGATAGGGTGGGAGCGCTGATAGGTGCGCTTGGAGCGGCTGTTCCCCCAGTAATACGAATGAAGAGAAACACGCCGCTAATACCACCTATAACTGCCCCAATGCCCAACATCCCCACACCAAACAAAGCAAGTTTCCAAGTATTATTTCGCACATGTACATTAGAGGGGTATCGAGAATATTCCACGCCTATTTTCCTTTGTCTCAAATTTCTAATTTTGGGTCTCAGGTTTCGAGCCTATAAGAATAGCAACAATTACCTAAGTAAGGCATACGCCATTTGGCGGGTTCTGCTACCCCAAAAAACAGGCAATATAGCGGGTTAAGTGTGTTCCATGGTGGTTATACAATACATAAGCTGAGAAGTATATCAGTGCAAATGAACACTTTCATACAAACTGAACCGTCACTACACCTGTTGTATGGCAAGATTGCAAGAAAATAACTTATTCTAATCTGACGTCACTGGAGAACACAATGTCAAAGCTAACCGTCGAAGAATCGGGAGGTCAAAGAAATGTAAAAGTAGGATGGATATTCGCTGTTGTATTTGCTGTGCTGGTTGTCTGGATGATCTATACCGCATCGCAAAGTTATGTTGTCGAGTCGAATTCTGGATCAATGTCGGGCATGAGCGAGACAACCTCCACGCAAATGCCAAGCATGAATCACTAACCATTAGTAACCCAAACCCGTATATAAGGAGATGCTCATGAAGAAGTTGTGGATTGTACTTAGCCTCGTTGTGCTGGCGGTTTCGGCGATTGTTGTACCTGCGACATTGGCAGATGCCCCCGTCGAAGGACGTGCTGGACGTGCGGAACTCCGGTTTCTCGAAGGCATGATCGATCATCATCAGATGGCGCTTGATATGGCGAACGACTGTCTGGCAAAAGCAACTACAGAAACTGTTACAACTACCTGTCAGAATATCATTGATGCCCAAACCGCCGAAATTACTCTTATGCAAGGCTGGTTGCTGGAATGGTACAACGTTGAATACAGCCCTATGTCAATGATGGATATGGACATGGGCATGGGTGGCATGGATCATGGCGGGATGGAAGGTATGCCTGCTACCGACCCGGCAATGATGATGGGCATGATGGCTGGTCTCAACCGCCTTGAAGGTGTTGACTACGAAATCGCTTGGCTAGAGTCGATGATTGACCACCATGATGATGCCATCCACATGTCTGAGCGCCTCCTAGGGCGCGTCCCGGAAGGTGAAGGTCACACTGAGGTGCTTGATCTAGCTAGTCAGATCATTGCGGATCAAACTGCTGAAATCGATATGATGGAAAACCTGCTGGTCGAGTTAGTGGCTTAAAAGGAGATTCGGAATGATGGTTAACTTGACTGGAATTCAAGGGTTAAGCGGTGACATGCAGCAGTGTATTCAAAACTGCCTGGAGTGTCACAGCATTTGTCTGGCAACCGTTCCACACTGTCTGCAAATGGGCGGTGAACACGCCTCGCGGGAGCATATTTCCACGCTGCTCGATTGTGCAGAAATTTGCCAGACCAGCGCCAATTTTATGCTGCTCAACTCGCCGCTGCATCCTCGCGTCTGCGGGGTCTGCGCGGAAGCCTGCGAACGCTGCGCTCAAGAATGTGAACGGATGGCGAATGGCGATCAACAGATGTTAGCCTGTGCCGAATCCTGCCGCCGCTGCGCCGAATCCTGCCGTCATATGGCAAGTATGGCGATGTAGCTGCGCGATTTCGCATTGATTGGCATTTCATAACAAGCGGCAGGCAGGGTGTTTCATTTACCCTGCCTGTTTTTATTAGACCAAGCTCACATGAGAAAGAATTATACTTACATAGCAGGATAATGGCAGCAAGCTGATAGGTAAAGATCATGACAATACGTGTTGTTTTAGCAGACGATCATGCCGTAGTGCGTAAAGGCATTTATGATTTTCTTCAAGAGGATGGGGATATTCAGGTTATTGCTCAGGCAGGGGATGGGCTGAAGGTCAAGGAACTCATTCTTGAATTGCAACCCGATGTTGCCATTCTCGATGTGCGAATGCCCCATGCCACTGGGATTGAAGTTACCCGCTGGATACGAGAGCAGGCTCTACCTATACGTGTGCTGATATTAACTGCCTATGATGATGACCCTTTTATCATGGCAGCTTTACAAGCAGGTGCAAATGGTTATGTTCTTAAAAATGCAGAGGCTGAAGAGATTACTGCCGCAGTACATGCAGTTTATCGTGGTGAACCTGCTCTCGCGCCTGATGTGGCACAAAAATTAATTGCACATATGGCGGGAAGCACTCATGAAACAGTTCAAACAACAGAGCCAATCACAGATCGGGAACGTGAAGTTCTTCAACTTGTCGCATCTGGGTTGACGAATCGAGGTATCGGGGTGAAGCTCTCCATCAGTGATCGCACAGTGCAAGGACATCTCGCCAGCATCTATGCCAAGCTGCAAGTGAACAGTCGAACAGAAGCCGTCACCAAAGCCTTAAATCTGGGACTTATTCACCTGCCGGAGCAGCAAAGTTGAAATTACCTTCTTTTTCATTTAGTTTACATGGTTTACGCGCCCAGGTGCTGCTCTGGACAGTTTTGCCGCTTACGATACTCCTAATTATTTTTGCGTTCAGCGGTGTCAGCAGCCACCAGAGTTCAATGCGTGCGCTGGCAGTGGAAGAAAACTCGCGGCTGATTGGCGCACTTGCGCGACTCATTACTTCGCAGAGAGAAAACTATGCCTGGCGGAATGACATTCCACTTGAGCAAGTTCAGGCAAATGACTTGGACTTGAACACGTTGCTTGCCGTCGAACACCCATATGCTGTTGGAACTGTCGCGCTGCTTGATTACGATGGAAGTATACTTTTCAGTCGGGGAAATTTACCGCCTAACAACGCAATCATGGACTGGCTTGGTGTCGCCGAAGTATTGGCAGGGGAAAGTGACGTACTTTTTACTTCAGATACGATGCATGGTGATGTCATTGCTTACGCACCGATACCGAATACCCGCTGGTCACTGATTATCCGAGAAGCCTGGCACTCCCTGACCGATCCGCTCATTCGGATTGAGCAGGTAATGCCTTTCGTTCTATTTACCGCGACAGCAATTTCTTTGCTCACACTCTCTTTTGGGCTGCGTTATGTCGTCCAGCCTTTGCAAGAATTAGGATCGCGCGCAAATCTCATTGGGCAAGGACAATTCGATGCTGTGACAAAGCCTGTTGGTGGCGTTCGAGAAATTGAAGACTTGCGTGTCACATTAAACGATATGGCGGGTCAGTTGCAAAGTTCCCAGTCCGCGCTGCATGATTATCTGGGGGCAATTACACAAGCTCAGGAAGAAGAACGCGCCCGGCTGGGGCGGGAACTGCACGATGAAACCGTCCAAACATTGATTGCACTCGGTCACAAAGCTCAGATGGTGCAGCGGAACTTTGAACGGATTTCCCCACAAACGGGCGAATATATCACCGAACTTCGGCAGATGGTTGCCCAAGCAATTGAAGAAGTCCGGCGTTTCAGTCGTGCGCTTCACCCACATTACTTGGACGAATTGGGATTAGTGACCGCCCTTGAAATGTTAGCACGAGAAGTAGGGGCTCAATTCTCAGTTTCGGGTTCACCTTGCGCTATTCAACAGGAAAAAGAGTTGACGCTCTACCGCATTGCTCAGGAAGCCCTCAATAACGCCCGTCGTCATGCACAGGCAGAAAGAATACAAGTTGGTATCCGTTTCGAGAACTCATCTATTGTTTTGCGTGTCCAAGATAATGGTAAAGGATTTGAAGTTCCATCTCACCTGAATGATTTGACTCGTGCAGGTCACTTCGGTTTAATCGGAATGCAGGAGCGGGCGCAGTTGGTAAGTGGACAATTGAAAATTGTTTCCGGGAATAGTAAAGGAACCATCGTAACTTTGACAATTACTACCCATGCCACAACCGTTAAAATGACGGCAGATGTCTCAAAATAGACATGACTGCCAACGGTTTCCGAAATCCCCAAGAGGATGCCTAATAAAACGACGATACTATAAAACCTCAGTTTTGGAGAGCGTACTTTGATTAACTTTTATGATGTCCTCATCCCCCGGCCCCCTCTCCAAGTATTGGAGAGGGGGGGAAAAACGCATCTTGAAGTCCCCTCTCTACGAAGTGGGGAGGGGATTTAGGGGTGGGGATAGTATGAAAACACGATCCGAAACTCAGGTTATCCAAATTGACGATGACTAACGCTATTTTACAGCTTCCCGCCCACCAGCGCCCGTTCCGCTTCCGTCAGGCCGTACAGATCAAACACCAGCGCGTCGATTTGTGCGTCGATCTGCTCAATCTCCTGCCCAATCTCATCGCGGTCATCAGCGAGGGCAGCGACGGCGGCAGTATGCGCCTGCTTGCGAGTGAGCATCTTTTCCACGAGGGCGACCAATTGATCGTGACTGGCTTTGTCGGCGGGATCATCAAAATT
>DAOTTO010000119.1:0-13939 GCA_034437895.1 Anaerolineae bacterium | reverse complement strand
GGATACTTACGATAATCCGGCTCGCGCTTTTCGACAAACGCATCGCGGCCTTCGCTGCCCTCTTCAGTCATATAAAACAGCATAGTCGCATCCCCCGCCAGCACTTGCAGTCCGGTCTGCCCGTCCAGATCAGCATTAAATCCGGCCTTGAGGAAGCGAATCGCCAGCGGACTCTTATCCAGAATTTCCTGCGCCCACTGAATGCCTTCGGCTTCCAACTGCTCCACCGGGACAACCTTGTTCACCAGCCCCATTTCGAGCGCTTCCGCTGCGTTGTATTGGCGGCAGAGATACCAGATTTCACGGGCTTTCTTCTGCCCGACAATCGCCGCCAGATAACTCGCGCCATAACCTCCGTCGAAGCTGCCGACCTTCGGCCCCGTCTGCCCGAAGATGGCGTTATCCGCCGCGATGGTCAAATCTGCGATGACGTGCAGCACATGTCCGCCGCCGATGGCATACCCCGCCACGAGCGCGATCACCGGCTTGGGCATGGTACGGATGAGGCGCTGCAATTCCAGCACATTCAGCCGAGCGACTCCATCATCGCCCACATATCCGGCATGACCACGCACTTTCTGGTCGCCGCCAGAGCAGAAGGCATATTTGCCGTCCGCCGCCGGGCCATTTCCGGTCAGCAGCACCACGCCGATGGTGCTATCACGCCAAGCATCCTTAAACGCCTCGGTCATTTCATCAATCGTCTTAGGACGGAAGGCATTCCGCACTTCAGGGCGATTAAAGGCGATCCGCGCCATGCCGTCGGCTTTGTGATAGGTGATGTCTTCGTAGGATTTTACTTCTTGCCAGTCAGTCATGAGTTTTTAGTCCTTAGTTATTAGCTGTCAGCGATTAGTTTTTAGTAAATACAAAAGATTCAACGTAAATGTAGATTTTCGAAAGAAATTGGAAAAAGATTTAACCACATAGCGCATAAAGCACACAGAGATTTAAGTTCAAATTCTTGGTTACTTGGTGGTTCAAAATATTCCAACACCTTTCGAGAGTCTACAAAAGTATCTTTTTCACATTTTCTTTGCAAACCTTTGCGTCTAAGTATTTATATTCCATCCATCAATAAGTTTCACTGTCGCGGCTTGCTGTCCATCGACGCTGGCTTCTAAAACGTGGTCGTTATTCGCCACCGCTTCCACCTGCTCCCACGTAATCCCTTTCAGCGGAATCTTGATGCGCTTAAGCCAGTTCCACACACCGCCTGCTTGAGTGCCATAGCTCAAATAGAGAAAGCGTTCTTTCGGCGTACCGTGTGTGAATGAACCCGTGAAGTTAGGCATATCCGTGCCTTCGCCGTGCGCGGCTTTCAACTCGCAGGCAAATTCCAGCGCCCCGTCTTCCCGCACGTTCCCCGGCTTCAGATCATTCGATTTGTCTTGCAGGCCGAAATAGATCTGATCGTCGTCATACTCCGGCGGATTAAGGCAAATGATTCGCAGTTGAATTTTCATGGTCGCTACCTCCTCAAAAAGAACAGATTCAACGCAAAGCACCTTTTGACACATTTTCTTTGCGAACCTTTGCGTTCTTCGCGCCTTTGCGTTTAAGTATTTGCTTCGTCTTCCTCCATTTTCTCCAACGCCGCCTTCACCGCCGCCATAATTTCCTGCCGCCGCGCATCATCGCGCTGCATATCGGTGCGAACCTCGATCACGGTTGTGCCGCCGCTCTCCACACTTGCCGTGAACGCCGCCCGGAACGACTCGCGGTCATCGGCGCGGACGTAATCCAACCCATACAATTTCGCGGCGTGTTCAAATTCGAGGTCATGCGGCGTGAGGAATAATTCGGTGAAATGCGGCTCATAGCCTTTGATCGGCAGACGATTGAAGATGCCGCCGCCGTTGTTATTGAGCAGCACAATCGTGATATTTTTCAGTCCACAGCGCTTGATCGCCAGCAGCCCGTTCATGTCGTGATAAAACGACAAATCGCCCGTAATTAACACAGTCTGTATTTGGGAATCTGCGTCGCTATATATATTTTGTTCCGCCGCAATCCCAAGTGCTGTAGAAATTGTCCCATCTATGCCAGAAGCACCCCTATTTCCATAAAACAAAAGGCGCTTGTTACGAGGTTGTGCAAATTGCTCCAAGTTACGTACCGGAAGGCTATTTGCAATGAAAATAGCGGAATAAGATTTTATTAAATCAATTGCCAGCGATATAGCTGCACCGTCAAACCATTCCTCTTCAAGCGCAGGGAGAACAATATCCCAATATCGTTGTTCGAGCGCATAAAACCTGGCTGTCCACGCTTCATCGCCAATAGTGGTATTTGGTCGAGTGGTGATTTCACCAATTAAATGATTAACCATTGAATTTTCTCGACTGGAAAATACATGGGTTAACTGGTGATTGGCATCCGTCCAGATACCATTTTCTGAAACGAGCACACGATATTGAGTTTGAATGCTATTTAAATATCGTTCAATATTCGCTGATGTTGGCATTGCACCAAAATGGATGATGATGTCGGGTGGTTCAATGAGATTATTCTCAAAGGGTAAGCCGTCGTAACTCCCGATGATGACTTCCGTACCTTCATGATTAAAACGCAGGTTGGAAAGCGGATCTGCGATGATAGGATAGTGGGTCAGGCGAGATAATTGCTGAATATAGCGGCTAGTTTCTGGTACAACCAGTGGGGCATCATTCAAGGTCGAGCGGGGGCCACAAATGATAAGTCCTCTCGGAGATTCCTCCATCATATTCAGAAGGGAAGTTACTTCCGAGCTTCTACTTTTGTAAAGCTGTTCAATAAAAGTAAATGGTTTTTCATCTTCGAGAAATCGTAATTGAATAGCTGTTACATCTCCCGCCACCGGAGTCGGCTCTAATGGCTTGCGGAAGGGGAAATTAAGATGCACCGGCCCCTTTTCAAAGCCATTGGCCTTCGCATAAGCGCGATCTGTCAGCGTCCGCAGATTCCGCACCGCCACCGCCGGAGGATTGGCTTCCGGCAGCGCCACATCCACCGCCCACAACACATGATCGCCGTACATCTTGACTTGATCGACGGTCTGATTCGCGCCGCTTTCGCGCAGTTCGTGGGGACGATCCGCCGTCAGCACCAGCAGCGGCACATTGGCGTAACGCGCCTCGATAATGGCGGGATGAAAATTCGCCGTCGCCGTTCCAGATGAACACACCATCGCCACAGGTTTATCACTCGCCATCGCCAAGCCGAGCGCAAAAAACGCGCAGCTTCGCTCGTCGATGATGGAATAGACACGGATATTGGGATGCTCGGCGAAAGCCAGCGTCAGCGGCGTGGAGCGTGACCCCGGCGCGATGCACACGGCAGAAAGTCCACAGCGGGCGAGTTCATCCACAAACACCCGCGCCCAGAAAATATTCCGGTTGGGCGATTGGGCGATCAGTTCAGCGTAGTTGACGGTTTCGGTTTCATGAGGCATATCGTGTCATCCATATAAAGACAAAAACTTTGACGCAAAGACGCTAAGGACGCAGAGGATCGCAAAGTGTTTTTATCATTTTCTTTGCGTCACCTTGCGCTCTTTGCGCCTTTGCGTTGAATCATAATTTTTCTATACCCAGCGCCCCAAGCATCGGACGGAATTTGAGCGCGGTTTCGTCCCATTCTTTTTGTGGCTGGCTTTCCGCGACGATACCCGCCCCGGCATACAACCATGCCCGTTTATCCTGCACCACCGCCGAGCGGATCGCCACAGCAAACGCGCCATCCAACTGCGAGTCGATCATCCCAATCGGCGCGGCATACCACCCACGCGGCGCGGGTTCAGCATCGCGGATAAAATCCATCGCCAGATCACGCGGCTGTCCGCCGAGTGCCGGAGTCGGATGCAGCAGTTCGACCAGCGGCAGGATGCCCATACTCTCGCGCAAATGCCCCGAAATCGGCGTGTATAAATGCTGGATATTGCTCAATTTGTAGAGCGAGGGCGCATCCGGGACAGTCAGTTCATTAGTGATCGCGCCGAATCGACGTTTGATCTCATCCACGACGAGCGCATGTTCGTAGCGTTCTTTGGGATCATTGAGAATCTGGTCTTCGAGTGTTTGCTCTTCTTCCGGCGATTTCCCGCGCTTGATCGAACCCGCTAAACCCATCGTCGTCACCTGCTGCCCATCGACACGCGCCAGCAGTTCGGGTGTCGCGCCGAAGAAGGCATGTCCCGGCTGCGGCTCGAATAAAAAGCGATAGGCATTGGCATAATGCGCCGTTAGATAATCCAGCGCCGCGTCCACGTCAATGCTGTGCGTTAATCGAATCTCACAAATACGCGACATCACGACTTTTTGCAGTTCGCCCGCTTGCATAATATGGGTAGCACGGGTGATGGCTTCTGCCCACGCCTCATAAGCCATAGGGTAGGTAACTTTTACCTCACCCCCTCTAACATTCCCTAAAACGGGCGTATCGCTCCCCCTCTCCACCTTGGAGAGTGGGTTGGGGGGTGAGGTAAGGAGCATATAGCGTTCATCCAGTGCATTGTGAAGTTCTGGCAAAACATCTTCCAGCAAATCTTCCGGCGCGAGATGGGCATTCAGCGTCAGCCATGTTTCGTCACCAATACGGGTCAACTGCACATGTGGCAGAATAAAATGGGCAGGCGTAAACACTGACCAAGTATTATCAGGCGTAAAGTCATCGCGGAAGGCGAATCCGCCGAACAAGCGCGGACGTGCCAGCGGTTCCCCGCCATCGTCAATGATCGCACCCTCGAACAATTCCCGTGTCCGCTGCTCGATTTTATGAAACCGTTCCGCGCCCCATGCTGTCAACTCAACTGCCGCGCCGAATCCCGCATAGGCCGCATCTTCATGGGCATTTTCCCAATAAAAACGCTCGTGTCCATGTGCCTGACGCAGAAAGTCACGCAAGTTTAAGCCCGGCGCAAGGCGGCTGACGCTGATGAGTCGTCCATATTGTTCGGTGATTGTTTTGTAGTCCATCGCTTCTGCCAACATCGCACAACCTCTTAAATACAACTACGATAAAAGCGCATCGACCTCATCAAAATCGGCTTGTGTCAGTGTCCAGTTCGCGGCGGCAGCATTGCTGTTGATTTGCTGCACCGAAGTCGCCCCGGCAATGACGGACGAGATCACAGGCTGCGAGGCCAGCCACGAAAACGCCAGTTCGAGCAGCGTGTGACCGCGTGATTCCGCGAAGTTAATCAAGGATTCTACCTGTGTAAGATTTTTCTCGGTCAGCACTTCCGCGCCCCGCGCCGATTGCAAACGTGTGCCTTCCGGGAAAGGCTGGCCTAAACGATATTTCCCCGTGAGCAGACCATTGGCAAGCGGGAAATAGGGAAGATAGCCGACATGGGTTCGGGCGCATTCGGCGAGAACATCCTGCTCCGGCGCACGATGGAAAAGGCTGTATTCATTCTGGACGCTCATGAAACGCGCTCCGCCTTCCAGCACAGCGGCTTCCGCTTCTTGCAGCATGGCAACGGTGAAATTTGAGCAGCCGATTTCGCGTACTTTACCCGCCTGTACCAGATCGTTGAGTACGCCGAGCGTTTCCGCTATCGGGGTTTCTGCATCCGGCGTATGCAGTTGATAGAGATCAATCGTTTCAATTCCTAAGCGGCGCAGACTATCTTCGACGGCCTGACGAATATAAGCAGGTTTTGCGCCATGCCGCTGTTCGTCAACTTTATGCCCGAACTTGGTGGCGATAATTGCGTCGCCGCGTCGCCCTTTAAGCGCTTCACCGAGATAAACTTCGCTGTTCGTTCCGCCATAAATATCAGCCGTATCGAAAAAATTGATCCCGGCATCCAGCGCAGCATGAACGACTGTCGCCGTCGCTGCGGCATCGAGCCGACGACCAAAATTGTTGCATCCCAACCCGACAATCGAAACTTCTAATGATCCAATGGCTCTTTTTTCCAAGATAGTTTTCCCCTTTTTGTCTTAAACAGGCTTTGGTTTCCAAATTCGATAAATACTTATCCCGAACAGAATAAATCCAGCAGGGGTAAGCACTAGATATGCCAAGGGCAGAGTCGGCAGGGTCATATTGTAAAACAGCGCGTAAACCGGTGTGGCAACTGCCGGGATCGGCAAAACAGGCAGCGCGGGTGGGTTAGCATTGTAAAAAAGCACGTAAATTAACGAAGCCATAACAGGGATCAGCAAAACGGGCAGCGCTTGTCGTGCTGTTAGAACCATAGACCGTGAAGGGGAAGGATTTAATAACTCCGTCTGACGATTTTTCCGCAGTGTGAGCAGTAAAATCACTAACAGGGGAGGCAAAATCACCAGGGCAAAGGGCTGCTGCGGCAATGTGACCACGACGAAATACAGCACCATCAACCCGATTGCTATATAGATTCCCCGCCCCGGTTGGCTAAAATCCGGCCTAGGAAAGCGCCCACGCAGCACCAAAGCGATGAAAAAAAGCAGCGAAAACGCGCAGTAATAAATCACCATCGTCCCCGGTGGTGCAAGCAGTGTTTCCGACCACCAGCCAAGCGACCATAATCCGGTGAATACGCCAAAGCCTAATGAAGCAAGAATACCGGCCTTTGGGCTTTGCCTGAGCGCATTCGGAAGATAGTACCAGCCAAAAAGAATGGTCAAAATAGCGTGCCAAGCAAGTGGTGTCCACGAGAGATTAAGCGGAAAATCAGCATACATCGTCGGCACGATAATGCCCTCGATCATAAAGCCATAGAGCGCCCCCGCCAAGAAAACCGCCCAGAATGACCGGACATGAAAATAATCAACAGCGGCGAGAAACAGGATTCCGACGAAACTGTATAACAGCAACGTCAAGATGACCTCGCCGACGATACCATCGACAGGCGGACGGCCTGCCCAAAACATCCATTCCGAAAAGAAAATTAAGGTGTAGCCAGTGAGCAAAATATAGATCGTATTACTGAGTATACGCATTTTAATCTCTCCTGCGCTTAGTAGAGCAGTCCATAGTATGCCCTACAAGGCGGTCAACTTGCATCAGGTTCGACATAGCCGACGCTTTTTAATAATACAGGCAAAAGTGCGCCCATAATGCGGCTCGGCTCTGGTTCGCCTGTATACACCCAGCGAATGACGACTTCGTAAATCGCCCCCATCCACGCATAAGCCACCACTTCAGTATCAGCGGGTGCGATGTCGCCTACCGCAATCGCCTCATCGAGATAGGTCTTGATTAAATCAGCGAAGCGATCATTTACTTCCAGCCGTTTTTTCTCGAAGACATTGCCTAATCCGACGGCCTGCACGAGCAAAATCTTCGCAGGACGGCGATAGCGCCCAAAAGTGTCCAGACACGCTTCTAAGGCGGCTTGTACCCGCCCAATTCCCTCGTCTTGCTCTTCAATCGCTTCTTTGACACGGCGTTCTAGTAGATCAGAGAATTGATCGACCAAAGCGATAAATAGGCGTTCTTTGTTGGGGAAATGAAAGTAAATCGCACCTTTAGATGTTTCGGATTCATCGGCGATTTCGTCCAGCTTGGTATCGTAATAGCCCTTGTTGGAGAAAATATTGAGCGCGGCATCAAGGATGCGCTCACGAGTCATCACGGGATCACGGGCGATTTGTTCTTTAGGTCGTTTGAGGTTCATAAGTTGCAAGCCGTTCAACATATTTTGATGAAACCGACTGGTCAGTCTACAAAATAGTATAATTGTGAAATCACGCACAAATTATGAGAAATCGGTGAAAAGGGAACGGGAAACTTTTGCGGATTGCGTGTCAAAACTGCAAATCGACAGCGCGAAAAGCAAAGACCAAACCTAAGCCGGCTGTTCCGAGCGCGATCATCATCCAGAACAACCCACCAATGAGAAAATTGCTGGCGCTGCTGATCGTCCGGCGACTTTCGACATTTTGCCGGAAATCTGGTTTGCGTACTTCCAGCCTAATCACCGTCCATCCAGAACGTAAAAACGGTAATGCCCGCATTAAGGCGGATCGGGCAGCGAGAAAGAAAATACCAGCGAATACGGCGTTTAATGTAAGTAGTAACATGAGATTAGGAGGGTTTCCTGTAAAATTTGCTCAATCATTATAGGCGCTGACGAAAAAAGTGCGTAGAATAAAAGAAGTATTTAGTGATTAGTTTTTAGAGATAGAAGTTACGTATTTCAACAACATTTTCTGTAGGAATAACTCGGCGAGTCGCCCCTACAAAACTAATCAACTATGTAAGCCTTAAAGATAAGTTTTCTTTGCGAAACTTTGCGACCTCTGCGTTTTTACGTGAGATGGAGGAAAAATGCAAAACTTAACCTGTGCAAGCTGCGGTGCGCCGCTCAAGATCGAAAATCAGTTTATCCGCTCGGTGACGTGTGCGTATTGTGGCGCGGCCTATATGGTCAGCGGCAGCCAAACGCTCGACCCAACGGGCAAAAGTGCCAGCCTCGCGGACTATCCTTCGCGGCTGCGGGTGGGCAATCGCGGGAAAATTCGCGGGCGCGACTTTACCGTGATCGGCAGAGTTCGTTATAGTTACGATGCTGGCTTTTGGGAAGAATGGCAGATCAATTGGGATGATGGCGCACCGCCTGATTGGTTGGAAGAAGACGAAGGCTATTGGACGGTGTATAAACGTGAACGTGTACGTGGCGAAGTCCCGCCCCATGCCAATGTTAAAGTGGGCGCATCCGTCAACCTTAACAATAAAGCCGTCTTTATCACGGAAAAACGTACCGGACGTATGACTGGCAGCGATGGTCAATTTTCGTCAGTCCTGCCGCTAACGGGGACATTCGGCTATATTCAAGGCTCGGCAGGCGATCAAGTAGTGAGCATAAATTACTGGGATGACGAAATCGAAATTTCTGTCGGCGATGAACTTGAACATCAAGAGCTTGTGATTACAAATTAAGATGAGCGCACAAACCAACAGACCTATCCTCAAAAAAATTCAGTGTCCCAAGTGTGGCGCACCGATCTCGCAGTTTAGCCCGGACGCGCAAACGCTGGTCTGTAGTAACTGCGGTAGTTATGTCGCGCCGACTATGGACGGGGCAGAAGTCATCGGGCAAACGCGCAAAATGTCCGCCCCACCCGTACCGATTGAGATCGGGAAGACCTTCACGCTAGAAAATACGTCTTATTTTGTGATGGGACGGGTGATGTATGAAGGTTGGGACGACGAAGACCGCTGGAAGTGGAACGAATGGATGCTCGGCAGCAGTGATGGGCGCTTGCTCTGGCTGTCTTACGATGAAAATGGCTTTACGCTCTTCAAGAAAATGCGGATGAAAGAGCCGTTTAATGCCCAATCCGGCGATGCAATTCCCATCGGAAATGGGCGCAATGTGCGCGTCCACGAGCGCTATCCCGCAAAGATTATCGGCGCGGAAGGCGAACTGACTTGGCGAGCCTCTACCGACGAGCGCTTGTATATGGTGGAAGGTGCTGGACATGGCAAGCGCTACAGCGTTCAACAAACGGCGGAAGAGCTAGAAATCCACGAAGGCGATCCAGTAGCACAAGAGGCAATCGCGCAGGCTTTTCAGGATGAGGCATGGCTCAAGCGTATCAAACAGCAGCTTGCGGGGCGCGGCTTATGGCGCAATGTCGGCATCGCCTGTATTTTTTTCGCGCTGTTAGGGTTAGTCGGTGTTGGCTTAACAAACAGCATGGGCGAGAACATGACGACGCAAACCATCACCCTCAGCCGAGCGAATCCCATTGCCCAAATTCCGATTGAGTTTAACCAGGCCAATCGTCCGGCACGGATTCGTGTAAATGCCGAGACATCACTCCCCGAAAATACCGCTGCCGATGTCGAAGCCGGGATTGTCTCGCCTGATGGCACTGAAAATTACTTATTCACGCTGGAACTGTGGCACGAGACGGGCAGCGATGATGAGGGTTTTTGGCGCGAAGTGCGCGATTCTGCCAATAATATGTTCGTCCCTAAGCAAGCTGGGGCGCATACGTTAGAATTAGAACTCGGCGAGTCGCAGTTAGACAGTATGAGCGTTGAAATCAACGTCCGCCGGAATGTCATGTCCAGCACATGGCTACTTATTTATACGGGCGTAATTGGCGTAGTCGGAATTATTTTGATCTTTGTGAACAGCAAGGGCAGTCGATAAGGCGTTATGACTGTCTTCAACAGCGTAAGTGACGATTAAGCAAGGGAGCTTATCATGCGGAATACGATTATTGTGTTTGTGGTGATTGCGATTTTGGGACTTTCCCTGGCAGGCGCGGCTTATGCCAGCTATTCCGGCATGGGATTGGTCACAAGTGGGACTCCTAGCGCTCGCAGCGGTAGTGTCGGCGGCGTAGTGGTATTAGGTGGCGGCCCCAGCAGCGGCAAATAATTTAAAAATGTCCTGATGTATGCTAGAATAAAAATTCTAGTTCAAACACGATTGAGATCATAAGTAGAGATGATTACGCCGGATGAATTTGTAGATCGTTGGGCGCAAAGTGCGCTGCGCGAGCAGCAAGCCGCCCAAAGCCATTTTAATGAACTTTGCCAACTCGTCGGCTATAAAACACCCACCCAGATGGACCCAGAAGGGAAATTCTTTACCTTTGAGGAAAATGTGGAAAAGGCAACAGGCGGTAAAGGCCGTGCCGATGTGTGGTATAGGGGACGTTTTGCTTGGGAATATAAAGGCAAGCACACCGACCTGAATAGGGCTTATTCCCAGCTTCTCGCCTATAGAGGCGGCCTTGATAACCCACCATTGCTGGTGGTGTGTGACTTTCTAGAATATCGTATTTATCCGCAGTGGTCTAATATCAGTGGCCTGCCCTTCGTCTTCAAAAACGAGGATTTGCTTGACCCAAAAACTCGACGTTTCATCACTTGGCTGCTGGAAAGCCCAGAGAAATTTCTCGAGCTGCGTCAAACAGAACTTGAACGACGTGAAAAAATTACTCTTGATCTTGCCAACCAATTTGCCCAGTTAGCTGATTTAATGAATCGCCATTTTGACGAAAGTGGCAGCCCAATTTGGCAGCCCATGCAGATCGCCCGTTTTTTGACGAAGCTGGTCTTTGCGTTGTTTGCTGAAGATGTTGGGTTGCTACCTCGCATCGAATTTCCGCCAGAAAAAGTCTCCATCAAAATTCTCGATTTTATGGCACATTGGGCAAACAGGGTGCCGGACGCATTTGTTGAGGCGATGCAGAATCTTTTCCGCGCAATGGACGGGCAAGTAAGCCACTTTTGGATGATGCCCGTTCCCTATTTTAACGGCAGCCTTTTTATGGAATCTAGCCCCGGCGCAAACGATGGGCTTGAGGTGTTGGATTTGACTCTGATTCCGGGCGCTGTTGAAATCCTACGTGATGTGACCGAAGCAGATTGGTCTGAGGTTAATCCAACAATTTTCGGGACACTGTTTGAAGGCGCGCTGGACGAAAGCAAACGCGCCCAACTTGGAGCGCATTACACGGGCGAAGATGACATTCGTTTAATCGTCGAACCCGTCCTCATGCAGCCACTTTATCATCTCTGGAATGAAATCCGGGCTGAAGCCGAACACCTCTTGCAGCGATATTTTAAAGCCGAAACACCTAGAGCGGCAGTTGAAGCGAAAGAACGCCTTATAGCGCTGCACGATCAGATGATGAATACCCTAGAAAATACCCGTGTGCTTGATCCAGCCTGTGGTTCTGGCAATTTTCTTTACGTCAGCTTACGCACGATGAAGGATTTAGAACAACGCGTACGTAAGTTGTTTGAGCCGATGGGCTTTCCTTTCCGCGATGTCGTCACGCCGCGCCAACTTTATGGGATTGAAAAAGATGAATTCGCCGCAAAGCTGGCGCACGTCGTTGTCTGGATAGGTTATCTGCAATGGCGCTACGAAGATGAAGGGGTAATCCATGTTGTTTCACCCCGAAAAACGCCGCATCCGCGCTCACTTCCGCATCCGATTTTAAAAGATAAGAATCGTCCTGATGAGCCAGACCGTATCATCTGTGCGGATGCGATTATGCGTTATGACGCGGACGGCAAGCCCTATGAACCCGAATGGCCCCAAGTCGATGTGATTATCAGTAATCCGCCGTTTCTAGGCGATAAATATATGCGCTTTGGCAGGCCTGAATTAGGCCTAAGCGGGTTAGGGACGGCTTATGTCAGTGATTTGCGCCGACTGTATAAAGACCGCTTGCCAAGCTGCGATTTAGTGTGTTACTGGTTCGAGAAGGCACGATCACACATCGAAAGCCATAAAGCACTGCGAGCCGGCTTATTGGCGACGAATTCCATTCGTGGTGGATTAAACCGGCGGGTTTTAGATCGGATTAAACAAACGGGTGATATTTTTATGGCGTGGGGAGATCGTCCTTGGCTGCTTAAGGGCGCATCTGTCCGTATCGCCGTCATTGGATTTGATGATGGCGCACAAAAAGACTATATGCTTGACGGCGCACCTGTGCATCACATCAACGCCGACTTACAAAATACAATTGATGCAACACAGGCGCGGCGATTAAATGAAAATCATAACATTTCATTTATGGCAGATACTAAAGGCGGTTCATTCGATATCTCACAAGAATTAGCGCTCATTATGCTGGAGAGTAAAAATATCAGTGGGCGGAAGAACCAAGATGTTGTACGTCCTTGGGTCAATGGCTTGGATATTGTACGTTATCCACGCAACATGTGGATTGTTGATTTCGGTACACACATGTCCATTGATGAAGCACAGCTTTATGAGATGCCATTTCAATATGTGAAAGAGCATGTTTTTCCAAAACGTCAAGAAAACCGCCGCGATTCCTATAAACAAAAATGGTGGATTCATGTAGAGCCTCGCCCCACTATGAGACAGCGTTTATCGGAACTCAAGCGCTTTATAGGGACGGTGGCGGTTGCTAAATATCGTCTATTTGTTTGGCTTTCAGGAAATGTATTACCTGACCATTCTCTATTTGTTTTTGCTCGTGACGATGATTACTTTTTTGGCGTATTACACAGCCGCGCGCACGAAATTTGGTCGCTGCGTTTAGGGACATCGCTTGAAGATCGTCCACGTTATACCCCATCAACTACATTTGAAACTTTCCCTTTTCCTTATCCACCCGGTGCGGAAGACATCACATCACCAGCTTATGCGGCTATCAGTGAGGCCGCCAAACAACTTCATGAAGAACGCCACGCATGGCTGAATCCAGTGAACGACATGATTCAAGGGCCAGCCGCCGAAAAAATCCTCGCCGAGCGTACGTTAACCAACCTTTATAATGCGTTGGAGGCGTATCGTGCCGGGAAAGTTAACGGCAATGGCAGCCGCAGCAATCCTGCAACAGCTTTCGTGCCGCGTCTCGCTGAACTGCATGATATGCTCAATCAAGCAGTGCTTTCTGGATATGGGTGGGGTGATCTTGCCACAAAATTGCGGACTTCAAAAGGCGAGGAAGATTTGCTCAGGCGGCTGTTGGCATTAAATCTTGAACGTGACCGTTTGTTTAATCAGAGTTACAACGGATAAGTGATTTTGACAGAACAGAAAGAAACCCCATTAAGCGCTAAAATTTCAGGCCGATTTTGATCGATTAGCAGCTTTTGATGGAGATGGTTGGAACCACAACAGCCACTATCACGATTTTCTATTGCGACAAATACCGCCACGCTGCGAGTATTCGCTAGAAATCGGCTGCGGAACAGGGATATTTGCATGTTTACTGGCGAAACATTCTCAAAATGTGCTAGCGCTCGATTTATCGCCCCAGATGATTGTTCACGCAAAAGAGCGCTCAACCACTTATCCCAATATTGACTATAAAGCTGCTGATGTAATGGCATACGATCTGCCAGACGCGCAGTTTGATTGTATTGTGTCGATTGCTACACTGCATCATGTGTCGATGGAAGAAGCGCTTCCGAAAATTAAACGAGCGCTCAAGGTCAATGGGCGGCTGATGGTACTTGATCTTTTTGAAGCAGAAACCATACGGGAAAAATTTATCGCCGCGTTTGGCGTTCCTTA
>DAOTTO010000118.1:0-1591 GCA_034437895.1 Anaerolineae bacterium | reverse complement strand
ACGACAAAAGGCGGCGGCTCGTTTTCAATACGCAGCGGGCTGACGTAGAAATAAACGGGGTCTTCGCCGCGAATATTGACGACCAAGCGCACTTCATACAAGCCATCGGGGGCGGTTTCGGTATTCCAAACCCCAAGCACTTCCTCAGTTATGGGTGTGGCGCTCGGTAAAGTCGCCGGGAACCAAGGGGCTTCATCAGCCTCTGCTTCTGGTGTTGCGGTGGCTTGGCCTTCAACCTCCGGCGCAGGCAGCACAATCGGGCGGAACTCGATGAAATAGTTGGACATATTGGGCAAACTGGCAGAACCACGCAGTTCAACTTCCCCACGCAGCACATACACAGGCGGAGGCCAGCTTAAATTGGCGTTGGGGTCGATAACATCGTCCTCACGCGGGGTAATATCCTGAGCGCTCACGCTGAGGATCACGGCGGATGTCAGTGCCAGCGCAATTAGCAGAAGCAGGCTGAATTTTCTGTACATACTCACCTCACTTGAAATTAATAGAAGTCACAGGCGGTAGCGCCGTGACATAAGATAACGTCTCTATTATACCGTAAGGTTTGTTATGTTTATCCGACGTTTAGACTATGTTTAGCCTACGCTTGGGGGATTTTTGTCCTACTATGAGAAAAAATCGGCATTTTGGGTGCCAATTAATCGCGCAGCAGCATCGCCAACGTGGCGCGTAACCCGCCCCAGATGATATAAATCGGCAGCATCAAAGGCAGCACGACTTCGACTAACAGATATAGAATCAGCGGTAAATCGACTAAGCGCGGCAGATTCAGCAGTAAGAAGTAAAAGAACGTAAACACCGAAGCGACGATAATCCCCATGCTGCGATTGCGTGTCGCTGTGCCGGAAACCATGCCGATCATCCCGATCATGAACATTTCCAGCGGAAGCCGTACCAGCGACACTAACATCACCGCCACCGAAATGGTCTGCGGCAGCAAGAAATGGTCTTCCGGTGAATAGGCCAATACCTGCTGGAACACAATCACAGGCGTACCTAAAAACAGCGCCATCGTCAGCACACCGTCCAGACTTTCCATCTGTCGCCAGAACGCCCCTGCGACTTTGCTTAGAATGATGTGCTGGGCAGAAAAGGGCGTGACGCGCAAGAGCATCAGCGTCTCATTTTTAAATTCATCAGTGATCGCCGTCACCGAATCAACCACGATTTCCGAGAGCATTTTAGCGTACATATAAAAGGCAATCGGCAGCAGCATGAAAGAAGCCAGCACCAGCATCAAAACAGGCGCGAAGAGAAAATCAAATTGCGCCGTGAGGAGGATAATCACCGCTTGATACAGATACCAGCGTGAGAGAAAATCAAGCTGCGGGATAAAGACCCGCCAATAAATCCCAAGCTGACGGCGAATAATGGGGTTAGAACGCCGCGCCCACACGGGTAAATTCTCGTCAAGCTTTGGAATTTCCGTCCTCAACCGACGGGCTACGCCTGGTTCAAATGATGTTGTCGTCATAGCGATTAAATTGCAACCCTGTTTACTTTTGCTTTCATTATAAAGCACCTAATCCTTCCATCCAAACATTCAAATTAATTTAAATTGACCGAGCCAAAC
>DAOTTO010000117.1:0-4710 GCA_034437895.1 Anaerolineae bacterium | reverse complement strand
AAAATCAAGAAAGCCAAAGTCGTGCGCGATTACGACCCCGAACTGCCTAAAGTGATGGCGCGGGGCGGCGAACTGAATCAAGTGTGGACGAATTTAATCGACAACGCGATTGATGCGCTCCTTTCCGCCAATACAGCCGATGCGACGGTGCATCTCATTACGCGCTGTGAAAATGATTATGCGATGGTGGAAGTGACCGATAACGGCCCCGGCATTCCAGCGGATGTCGTTCCGCATTTGTTCGAGCCATTTTTTACCACCAAAGAGGTTGGCAAAGGGACGGGCTTGGGGTTGGATATTGCCTATCGCATCATCCAGCAGCATAACGGCACAATTGTGGTGGATTCGCAGCCGGGCAGTACGCGCTTTATCGTCCGCTTGCCCGTAGCAGGCGTGACGGAATAACGACCCAAATCTTATTGAGCAACATATTCAAAAATATGTTAATCTAAATAAACGTTGGCGCAAGCGGCAAGGATTTTTGTGAAACTATTTATCAGTTACCCACGTGACAAACGAGACTTAATTGAAGAAATCTCGCGTGTTTTGGAGTCAGGTGGACATGATCCTTGGTATGATAAAGCACTTACGCCGGGGCGAAACTGGGAGAAAGAGCTAGGCCAAAGAATTGATCAAGCAGATATTTTTATCTATGCTTTAACGCCAAAGTCAGTTGAATCGAAATACTGCCAATGGGAATTTGCACATGCTAAGAAACGAAGAAAACCTGTACTACCTGTGCTTATTCACGAGCATTTTCTGCTTCCAAGAGAACTCGATAATCTACATTACGTAAATTTTAAGACCGGGCCAACCCCAGAAAATACTGCCCAGCTTTTGAATGGATTGCAAAAAGCTGGGCTTATTCGAGTGCGTCGCAGATGGCGAACATTTTCTGTTGCCCTTATCACCCTTTTGATAATTGCATTGGCGGGACTTCTTTTATTAAGTATATTGACGAATGATGACGGCATTAAGCGTTTGCCTCTGAATGCGACTATTCTTTCTGCCAATTTAATGAATTGCACTCCGCCTTTGAACTTCACCGATTCGCTTATAGAATCTTTAGGAGGGGTCAATGATGAAACAGCCATTGTCAATGTTCAGTCGGATGACGAAATTGTTGATCTATCGACGGCGCAGCAGCGCGGCAACGATGCAACAGCCGCGATGGTTGTATGGGGGGAATGTACTGGTGGAAATATTCATTTGAATATTATCTTCCCGACACCATTCTATGAACTGCTGTTTGAGCCAACAGTGAGGTTTGAAGGCAGTGAGGTTGAGGCGCGATCCCTGATATTAGCAAGTGTTTATTACGTATCTGGAGAGTATGAAAAGGCGAAAACAAATCTTGATTTGCTCGTTGATAGAAATAGTGATAACGAAGTTGATTCGAATACATCTGTTATGCTTATTTGGTTAAGAGCGAATATTGCACTTCGGGATGAGCGCTGGACAGAGGCGAAAGTAGATTATGAAATTGCGCGTGGGCAAACTAACGGTGATATGACTATAGAAGCACAAATTGAGGCCAATATTGGCTTATCGCTTGAACGATGGGCTGCTCACAATTACCTTGTGTGTAAGGACAATAATCCAACACTCCATTACCGCACTTCAATAACATTGTTACAACACAATTCCACTGATGATTTGATGAAATATGTACAGATAGGTCTTGTGGCTGCACAACTGCGTTGCCATGAGTGGACAGATCTAACACCGGAAATAAGAGATGAATTAATCGCAAACTTACAGCCAAGTATAGATGCTGCGATTGCACTGGCTTACAGCTTGCAAGCTAAAATTCTGCTAGAGCAGACAGGGCAAGATCGCTTCGGCGCATACACAGCTGCCTGTAGTGCGTTGGCGAGCGATGAGCATCAATCCCTTGCTCATCTCATGCTAGGCCGTATTTATATGGAATACGATGATACTCAGAGGCAAGCGGCTGTGGAGTTTAGGTTGGCTGGTCAAACGAGCGTTTTCAACAGTCAGCTAGAAGAGGCTGTCACTAACGATGAAAGTTTAAGTTTATTTGGGGATGGGATTGGTGATGTGCCAGAAAATTTGCGTACATGCCCATAATAAAAGGAAAGAGGCTGGAAAAGTATCTAGCCTCTGAATATCGCTATCAGCAACGTGTTGAACTACCGCCACCAGGATGTTTATGATTATAGGTAAGGGATGCACTATGAAGCCAGGGTTGATTGGTACTACCGCTTAATGTGATTGTGATTTTTTGACAATCGCTACCATCTGCATTATTATGAGCATGTGTACCGGGAGCAGCTGCAAGCTGATCGGTTTGAGATAAGGAAAGATTGGCTAGATTTTCCCATTCCCCTCTTTCAACATAGCTTCGTATTTCAGCTATAATACTTTCTTTATCCCCTCTTTTGCTATTTGCACGGCTGTTGGCATCGGGATTATAGCTGAATTCGGTATCATCGGGTTCAATGAGATCATGATCGCGTAAATTCTGGTGTGCTTTTTCTCGAATAGCCTCAATGGTTTGGTCAATCTTTTCTTGCGTCATTTCCGCCATTTTGAGTTCTTTAACGCTGGTATATGCGTCGATCACGATTTCACGGGCGACTTTTGCTGCTGTACCAACATCGAGTCTGCCGACAATGAATTCATGTTGATTGTGGAAAACTTGGAAAATCCATTCCGCAATCGCTTTTGCGCCCTCGTCATTGAGTACATCTCCATGCTCTTTTTCCCGATGAGTTCTGATATCAGGCATATATTTCTCAAAACTTTCAGCGATGCTATCAGGGTAGCTCATTGAGATCAAATTTTTTTGCGCTATCTCAAGTAGTTGATAGGCCACTTCCATCCGTAAGATTGGCAGTGGATGACGTGAATCCCCGCCTTGTTGAAGCCCTCCATAGTGTTGTATCAGCACATCTTTTAAAATTTCGTAGGCAATAGGACCGAGTGGAAGAATTGTGCAAGCATCTTCAACAAATTCTTCCACCCAATCATGCCTTGAGAGGCCAAACTCTGCTACATCTGCAGGTTCCAGTGTCACCTTTAATCCTTTTTGGTTAACGGTTTCAACTGGAGTTTTTTCTCTAGGGAGCGCATTCCATTTTGTAGTCCAAGTTTTCCAAGTTTTTTCTTTTGGATAATCTTTTTCCGCCGTTGCATCTTCGGCAAAGTCCTGAATAATCTGCCGCACCGTGTCTTTTTTCATGAGTAGTCCAGCGAGTTCATGCCATATAACACTCCATCGCCATGGATTATACAGATCAAAAGCCGGGATGCTGAGCATATATACACCGGGGGCATAAGAAAAATTAGTCAGTTCAAAACTATCCCCGAATAAGGGGATAACGCCTATTTCTTCCTTTTCCTCCAACTTTAGACTGCTCTGCGCTCCTTTTACAACGCTTGTTAAAAGTTTAAGCCATCTTTCACGCGTCAATAAAGCGGCAGGTATAAGATGTTCAATCTTAATCCACTCGTTTGTGAGCTTGCGGACAATCGAATGGAGGAGATAAGCGCGATCACTTGATTTGATTTGTCCCTGTTCTTCAAGATGGTAAGTCAGTTCAAGTGCTGCTTTATAATAGGTGAGGGAGACTTCCTCAAAACTGTTGATGAGTGTGACGACATTAATTGCAGCATGGGTGGGCTTACGAATGCGGTTTTCCATTGAATCGCGCATTTCTCTTGTATAAGCTATCAAGCTCATCACTTGAAAATCAACTTCATGCTTACCCAATTGAGTCCACTGCGATGGAAGTTCTTGTTCAACCGTTGTAAAGTCTTTAGTAGTCACGTTGTATACTCCATGTGCGAAGGACGAGCGATATAACTATCTTAATGGTGTTTTTTAAATATCCCTCCCCCTTTTTTAGGGGATTTATTTTTTTGATAGATTCGGGTTTTCTAAGGATAAATAAAATTGAAAATTGCGACAGGTAGATCACAAACGCTGCTGATTATCTTTGCATTTATGGCTTTTGCCTGTATCGGCTTAAAAGACAGTCTTTTGAACGTGGCGACACCTTCGATTCAGGCGACATTTGATATTCCACTAGGCGCGTTTGGCATGTTGTTTTTCAGCGGCATGATTGGCTATACCCTTTCCGGTGTCCTCAGTGGGTCGCTTATGGCGCGTATAGGCGTGGGGCGGATGTTGGCCTTAAGCTGCATGTCGATGGGATTAGCGCTGGTCGGTTATGCGCTTGCGCCCGGATGGTGGGCGATTGTCCTGCTCGGATTGCTTTCTGGCGCGGGTGGCGGCGCGATTGATGCCGGATTGAATACCTATGTCGCGACCAATCACAGCGAAAGTGTGATGCAATGGCTTCATGCTTCTTTTGGCATAGGCAGCACCTTGGGGCCACTGCTGATGACGGGTATTTTGGCGCAAGAATTGTCGTGGCGATGGGGTTATGCCGTTGTGGGAGCCTTCCAAGCGGGTTTGGCGCTGTGCTTTTTGCTTACGGCAGATTTATGGCGCACCAATCCATCTGCCAAAAATACCGATTTGATGGATTACAAGACACCCGCCCGTGAGACATTACGGATACCTAGCGTCTGGTTAAGTATCTTCATCTTCTTTTTATATACGGGCTTAGAATACGGCACAGGCGTATGGAGCTATACGCTTTTCACCGAGTCTCGCGGAATCTCTGAGGAAACCGCTGGTTTGTGGGTGAGCCTTTATTGGGGCGTGTTCACGATTGGGCG
>DAOTTO010000116.1:0-2389 GCA_034437895.1 Anaerolineae bacterium | reverse complement strand
AGGTCAAGCCTATCTAAGCTAGGCAGTCCCCCCAATTCTGGCGGAATTTCTCCATAAAGATCGTTGTCACCAATGTTCAGGTTGGTGAGGTTGGTCAGGTTGCCGAGTTCGGACGGAATTGTGCCTGAAAGGGTATTGGCGCTCAGGTTAACCGTTGTAAGCGCGGTGGCATCGCCCAATTCAGCCGGGATGTTGCCTTCCAAGATGTTTTGACTCAGGTCAAGCACCTTTAAACCCGACAAATCGCCAAGCTGCTGCGGCAAGCTGCCCTGCATATTGTTAATAGGCAGGCTGATCTCGACCACATCCCCGAACTGGCAGCGCACACCATGCCACGCGCACGGCAAAAAGCCGGACGTGATGGGCGCAGGGTTAAAGACCGCGCCACCTGCTACGCCGCCGCCCGACCATACGACGTTGTTGGTATCGGTATCGTAAACCGTAATCGTATCGCTGCTGTCGATGACGTAGGTCAGCAGCCCATCGGCGCTGAAGCCTGCGGCTTTATAAGTTACGCCGGGGTCATCATAGACGATACTCGTTGTGAAGTCGCCGCCGCCATTGTCGTCGTACACGATAACGGCTGAAGAAGTCGCGCCGTCTTCAATCGCAACGAATTTCGTCCCGGCTTCGTTGAAAACCGAGTCAATGACGACATCCAACGCCGGACGGAAATAAAGAGTATCAGCGCCTTCGGGGTCAATCCAAATATTGGATACATTAGCATCCCGCGAAATGACGATATTGCCAGCGCCATCATAATCAACCGAGTTAACCGAATTCCCCCCAAAGCTGCGCTGCGCTAAGAGCGTAAAGGTTCTGATGTCATAAATGCGGGCGAAGCCATCAGAATAGGCTGTGGCGATGCGTGTCCCGTCGGGGCTGATGTCCACATCCGTAATGCCAGCGTCAGTGAGGGAAATGACAAAAGTGAGCTTGTAGGCCTCAGAAACCACAAGCACAGCACCCGTGTAGTAGACAAGATAATCGCCATCATAATCCCAAGTAGTGATGGGAGTTCCTAGGTTGAGGGTTTCAATATTCTCGCTGGGGTCCAGCGCTTGATTAATCAATATTTGGCTTATGCCGCCAACGGTTCCCGCGATAGCCACAGTCGCGCCGTCATCGCTAAAGCGCACCCCATCATAAGCCAAGAGTGAATCCATAGTGGTCGGGATAACGCCCTGATTCACGCCCGTGCTGGCGGCATTGATTCCGGCATTATTTACTGCGCCGAACAGAAGCCAATCGCTGTTGACGGATTGTAACCAGCGCGACGCATTATTCCAGTTCTGGCCGTTGGCGCTGTCGTAAAGGGCTTCCAGCGCCAGACACTGCGAAAGCGGAATACCCCCGCTGTTGGTGCAGTCGGCGGCGGCGATGGCGGCGCTTGAGGTTGGGCTAAAGGCGCTCGTCAGCGTATTGGCGTAATTTTCATAAAACACCAGCCGCACTTGGAAGTCATAAGCCGCGTTTTCGTCCAAACCGCCCACGTCAACCGAAACCAGGACGTAGGGCGGTACGAAATTGGTGGCATAAAGGCGCGAGAAGGGGCCGCCCGTAGACCCCCAAATTTCATACTGCGCGTCATTGCTGAAGGTAGAGGGTGTCCAGCTAAACCGCGCCGAACTGGAAGTCAGCGGTGTAACGTTGATGTTGGTCGGCGGGAATAACTGCGTGTTTTCCCACAACGGGTCACGGGCATTCACATAGGCTTGTACCGCCGGAGTGGGTGCCGTCAGACGGTTGTAACCGAGGAAAAGATTAATAGAGGGGGTAGGCGGCTCAATGAGCAAATTCGTGATCGAGTCGGGAATATCGCCTTCAAGCTGGTTGCGGCTAAGGGAGAGATAACGGAGATTGCTTAAATTGCCAATCGAGTCCGGTATCGGGCCGCTTAACAGGTTGTCATTCCAATAGATGTTGATTAATGCGGTCATATCCCCAATCGAGTCGGGAATGGGGCCGGTCAGCTTATTCTGAGCTAGATCAAAATACTCAACGTTAACGAGGTTGCTTAGGTCGGGGATGGTGCCTGTAAGCTCGTTATCGGCAAGATAAATTTGAAGCGTATTGACTAAATCGCTTAGTGAGGGGGGGAGTGTCCCCGTCAGACCATTTCTACTTAAATCGATATAGGTGAGTGAAGATGGCAGCGCGGGAATACTGCCTGTCAAGTTGTTGCCTGAAAGCCCAATTGCGAACATGCCCTCTGGCGGATTAGGCACATTGCCTATGAGTTGATTGTTAGGGGCTGTAAAGTGGGTTATCCCGGCAGGCAGATTAGGCACACTGCCCGTCAGTTGATTGTAATCAAAACAGGCGGTTTGCAACGAAGCAGGCAGTGGATTGGGGATTGATCCGGTGAGGCCATTGGCATTGTTGTAGG
>DAOTTO010000115.1:0-12657 GCA_034437895.1 Anaerolineae bacterium | reverse complement strand
CTATTTTAATCCCTTATGCACATCTTCATCAGCTACGCTAAAAAAGATACACGTCCGCTTGCGACACGGTTATTTGATACGCTCAACAGCATCCCCGGCCTGAGTGCGTGGATGGATTCTTCGTTAGAACCCGTCAATAGCTGGGAGATGCAAATTCAAGACGAAATCAAACGCTGCGATTTGATGATTGTGATGCTCTCGCCAGATGTCAACCGTTCCCAAACACCCATTCAGCAGCGTAGCTTTGTTCGTCGGGAGATTGATTACGCACGGTCAAAACATACGCCTATTATGACTGTTATAGCCCAGATGACTGAAGTACCACTTGCGCTTGCTGGCGATGAGTATATCGACCTCACTCAAAACTATGAAGCAGGTTTTCTTCGTTTAATTAATCATCTTTGTAAGGAGGCTGGTGTTGAAAGCCCAACACAGCGGCAGCGGCGTGAGGCACAGGAACAAGCAAAACATCTTAATGATGAAAAGGAACGATTGCGGAAAGCGCAGGTGCCGCAGCTGCGCCGGGTTCAGCCAACCCAACCTCAAACATCACCGCCGCCGATTTCACTCCCGACTTATCGCCCCTCAGATGTACCGATTCAACCAACAGTATCCCGCCGTTTATCGCCTGTTATGATAGGCGGTTTAATTGCGGCAGTCGTGCTGATTATAGTTGTCATTAGTGTCATACTGGCGAATAGGGAGGGCGAAACCCCTGAGACTGCATTCAGCCAAACCCTGACGGCGCAAATGGCGATAGTGCCGCCGTCAACTTCCACGCCGATGGATGAACCTGCGACAACAGAGCAGCCTTCCACAGCATCAACGATCACGCTTTCTCCTACATCCTCTCTCATGTCCACCTTTGCACCTGGCGGCCTCAACAGTGCATGGACACCGCGCATCGAAACATTTGATGGCGTACAAATGGCTTATGTCCCGGCGGGATGCTTTATGATGGGCAGCAGCGATGCGGAAATTGATTATGCCGTGTCATTGGGTGCAGAGCGCGAGTGGCTGGATAATGAAACGCCGCAGCACCAAGTTTGCTTGGATGCGTTCTGGATTGATGTGTACGAAGTGACCAATGCCCAGTTCGCGCAGTTCAATGGACAGGCTGCAAATGCCAGTTTTTCGACAGAAGCCAATCGTCCGCGTGAGCAAATTACCTGGTTTGAGGCATCTGATTTTTGCGCGGCGCGGGATGCCCAACTACCGAGCGAGAGCCAATGGGAATATGCGGCGCGGGGTCCAGAAGGATTAATTTTCCCATGGGGCAATACTTTTGTGGCGGAAAATGTCGTCTCTGGTGATAATCAGACTGCCGATGTTGGCAGCCGTCCGGGTGGTATTTCGTGGGTGGGCGCGTATGACCTGAGCGGCAATGTTTTGGAGTGGGTCAGCACAATTTACGATCAGGATAATTATTCTTATCCTTATGATGCAACCGACGGGCGCGAAGACTTACAAAGAACGGATGTTCCACGCGTGGTGCGGGGCGGTTCGTGGACCAACAGCGATAACTTCTTGCGCTCCGCCGTCCGCCTCAGGTACTACCCTACTTACGAGTACACCGACGTGGGATTTCGCTGCGCCCGCTCTTCATAGCTCTGTTTTCTGAATTCTGGGGTTCTGTTTTCTGAAAATGTTTTCCGCGTTAGCGGAATCGAATTTTTTTAGAGGTAGTGGATTTGGATCGTTTTAAAGCCCAAGAGAGATGGATTCGTTATGTCTCAACAGTCGCCGATTTTTGTGAAGACGGAAGCCTTTATGTTGTGGTTGTTTCAGCATACCAACAAGTTCCCCCGTGATGAGCGCTTTCGTTTGGCTAAACGGATAGATGATGCCATTTTCGCTTTTCACGAGAATTTGATTTATGCGGCTAAGACATCGGAGACTCGGCAGTATTTACAGCTTGCCGATGCGGAATTGGATAAACTGCGAACTTATCTGCGTTTTGCAGTTGAACTCAACTATACCAGCCCCAAACAATTTCAATATAGTGCCGAGCAAACGACAGAAATTGGCAAATTGTTGGGAGGATGGGTTAAAATTATGCGTGCATAATTGGGCAAAAGTCTAATGATGCGGGGGCACCGGGGAGCGTGGTGCGGGGCGGTTCGTGGAACAACAACGATAACAACTTGCGCTCCGCCGTCCGCAACAGGAACAACCCTACTAACGAGAACAACAACGTGGGATTTCGCTGCGCCCGACCTTATATTGATGATTGTATCGGCTGAGATACGGCGTGTTTACAGATGCGACGGGCGGCCAAAATATAAGAGCGCCGGATGTTCCCGCCCATATAAGCGGGCAAATATAAAATAGCGCCGTCTGCTCTGGTAATGGCAACTAAAATTGCTATGAACGTTCAGGCGGCGCACCGATTCTGGGATATAGGTCATTTCTGTTGTAGCAGTTGGCGGGTATGAAGTTTAAGCATACGAACGAAATGCTCTACATTCTCGAATTCGTCCAGTTCGGCTTCTTCTTCTCCGGTTAAGCGGCCTTCTTTGTTTACTTCCAAGAGTTTGTGGATACGTGCCTGTGTCGCTTCGGCTGGACGAAATGCAAGAATTTCCTCATGTGTCGGGCGTGATGCGAGAAAATAATAGACTACCTGATAGACGGGTGATTGTGCGACTGCCATTTTTAAACCTCAATTCGGGAAAATATCGCGCACGGGGAGCATAAAACCGGGCAAGATGCTGCCGCCGTCGAGTGTGTCAATTATACAGTTTGGTATGTTATACTACGATAATTCATATCCATGAGGGAGTCAGCGACCCCATAGCTAAAGCTAGGGGCTTGTAGCAATGCAAGTCCGGCGCTGACCAGACTCAGCCAAGGGGAGCAATCCCTATCGGGCTACGTTAGTGGCAAGCGTTCAACGACCTACCTTGGGGTGACGTTCCAGCCCTAAGCTCTAGAACCTCCCTGTTAAACAGGCCTACGGGGTACGAAGCCAGTGCAGGACAGAGGAAAGTACCGACCACTAACCTTGTCGAGGAAGACGTTGCCCGCGCAAGCGGAGAAGGCCTTCAGGGAGAGCCAGCAGGTAACTGCAAATCTCCCTTTCCCTTCCGGGATTATCGTCCGCTACTCTTGAAAGGAGAACTTGCACCTACTCCCCATAGCTAAAGCTAGGGGTATCCGTGCAAGGAATTTGATGAGTACCCGTTTACGCTTGTTTGTCATGTTTATCGGTGCGCTGCTTGTCGTCGCCACCTATACCTTTCCTACCTGGCAGCCGCTTTTACAGCGCCAATCTGCTGAAGAGGGCTTTCCCGGCTTGGCAGAAAATCTACAGCCATCCTATCAGGAACTTCCCGTTGCGGATCGCCGCCTTTATCTTCAAATGAATGGGGAAAACTCACTCATGGCGGTATCCATCCTGACCGCCGCGCTTAATCCAGATGAAGCCCTCCCCGACGACGCGCAAGCCCTCCCAGATGTCGGCACCGCCCAGACTATGCGTGAGGGTGAATTCGCCGTCTTGAACATGGACGAACTTGAACTCGACAATGAAGAGGATATTTCGCCGTATCTTCCCCTATTCACGTCCGAAGGCAATGTCATCTTTTATCAATATCAGGATGGGCGCAAACTGCTCCGGCTGGAAAACTTCCGCGTCACCAACGGCCTCAACTTACACGTCTATCTTTCCCCAAATCCCACGCCCATCACCTTTGCGGACTTAGGTTTTTACTACGATGCGGGTCAATTGCAGGCCAACACCGGAAACCAAACCTATGAAATTCCCGGTTCGCTCAATCTCGATGAATATCAAAGTGTCGTTATTGTCTGTTTGAGTTATCAGTTTATCTATGGTATCGCTGATTTTTAGGATTAAGCTATGAAGATTCATGCACTGCGCTGCGCCACAGTCACCGTCAAACAAACCCACCGCGCAGCGCAACTTCCAACAATCGGGTTACGTTATCTTGATCTTATCCTTAGTCGTCGTTTCACAGAACCGCTTCCGGTCTGGGCATGGGTGATTGAACATCCCGAAGGAGTCATCGTCATTGATACGGGGGAAAACATCCGTGTTTTTGAGCCAGATTACTACTCGCCTGTAAATGATTTTGTCCACAATCGTTTGATAAAACTTAAGCTGGAATTTGGCCCAGAAGACCAAATCGCGCCTCAATTAGAGCGTCTGGGCATTCAGCCTTCCGATGTGCGATGGGTGATTCAAACCCATCTCCATACCGATCATTCAGGCGGACTTCACGCTTTTCCAAAAGCCGAAATTTTGATCGCAGGTACAGAATGGCGACGACCACTCGGCAACGTCCTGGAACAATATCCAAAATGGCTTGCGCCCACCCTCGTGGAATATACCGACGGGCATTTCACAATTTTCCATCCAGCCAACGGCTTACACAGGCAGGCGATGTGCTGCTTGTCCCCACCCCAGGTCATACGCTGGGACATCAGAGCGTGATCTTGCAGGAAAGTGACAAGACGATATTTTTCGCGGGGGATGCATCTTTCAACGAAGCTCAGGTCAGTCAGGGGAAGATCGCCGGGATTTCAGTCGATGGACGGCAAGCCCGTACTACGCTCTCGCGCATTCGTCAGTTGGGAGCGCAGGTGCCGCTAGTCTATCTTCCCGCCCATGACGCAGGGACAGCAGAGCGTCTCGCGGCACGGCAAGTAAGTACTTTTCAATGAACAAAGGCCGCTTAAGGTCGCGGGGTCGCTTGTCCAATATCGCTACCGACCTCGACAGACGTTCCATCGCCGACCAACCGCATCAACCGTGCCGCGACAATCTGGCGCTCACGGAAAAAGCTATCAGGCGCAGTGATGTCCAGCGTTCCGGCGGCGATAGCTTCCACCCATGCCTCACCATTTGGCACAAGGCTGAAGTAAACTCCGCCCTGCGCGGCGAATATCCGCCCAATCGCCCAGCCAGGGCCGACATACACTTGCGAGTCCGCCCCGCTGTTCAGGTCAACTTGATAAAGGGCGACTTCATACTGCGGGAAGGCGCTGGCCTCCATACCCAGATACGCACTAAAAGCCGAGGCTTCTTCTGGTGCCATCGGCATCGCGTCAATCAATAAGGTGCGGGTGCTGTAATAAGCGCTTCCATCAACCCCCCATCCAATTTGATCTGGCGTTGCAGATGTTGCGATCCCACTGACTTGGCGCGATTCCAGATCAAGCACAGAAAGTCCGCCGCCTTGCAACACCAATGCCCGACGACCATCCGGCGCGAGTTTTGCTCGACTCAGGTTATCCCCCAAGGATACGCTCTCGCCCGTCTCAAAATTGAGCAATCCTAATCCTTGCCCCGTACAAGCCGTGCTGTAAAGAATACCGTAGGGGGTTGCCTCAAACGTCAGCGCACTTCCACCAAAACCCGCCTCAGTGTTATAAACAGCATCCATCGGAAACGGCGATCCACCGCCGCAGCCCACGCCAAAGCCAAAACTGGCAATCGGCGACTCATTGCCTTGCACGAACACATTCATTGTCGAACCCGGCAATCCATTCGCCATCGTCGTCACTTGGGTGCTGTCTTCAACGGTATAAATCACCTGCGCCGAATCCGCCGTAAATGTCAAAGGCATATAAGACACATTTCCAGCGATTAGGGTGGGGGTGCTTCCGGCGCTGTCGGTCAGCATGAGGCGTGTCGCGCTCCCATCATTGACGGTATAGGCCAGCTTACTGCCGTCAGGACTCCATGTCAGATCATAATAGGCGATATTCGCGCTTTCCACCTGCTGACTCGCGCCACCAACAACCAAAACCAATCCGCCATTCGTCACCGCCGCCAGCGGTGGGGGCGCTTCCTGTGCGAAAATAGTGAATCCCATCATCGTAATCAGCAAAACAACGCTCATCAACGCCGCACGAATCCAATAACCCTTATTCATCGGGGTGTTGCTCCTTAAACCAATCTTATCCTATAAAACACTCTACAGGACGGATTCCATTATAATCCACGATGCTCAAAAACTTGGCTGACGATTGCCCTTCGATTGTACTACGCTCGTCCGCAGCCACCATGATATTCCAGCGCAAGCGTTTGACTTTTCTAACAAACTTAGGACTTTAAAAGATTTAGGGTTTATTTTGTGTTAATTCCTTGTCCCATATCTTGACACAGGATTCTAAATTTCCCTATAATGCAAATGTAAGGCTGAAAAACGTTAGGCCTGTTTCTACCCTTTTTCGAAAAGGCCGTTCATTATGAAGCAAACACCGCAAGCGCCACCATCATCGCCAGCATACGTCAGCAATCGAATCTTGAAAATTAATGTTGGCTTTTTGCTGAATGACGGCCCAGCGCATAATCACGATTCGCAGATTGATTTTCCGGCAGTGCGCGTCAGTGATGACCTTACGCTGAAATATGTGCGCGGCCCCCTCCGTTTGAGCCGTACTAAGGAAGGCGTTCTGGTTCAGGCGACACTCGAATCGGCAGTAGAAAGCGAATGCTACCGCTGCCTTGATCTGGTTGAGAACTCATTTGAAGTCACCATTGAAGAACTTTATGCCACCCAACCGGCGCTTCTGACGGAGTTCCGGGTGAATGAAGATGGAATTTTAGATTTAGCGCCCCTGTTACGTGAGGAAGCACTCATCGCGCTCGCTGGCAGAACCCTCTGCCGACCAGACTGTAAAGGGCTTTGCCCCGAATGCGGCGCGAACTTAAACGACGAACCGCACCATTCTCATGATGATGACATCGATCCACGCATGGCTGCCCTGAAGAAGTTGTTAGAAACAAAGTAGCGCATTTTTTCGCTAAATAATTAACATTAGGGGGATACGATCTTGACAGATTATGATTCCGATTACACAGCCGAACTTGATATGATGCCGACTGGGGATTTCTTCGAAGCCGAGCCGGAAGGCTCTCATTTTAATGATGCCTTCTTTGATACAATGGACGACGATGATTTCTTTGATGATGACTCGCTGATGGAAGATATGGAAGGGGAGATGGAGGAGGACGAAGACGAGGCCTATGCCGACAAAAATTATGAACTGGCCTCCAACGATACAGTAGGGCTTTATCTTAAAGAGATGGCGCGGGTGCCTCTTTTAAATGTCGATGAAGAAGTTAGTCTGGCTGTCCGGCTGGAAAGCGGCCTGAATGCCGAAAAGAAACTGCTTAAAAACCCCGAACACAACCACGCCACCGAATGGAAAATCCTCGTCCAAGATGGCATTCACGCCCGTGAACATCTGATTAAAGCCAACACCCGCCTAGTCGTTTCAATCGCTAAAAAATATATGAATCGCGGTGTCCCTTTCCTTGATCTGATCCAAGAGGGTAACTTGGGATTGATGAAAGCCGTCGAGAAATTTGATTATCGGCGTGGGTTTCGCTTTAGCACCTATGCCACATGGTGGATTCGTCAGACGATCACCCGTGCTATTGCCGATCAAGGCCGGACGATTCGCGTTCCCGTCCACATGAGTGATCGCATCCGCCGCTTGTATCGGGTGGCGCGTGAATTAGAACAGCAGCATGGTCGCAAGCCGACTTTAGATGAGATGGCCGAAGCGATGGATTGTGATACACGTAAAGTTCAATGGATGTTAAAGGTGTCATGGCAGCCGCTGAGTTTGGAACACCCTGTGGGGGAAGATGAGGACAGCGAATTAGGCAACTTCATCGAAAACGATTCACTGCCCACACCCGCCCAAAGCGCATACGATAAGCTGCTGCAAGAGAAAATCGAAGAACTGCTCGGTACATTGACCCCGCGTGAAGCGCGTATCCTGCGCTTGCGCTTTGGCCTGCAAAATGGACGCAGTTACACGCTGGAAGAAGTTGGGCAAAAGTTCGGCCTTACACGAGAACGTATCCGCCAGATCGAAGGCCGTGCCTTACGCCGCTTGCGTCATCCGCGCCGCAGCCGCCAACTGCGCGATTATTTGTAAATTTATAAAGCAACTGGTGAAATCAGGGCGTGAAAACGCCCTTTTTTGATAGGGGTTATTCTAGCTTAGCCGGACTGAATCCGTGCGCCAGTAAATCGCTTAGGGAAAGCTCTTGATAAATATTGCCTTCCAAATCCGCGATGACGACATGCAAATTCGGGGAAAATTCGTAGAGCATCTGGCGACACATCCCACACGGACTCCCGCCGTTGCGCGTGACGACGACCATCAGGTCAAACTGGCGATGCCCTTCACTGACGGCCTTGACGAGGGCGGTGCGTTCCGCGCAGATCGTCACGGGATAAGACGCATTTTCGATATTGCACCCGGTATAGACCGTCCCGTCCACCGTCCGCAGCGCTGCACCAACAGGATAATGAGAATAGGGAATGTACGCATTGGCGCTGGCAGCAATCGCTTGGTCAATTAACAAGCGAACCGCATTACGAGCGGCGCTGCGGGCGGCGGAGGAATCTTGTGCCATTAAACTGCCTTATCCGTCACTTTTTCCACTTCTTGTTCAGTGGAATCTGTGTCCTTTAAGATTTTAACCTCATTTGTAGCCGTGACTGCGACATCCACTGACGCGGTGTCTTCATCTTCTAGGCGTTTACGAACAACATGCAGCTTACGGATACGCCGTCCATCGACAGACACGACCCGTATCGCCAAGTCTTCATCCTCGATGATCTCACCAATCAGTGGCACACGCCCAAAGTGGGTATAAATATAACCGCCTAATGTGTCGCTGTCATCAGTGGGGAGTTCAACTTCCAGTAAATCATTGAAGTCGTCAAGATCAATGCTGGCATCCACAAGATAGACATCCGGGGTAAGTTCTTCATATTCGGCCTCTTCATCGAAGTCATATTCATCTTGAATATCGCCGATGATTTCCTCGATGATGTTTTCAATCGTCACCAGACCCGCCGTACCGCCATATTCATCCACCACAATCGCCAGATGGACTTTTTGCGTCTGCAATTCTTTTAACAACTCGTCGGCACGTTTTGTTTCTGGGACGAAATAAGCCGGGCGCATTAAATCATTGACAGTTTTGCCGTTTTCGTTGTTGCCATTATGCCAATAGGCCAGCAAATCTTTGGCATAAAGCACCCCGCGCACATGATCTACGGTGCCTTCATAGACTGGGACACGGGAATAACCGGAACGAATAAAGATCAATCCGGCTTCGTCGAGCGTTTTGTTGATCTCTACCGCAATCACATCAATACGCGGCACCATCACTTCGCTGGCGCGGGTTTGATTCAGTTGCAGTACGGAATAGATCATGTCTTTTTCTTCTTCTTCAATCGTGCCGCCGGTATGTCCCGCGTCGATAAGAGTCATGATCTCTTCTTCGGTGACGGTGTTCACGAAGCTACTGCTGCCCATCACCGACGATAACCCCTTGCTAATCGCCAACACAACCGCGACCACTGGACTCAGCAGGACGACTACGATACTCATAAAATCCACGAACCAAAACGCGAGCGTATTCGCATTCCCGCTGCCGAAGGATTCTGGCACTAGATCGCCCAAAATCACCGTGAGGGCTGCCGTCACAAACAGCACCACGCCCACAATGAGGGTGGGCGTAATCGTCGGATTTCCTAAGACTAGCGGTTCAGCGAAATCATGCACAGCGACCCCAGCGATGGCAAACCGCAGCAACGTCACGGCGATTTGATAGGTCATGTTGAGTTGGTTCGTTCCAGTCGTCAGGCGGAGGATTTTCGCGGCGCGTTGATTGCCTTCCTCTTCTTGTTCACGCAGCCATGCGGCACGGGTATTGACAAGCGCACCAAAAGCCAGCGTAAGCAGGGCATGAACGGCAATTAAGGCGAGAATCGTGAGTAGACCAGCTAATCGGTCAGCGGACACTTGTGTCTCATCCTTTGTCTAAGCCCAGAACCACAAAAAGCCGGACACGCAAACGGTGTCTGGCACAGGAATTCCTGAAACACAATGCAACCAACGTTCAGGGGGAGGTTCTGGGACGGTTTCTAACATTGAACATCAAATTGATGAACTGATGTTGCAAAGTGTACCATAACAAACCAAAAGGTTGCAAGATGGATAGGACACATTAGACTTTAAGAAACGAGGAGATTTCGATGACAACAGCACTCATTTTGGCTGGACACGGCTCACACATCAGCCCCAACACCGCCGGACTGGTCTGGACTCTGGTCGATCAACTCCGGGCTATGAACGTGGCGGATGAAGTGACGGCAGCTTTCTGGAAGGAAATGCCTTCGTTCCACACTGTGTTTGATTCACTTTCAGCAACGGATATTACCGTCGTGCCGCTGTTTACAGCGCAGGGCTATTTTACGCAGACTGTCATTCCGGCTGAGATGGGCTTAACCGGAGCTGTGACGTTGCGCGACGGAAAAACGATTCGCTACACGCGGACATTGAGCGAGCATCCATATCTTGCTCAGATGGCGCGTCAGCGAGTCGAGGATGCGCTGAAAAATATTTCGGCGGAATCGACTGCTGTCGCCGTGATCGGGCATAGCACGCGGCGCAATCCCGAAAGCCGAAAAGCCACCGAAGCCCAAGCGGAAGCCATCCGTGCGCTTGGGCTTGTGGATGAAGTGGTGGCGGTCTATCTGGATGACTCGCCTGCTATCGCTGATGTTTATACGATGACGACTGCGCCAAATATCATCGCCGTGCCTTATTTTTTAGCGGCAGGGTCGCATACTATGATTGATGTGCCGCGAGAATTAGGTTTTGATCCACTGCCCTCGGAACAGGATTTAGCTGCTGGCATATCGCGTTTCATCAATGGGCGCGAGGTAATTTATACACAGCCTGTTGGCATTGGCGATGATTTGCGTGATGCGATTCTGGAACTGGCACGGGAAGCAGGCGCACCGCTTAAGCCGCCGTGTGAGGGGTCGGTTTGGGATTGCTTTCCGAAGGGTCACTATCAGGTAAAAAAGCGCAAAGATGGCTTAGGCCAGCGCGATCTATTTTTGGATTGGGCAAATAGATCAAAAACGGGAAGACCCGCGATTTGGGGACAATTATGGATCACCCGTGACGATGTGCGCCACTTTGCAGATCGAGACGTTGACTCAACTCAAAGGATTGATAATCCCGCTGAACTCCGACGGGTGATTCGGGAAAATCCCTTCCGTCCTTTAGCGACCTCTGATGATTTACCACGCGGTTGGCATGTGCCTGTGGGGGAAATTCCGATTTATGCCATATTTGAAACGATCTATCCGGGTGTGTTTGCAAGTTTCCTGTCGAGATTGGCTCATATTCAAAATGGGACATCGCATGAATCCCTACGCACTGTATTCGCAGAAACACTCGCTCGTCAGATCGGGCAGTATCGCCAACTGGAGACGCTGACTGAAAACCAGAAGCAAGCCGTTGTAGAGCATGTTTGTGGGAAATGTGTGCTTCATCCGCTTTGGTTTCAACCGCAAAGCGCCGCGCCGAAAATGCCTTGCCATGAACCGTGCAATTTTTGGCTTTCTGCCGCGATGAAAGCACTTGAAGTTAATGAAAAGGAACAACCTGAATGACAGTCGGTAAAGTGATTCTGGTCGGCGCGGGGCCGGGTGATCCCGGATTGATTACAGTCAAGGGATTGGACTTCATCCGCCGCGCTGATGTCATCGTCTATGACCGCCTAATTCCGATGGCGCTGTTGGAGGAAGCCCGTGCTGATGCCGAGCGCATCGACGCGGGTAAACTGCCGCAAAAACATCGCCTCTCGCAGGAAGAAATTAACGCGGTTTTGATCGAACACGCCCAAAAAGGAAAACTGGTCATCCGGCTGAAAGGCGGCGATCCGTTTGTGTTTGGGCGCGGCGGTGAAGAAGTGATCGCGTGTGCGGCGGCGGGGATTCCGTGCGAAGTCGTCCCCGGCGTAACGAGCGCGATTGCCGTTCCCGCGTATGCCGGGATTCCGGTTACGCATCGCGGGATCGCCAGCGCATTTACCGTTTTCACCGGACACGAAGACCCCGCTAAAGAAGAAACCAGCATTGATTATGACGCGCTTGTATCGGCAACGCGGTTGGGAACGCTGGTACTGCTGATGGGTGTTTCGCGGTTAAGTGCGATTACCGCGCATCTCATCGCCGCCGGAATCGCGCCGACTCTGCCTGCTGTCTGTATCGAGCGCGGGACGACCCCACAGCAGCGTACAGTCGTAGGAACATTAGGGACGATTGCGGCGTTGGTCGATCATGCCCAAATTCAACCGCCTGCCTTGACCGTGTTAGGTGAAGTCGTCAAGCTGCGCCTACAGGGGGATGGGTAAAAGTAGGGAATGAAAGGCCGCCACGTATTTAGGGGAATATAATAATCCTATTCTCATTCATGGAGGCCGAGTATGATAAAAAATTTAAGTGGTACCAATATTAAAGGTTATGAACTGAAAGACCGCTTAGGCGCGGGCGGCTTTGGTGCGGTCTATAAAGCGTATCAATCGACTGTCGGGCGCGAAGTTGCTATCAAAATTATTTTGCCTGGCCTTGCCAATCAACCTGAGTTCATCCGCCGTTTTGAAACTGAGGCGCAGCTCGTCGCCCGTTTGGAACATCCTTATATCACGCCGCTGTATGATTACTGGCGCGACCCGGATGGTGCATATCTGGTCATGCGCTTTTTGCGCGGCGGCAGCCTGCATGATGCACTCAAGAATGGCGCGTTTGCCTTAGAAGCAACGACGCTCGTTATGGATCAAATTTGTGCGGCGCTGTCGGTGGC
>DAOTTO010000114.1:0-21869 GCA_034437895.1 Anaerolineae bacterium | reverse complement strand
AGCCTGTCGGCTTTAACCACTGGCAGCAAAAAGTCAAGTAAATGGATAAAGTCGAGCCTATGATCTCTGTGGTTTAAGAAGAATTTTTTAGGCGTTATTCCAAGTTTCAAGACTGTTATGGTGACATACTCCCCATGCCTGAAGGCAGGCGCTTCTGCCGTGAACGCCGGATGCCGTGCTTTTTGCAGGGACTTCCACCGACTGAGACAGTATGAGATGATACCCCATCTCAAAACACAGACCTTGTTGGTTGAATATTTTACGTGGCAACCTATTTGCCACAACCGCCTATATTCCATTATTAAAGTGCCTCGATTGGCTCAATTACCGGACTTTACGCCTCGTGCAATGTGCCAATTGAATGAATGGAAGTATAGCGCCAATGGTTTCAAGCTTCAAGATTTTCTACGCCTTACATCCCCCTATCTAAAGCTAGGGGCTTTACGGCGTTTTTCGGTAAACGCATTCACCTCAAAACTCATCATAGGACGCACACCTGTGCGTTCCTAACGCTTGGACAAAATATGCCGGGGAATTTCGTGATGAACACAGCACCAACCGACACATCAAGCGATTTGGCTGCGCTAGGCGATCTCATCCGCCGTCAGGCCGCCGCCTCTGCCGAGTTAACCACCTGTACCACCTTTCAGGAGATGGCAGCAGCACTCGGTCATCACATCGTGCGTAAAGGCCAGTTCATCGCCATTAATATTTTTACTTATTCCGACGAAGGCACGTTTACCGGCTTTAAAACCGTCGCCACCGCCAATCAGCAGCGTGCCGTTACGACCCATTTTGAGGTAGAAATTACACTGGAAGAAGTGGGCTATCCCGCACGCTATGCCATCGAAGATAGGCAGCCGGTGGTCGTTGTGGATATCCAAAATGATCCCAACATGAATCCTAAGCTCAAAAATTGGAGCGCGGATTACCCCATTCTCTCCTCTCTTTTACTACCCATGCGCTCACAAGGCAGCGCCGTCGGCATCATCAACTTTAACAGCACGACGGAATCAGTTAATCCAAGCCCATTTGAAATTGATCTGTACCAATCCTTAGCAGATCAAGTAGGGGCGCTGGTGCGGCTCTATCGTCTGATCGAAACTACCGCCACCATCCGCGACATCAGCCAACGTCAATCGCAAGTTATGATGGAGATCGTCGCGGCAGAAAATATCGTCGAGATGACCCGTGCCGTCGTCCGCCACATGCTGCCACAAAGTACCCGCTTTTTGTGCCTGAACCAATTCGTCACAAATGAGCGCGGGCAGGTCATCCGCTGGCAGCCGCTGATTACCATCAACCAAAATCGTGAATTTGACTGGAATCAAGGGCTTGTTCTGACCTCGATAGATCAACAGGCCAGGCTGCATCAAGCCTTACAAAATGGCGAAATTTATCTGATTGACAATTTAGATTCGGTTTCTAAGCAAGAAGTTGGGGTCGCGTTCCAAGAATGGATGCGAACTAACGGCATGGTGCGCTGTCTTTGCATCCCCATCATGATCGGTGAACGGTTGTTCGGCAGCTTAATTATCACCAGCGATGGGAACGATTCTTTTACCCAAGAAGAAGTGATCGCTTTTACCAATATCATCAATCAAATGGGTACATCCCTTCGCATCCACCGTCTTTTGGATGAAACCCGCGAGGCACAAACCATCGCTTCCGGTCTCGTTTCGACCAATCGTGCGCTTGCCGGTTCGGAGACGTATCTTGAGATGGGCGCGACCATCTTACAAGGGATGCCGGAGGTCGTCAAAGTTGTGGCTATCCTAATGTTTGATTCACCTGTGGTTGATGGTGAAACACCCAATTACGTCGTCACAGAGGCCACCGCCACCCGCCGCGAACTGGATAAACCGCGCATCGTCGATACGCTTGACCCCGAACTGCCCGGATTAGTCGAAATCGTCACCCAACTCGCGCACGGCGAACCCATCTTCCTACAAGATACAGCCAACCTCATTCATGAACCCAACGCCCTCATGCCCAATACCTTACGTTTTATGAACACACGCGGGATGGGCAATTTTATGGGTGTGGGCTTGCGCGCCGGCAGCCAAGTGATGGGGATGCTGGGGATTGGTTCTGAAGAAGGGGCGCAACTCGAAGGGGTGCAGCTTGATAATGTGCTGGCGATTGCCGATCAGCTTTCGCTCACCTTCCAAAATCGCCGTCTGCTCGATCAAACCGCCGAAGCGCTCGGTTTTGTCCAATCCCAATATGAGACGACCAATACAATTTACAGCGCCGACCAACCGATGGATATGCTTGTCGCCCTTTATGCCTTTACCGATGGCACATATGAACGCGCTCATATCGCGGTGATTGATGCGGAAAACCCACAAATGCTGGCGACGATTGCCGAAATTGATGGTGGCGACATTATTACCAAGAGTCGTCAAGTCCATCTGACGGACTATCCCGATTTAGTGCCTGTTGTATCTTCGGAAGGAGAATTAGCAGATACCGAAAATACGATCACCAGCGAACAACGCTCCATCTTGGAGAATGCTTCAAAGGGGGCATTTCTGACCCTACCCCTCACAGGCACTAACCGCCGTTTATTTGGCCTCGTCAATTTTGCCAGTGACTCGCCGGGGCGAATGCCATTTAACCGCACCCGCGCCTTACGGAATCTGGTCGATCAACTTGCTATTGTGGTAGAAAATCAACGCTTGCTGCGTGATAGCCAAACCAGCGCGACACAATTGAGCAGTCAAGTGCGCGTACTAGAAACGATTAATGAGCTTGCCAACAGCTTAACCAATGCCCCTGACGAGAAAACCCTGCTCGACCAAACCTGCACCGCTTTAGTCAATGCGTTGGGGATCAATCATGCCAGCATTTCGCTGATGGACGAATCCAAGCAGTTTGTTTCGATTGTCAGTGAATACCCCGATATGTCGAGTGTCGGGATACAAATTCCGGCGGATAACCCCCTCCAAGTAGAACTCCGTCGCAACTTACAGCCGATCACCGTCAATTTAGCCGATAGTGGGTTGCACGAAAATACCGAAAAAATGGGCATTAAAAAGCTGCTGCTGCTGCCCCTGTTAGACACACAAGGGGATTATTTAGGCACCGTCGGGTTAGATATTTTTGACACAAAGTTCGTGATTGATACCAATATGATCGACATCGCCCGGACTATTACCGCACAGATCGGCGTGAGTGTGCAAAATATTCGTCTGCTGCGCGACAGCCAAAAACAAGCGCAACAGTTCCAACAAATTGCCGCGCTAGGCCAACTGCTGCAATCAACCCTCGAAATTGACGATATTCTTAAAATCGCCCTCACCAGCATGACGCGCATCGTCAGCGCCGATCAGATCAGCGTCATCATGTTCGATGCGGCGCAAAACCGCCTACAAGTGATTGCCAGCCGCGACGGTGATACACTGTGGGTTGATCGTGCAGGGAAAGCCGTAGAAATTAACGGCACAACCGCAGGCCGAGTATGGCGGACGGGCGAAGGGGTGCGAATTGGTGATTTGACGAAAGAAACCTCATTGCGCCACACTTCCCGCGAAGATGTTATTTCTGTGATGGCACAGCCGATCTTCGCACGCGGGGTCGTCTTGGGATTGGTCGAAATTGCCAGTCACCGTCGTGAGGCGTATGACGCGACGACAGCCGCCATCTTTCAACAATTGGTCAGCCAGCTTTCCGTCGCCTTAGAAAATGCCGATGCTTATGGGCAAAGCCAGCGTGTGGCTAAAAGTAAGGCGCTCATCAACGATATTTCATCGCAGTTACAGCGGCAGGTGGAATTAGAGCAGATGCTTGATGTCACCATGAGCGAACTCGGCAAGGCGCTCGGCGCTCGGCGGGCGCGTATCCGCCTCACTACCCCAGCCCTGCTCCCAGAAGATGGTGGCACAAATTCCAAAATGGAGTCGTAATGCAGCCACTACAATTGTTCAAATTCATCTTCCCTACCCAACGTTATGATACAGCGCTCGGCAAATATCGGGGGCGGGTGGCCTACTTTTTGCTTTTGCTGATTCTAGGATTTTACAGCACGTATGCGCTTTCCGTCCCGGAATGGCGCATTTCTACCGAGACAACCGAACGAGTCACACTGTTTCAAGTCGCCCTGCAATACGGCAGTCAAGCTGGCGCGGCTGGTCCGTTAGTCGTCTTTATAAGCCTGTATATTTTGGGCGCAATCGCCTATATCGCCACCAGCCGCGCTATGGTGATGGTCGCGGGGTGGGCGTTATTTTTCATGTGGTATTTTAGCGGCGTTTTACTGCTGGTCGTCAACACGAATGCAGCGGGTTATGCCAGCGGTGCAATTGTCTTGATGATCGTCATCGGTGCATTAGCGATTGGCTGGCAAGGCATCGTCGCGGGGTTAGGGGTAGCAATGGCAACACTAACCATCCGTGCCATGAGCAGCGCAGCTTTCGCCAATTCTGATATTTCCGTCGCCACATATATGCTGCAAGCGATGGGTGCGTCCTTCGTCATTTATCTGCTACTGCGTTATGCCAACCGCAGCCGCACTGAAGGCGCGACGGAAGCGGTAGAAGATCGTGCCATCAGCGCGGAAATCCTCTCGGAAATTGCCCAGCAAGTTTCGCGTCGCCGCACTTTAAACGAGGTGCTGCCCACTATCACCAACCGCATCATCGAAAAATTTGATTTTGTCTATCACGCACAAGTGTTCATGATTCCCCCAGAAGGCCACCAAGCCCGCTTGGTCGCCAGCACAGGCCCCATCGGGCAAAAATTGATCGCCGCGAGTCACGGCCTGACTATCGGCAGCCAGAGCGTTATCGGTCAGGTGACACAAAAAGGCCAGCCGATTGTCGCCCGTGCCGGATCAACCCAGACCGTCCATCGCCGCAACGAACTGCTGCCAGATACCGCCGTCGAAGCGGCTTTTCCGCTGCGAATTGGTGACAAAATTATCGGTGCGCTCGATTTGCAGAGCAAAGATGGCGATGCCTTCAACGACCCCAATCTACTAGCGACGTTCCAAGCCTTGGCGGATAGTACAGCCTTAGCCATTGATAACGCCAGCCAATATGAAACGGCGCAATCGCGTCAAGAAGAAAATGAACGCTTAGTGGAGCAACTGCGTGAAGCGCTGGCAGATCGTGAGCGCTTAAATGAACGCCTGACCGGACGCGCTTGGTCGGAATATCTGCGTGGCGCACGAAACGACTATGGCCTAAATATTGATTTTGGACTCAACAGTGTGGAACCAGAGCATGAACTTACGCCGACATTAGAAGAAGCCATTCGCATCAATCATTTCGTGCAGGAAGACCAAGATAGCCGCCAAGTCGTCGCTATTCCGCTGCGGGTGCGTGGGCAAGTCGTCGGCGCGATGGAATTTGAACTGGATAAAGATCGCATCTTCTCACCGGAAGACTTTGACCTCGTGCAGGAAGTAGGCGAGCGCTTTGGCTTGGCAGCGGAAAATGCCCGTCTTTTGGATGAAAGCCAGCGCTTAGGCCAACGAGAAGCCCTCGTTAACCAGATCAGCAGCCGCCTCCAAACGCATAATAACGTAGAAGCCACCGTCACCGAAGCCGCCCGCAGCTTGCGTGAGGCCATCAAAGCAGAAAAAGTTACTATCCGGTTAGGAAGTCCGCCCACCAACAGCGGTAATCGGCCTTAAATCGGATTGTCTAGGAAAGTCTAGGAAGGAACACCATCAATGAGGCTTAACACCCAAAACACGCCTGCCTCTGCCCAATCTATTTTGCTAGAAACTCAGTTACGTTTTGTGCGCTACTTTTCAATTATGGTCATCACCATTCTCAGCGTGGTTTTTATTGGCCTCCTATTAACCAGTAATCTCTCGCCCGTTGGTGCAGTTTCTTTTGTAACTTTCGCTGCATTATATGCCCTCCTACTCATCTTAGCATTACAGAAACGTTACACGATATTTCTCATTAATATGGTCTGTGTCACCATACTTTTAAGCATCGTTAGTGTCAAGTCGCCTCTGATTGTTTTTGCTTTTGCCTATTCGGGTATGATCGTTGCGGCAATTTTCGCGCATCGGATTGTCTTTGGCGCGTCTTTATTCATGTTTTTTGCCAGTCTCGCCCTCATCTTCACCCGCTACCCTCTCACTCCAGAGTTCTACGGGGGTAACATTGGCTTTATAGGCGTTTTAGTGATACTCGTCAGCCTCAGCCTATTTCTGCGCCGTTTTCGGTACGATATTGGCCTCGCCGTCGAGCGCTCCATCCGTTCAAGCGAACTGCTCCATGCCAGCGCGGAAATCGCACAAATTACTTCAACTACGCTTGATCTTAAAGACTTGTTTAAACAAGCGGTTGATCTGATTCGAGATCGGTTTGCCTATTACCATGTGCAGATTTTTCTACTGGATGAACCCCGCGAATCGGCGGTTTTGGTCGCTAGTACGGGCGAAGCGGGCAAGCAGTTAATAGCTCGTGGGCATAAGTTGGCGGTTGGCAGCCAAAGCGTGATCGGGCGCGTAACACAAACAGGCGAACCCGTCATCGTCCGCGATATCGACAACGACGAGGTTCACGCTCGAAATGAGCTGCTCCCCAATACACGCGCCGAACTCGCGCTGCCCATTTTGGATGGGGATCGTATTATCGGGGCGCTTGATGTTCAAAGTACCCAGCGCGATACCTTCGATGAAAGCGATTTTCAAGCCCTGCAAGTGATTTCGAATCAACTGGCAACCCTCATTCGCAACGCCCGCCTGTTTGAAGCCCAAGCCAGCGCCGTGCAAGAAAATAAACGGTTGTTCTTTGAATCAGAAGCCAATCTACGAGAAATCCAACGCTTGAACCGTCAACTTTCCAAAAATGCGTGGGAGAGCTATCTCCGCGCCAACCGTGACAGCGCAGGGGTAACGCTTTCGTCGCAAGGGATACTCGCCGGCGCGGATTGGACACAAACCATGACAGAAGCGGCAACCCGCCAGCGCCCGATCACCCGAGATAATTCATCAGACGATCACGATAGCCAAGTCATCGCCGTGCCAATTGTGCTGCGTGGCGAGGTCTTAGGGGCGATTGAAGTCAGCCCCGGCATCGACCTGCGCCAAGATGATACAGTTGAAATGATGCAGGCCGTCGCACAGCGCTTGGCGATCAGCTTGGATAACGCCCGTCTGTTTGAAGAAGCGCAAGAGACCACCGCCCAAGAACAGCGCATTAACCAGATCGTCGGACTGTATCAAGCAGCGGACAGCGTGGATGATTTGCTGCAAATTACACTCTCGGAATTGAGCGAGGTCTTAGGCGCAGCACAGGGGGCAATCCGGCTGGGGCAAACACCCGCTGCCTCTAACGAACCCACCAACACCAAAGGGTATCATAACGGCGCTTTTAAAAATAGTCCGTTCAATGGAGGCACATCATGATCGGGTCAATCCGCCGCTGGTTATCGCCACGCTATCCTTACACCAACCCGATTGATCACCAACGTGCCAGTGGGCTGTTATTCGTCATGAGTGGGATGGGGGTTATCTGGGCAATTTGGACTCTCGCCACCTTGTTGAATCTCGCCCCTACGCTTTCATTGATTGTTTTAGTGGATACACTCAGCCTAGTCGTTTTCCCAGTGCTGCTTGTGGTGATGTTCGTCTTGTTACAAACGGGGCGCTTAAAAGCCGCCTCGTGGTCTTTTGTCTTCTTTTTGACCCTATTTTCAGCGTTTTCAATTACCAATGGCCTGTACGGCGCGACGATTACTTTTCCTACCATTGCCATAATTGCTGCGGGTCTCTTGCTGGAACGGCAGGTTTTGTTCCTCGTTTTCTCGGTGATTATCTTAGCGGCCTTCACGGGTGCGTTTGCCCAATCGGGCTTGACGCAACCGTTGAACACTATCCCCGCCGATACAGTGACAGCGGATTTATTAGGCACGCTGTCTTTTTTCTCGGTCATTAGCCTCTTTTTATTTTTCTTCAACAGTAACAGCTATCGTATCGTCAGCCAATCGCTGCATAGTGTGGAGCAGCTTCAACAGGTCGGCAGCTTTAACGCCAGAACGAATGACACGGATGAACTCTCCCTTTATCAGCGCGCTTTTAGCCTCATTCGTGAAGAACTTCGGCAGGCCTACGCACAAATTTATCTCGTTGATGAAAGCGGCAAGCTCACGCAGCGGCTTCGCTCTGGGTTGGCCTCTCGCCAGAGTGATCTACAAACATCCGTCACGGTGGGCGATGCCAGCGCACTTTATGAGGCGCTCCGCACACGCCAGCCTGTGCGCGTCTCTAACAGCGATTTTGAACTGCGCCGCAGCCACTTTTTGCTCACATTTGGCTATAGTGTCGAGATTCCGATTTTACAAGGCGAGATCGTCATCGGCGTGCTGGATATTCAGTCGCCTAATTCGCCCTTATCCCAAGCCCAAATTACGGCCTTGTCGGTCTTAGCCGATCAAATTGCCACTGGCATACAAAAAATCCGCACAGAAAAAGCGCTGCGTGGCAGCCTTATGGAACAAGAAACCGTCCTAACCAATGTCCGCAATCAACTGCGCGAAATTCGTAAGATCGAGCGCCAAACGCTCAGCACCACTTGGGATAACTATCTCCAGCAGCGCGGACAAAACGCGATTGGGTTCGATATCGACGCAGCAGGCAAGGCGGTTGCGGCACATCATTTATCGCCAATGGTGGAGGCTACTTTAAAGACCGGGCAGCTACAGATTACCCAGGTTGGCGAGTCTCAGGTCGTTAATGTGCCGATTATGCTGCGTGATGATATTTTGGGCGCGATGGCTTTTACCTTACCGCCGGGACAGCAAATTGGAGAGCGCCAAGTAGAAATGGCGCAAAATGTGGCGGATCGTCTGGCGCTGGCGCTGGAAAATAAGCGCTTGTTTGAACAAAGCCAATCCCAAGCCATCCGTGAGCGCAAAGCGAATGAAGCTTCTGGGCTGCTCATCAGCGCAACGGATGTAGAAACCGCCATTAAACTGGCAGCCGAGAGCTTTAATAAAGCATTGGGTGCCGTCAACACCCACATCCACCTACAACCGGATGCCTTTGCGGAACGCGCTTATTCCGAAGAAACGCGCCCCAACCCCGCTATCCGACTATCGAGCAGCGAGGAACTTTTATGAACCGACTCATCCAACTTCTGCCATTTCATACATGGTCACTGCGGGTTAAATTGGTGCTGAGTTTTGTGGTCGCCGTTTTAGCCCCCACGCTGCTGGCAGCCCTTACCATCCGCAACGAGGTTACAGCAGCAGATTTGAGCAACCTGACCTTGTATTTACAAGAACAGGGCAACGAGCAGCAAGAACACATTACCGACAATTTTAATCGGGTACGCCAAACACTCGGCGGCTTTGTCGCCAACCCAACCTATAACGACTTAATTTTAGGTGTATTGACCACTGCCAACAGCCAAATTCCTATTCCGATGGAACTACAAACTTATATTGATGATACCTTGATTAGTGAGGGATCATTCAGCCGGATTGTGGTGGTTGATCGAGACGGTCAAGTGCTTGGCAAAAACACCCTAACCCCTGTGGGCAACCCTGCCCCCCCGTCCCTCGGCACCGATTGGTCACAAAGCGCAGCCTATCGTGAAGGCGTAACGGCCTTAAGGCTAAACAACGATGAACGGGTGGCGCTTTTTGAAGAGAATGGACAGGTCTTCCCAGAAATTGTTTACGTTTTTAAATATCAAGGGCGTGAATGGGGCTATGTCATCGGGACGATCAATCTACAAACCATTTTCCTTAATGAATTAGATCGCTCCAATTCTTTTCGTACGACTGAAAGTTTTATGACGACCCTCAGCGGGCAAGTCATCGCGCCGGCAAGCTCACGCCAACCGGAACGCTTGAGCGTCATGACCAACATCGTGCGGCGCGGACTGGGGGAGGAAACAGGAGTCGATACCTACACATTTGGGGATCAAGCCTATTTAGCTTATTTTAGCGCCATCCCCGGCACGGCTTTCGCACTTATAACGGATATTCGCGCTAACCAAACGTTTACCGTCACGCTGCCGGAGATTTCCGGCAGCGTCGGCTTGTTATTCGGGGGTATCTTGGCCTTTAGTGTGCTGCTAGGGCTTGGGATGAACCAACACATCACGCCGCCCTTACGTCGCTTGGAGCGCAGCATCCGGGCGATGAGCAATGGTGATTTAGATGCGCCTGTGACTTCGGCCACTCGTGGGGACGAAATAGGCTCCTTGGCGCGAGCATTCATCTCCATGCGCGAACAAGCAGGCGGTTTGGTGGAAGAATTACAGAATCGTGTCGATGCCCGTGTCCGCGACTTGCAAGCGACCCAAGAAGTCAGCCGCTTCGCTTCTACCCAGCGTGATTTACAAGTCTTGATGGATAACGTGGTGACGCTCATCGCCAATCAATTCCCCAATATCTATCACGCGCAAATTTTCCTCTTAGATGACGAAGGCCGTAACGCAATTTTACGCGCCAGCACGGGGGAAGCAGGGCGTAACCTCTTAACGCGGGGGCATCGCCTAGAAGTGGGCGGGGTGAGCGTAATCGGGCAGGTGACTGACGAAGGCCGGGTGGTGGTCGCTCGTGATACCGCCGCCAGCAATGTGCATAAACAAAATGAATTTTTGCGAGAGACCCGTGCTGAACTGGCTATTCCGTTGCGCGTTGGCGATGTCGTCATTGGCGCACTGGATGTACAAAGCCGAGAAAGCGACAGCTTCACGGAAGATCAAGTCAGAATCTTGCAAACAATGGCCGATCAAATCGCTATCGCCATCGAAAATGCCCGTCTCTATCAAGAGTCGATCCAACGCCTGGAAGAAATCACCCTCAATAATCAGCAAGCCACCCAAGCGGCTTGGCAAGACTACATGAATGCCCAACGTGTGACCTCGCTCACCAGCAGCGCAGGCATCGAAACAGGTATGGCGCACAGTGAGCTGCGGCGCACGGCTATCGCACAGGGTAAACCGATGGTGGGGGAACGTACCGAGCGCGATACCGTTCCCATCGCCGTCCCGATTATGCTGCGTGGGCAAACGCTCGGCGCGATTGCGTGGGAATTACGCGCCGCCGATTTTGATTATGACAAGGTGCTGCTTGGACAAGAACTGGTCAATCGTCTGGCGATCAGCTTAGATAACGCCCGTCTCTTCCAAGAAAGCCGCCGTGCCACCACTCGTGAGCGCTTGGTCAACGAAATCAGCGCCCGCCTTACCACGCAAACCGATGTTGACGCTATTTTGCAAACCGCTGTGCGCGAAGTGGGGCAGGCTTTACGCTCTCCCCAAGTCACAATTCAGTTACAAGGTAAGCGCGAGAACAGCAGCGACAACCCGAAACCGACGAATGGCAGCAACGGACATGTAAATGGCACGGAATAATTTATTTATCACTCTGTTCAATCTTTATGTGGAAATGATTGCGAGTTACAAAATATGACGATGACTCGACAAGTTCAAACTGATGCAACTTTCCAACGCCGAATTATGCGGCGGGTGATCCCCTTAATCGTCATCACATTTATGGTGTTGGCGATTACGAGCATTTTCGCGTTGCAAAGCGATGGACGGCGGGTATTGCGGCAAGAAAGCCAGCAAACCCTTCTCGCTGTGGATAAAGCCTTGGGTGATGAACTTAACATCCCCATTAATGAACTCGCCACAATTGCCAACAGTAACACAGCACGTACTTATGCCCGGCTGTTTACAGGCAGCCAAGTGGTGGAAGTCCCCCGCGCCCAACAAGAGACCTTTCGTGCGGCGCTGCTTAATTTATTTGATGATTTCATCACGCGCAACCGCGATGATTTTCTCAGCATCCGTTTTATCACGCCGGAAGGCATAGTCTCCGACGAGTTGGTTAACAACGGCGGACAAAGCACACTCAATCCGCTGACCCAGCCCGATTCGTTGATCGCGCAAGCCAGTTTTGCCGCTGCGCTGCGTAATCCACCCGGTGAGGTTTTCTTGGGCGCGACCTCCACTGCCGGAGGCATTACCGGCACCGATAGCTTATTCCTTTATACGACAGTCGCCAGTGTCGATAACGATGCTGCTGTAGCAGGACTGCTCCAGCTTGAAATTTCTAGGCAAAGTCTCGTCATCATTTTTGAAGACATTTTGGACAATCCTGCATTTTCACGGGAAGGTCGCAATCTGCTTCTCGTCAACAATCAAAATGCCGTCATCGCGCAAAGCGGCCAAACGCATCTCGATAATCAAGCCTTAGAGCGCTTTCTGGCTGATAATCCAGGAGCCAAATTACAAGCCTCCGCTGGCGAAGGTATTGTTTTGACGACAACCGACGCGAGTTTTGATGCGTCGGGCGAGGATACCCCTTGGCACATCGTTGTCGAGGATAATCTTGCTCAGGCGTTGAGTAGTACCAATAATTTGAGCGTTGCAGTGGCAGTTGGCTTCCTTTTGGTGACGGTTGGGCTGCTGTTCGCCATCAACAGCGCTTTGTATCCCGTCGTCAGGCCATTGAATCAAGCGACAGATTTTGCTCAACGGCTGGCGGAAAAAGGAAAAGCTAGAGAAGTGCCGGGGATGTCGCGTCTGCCGGCTCCGCTGGCGCGGATTGACGACACGGAATTAGGCCAGTTAGTGGGCGCAATCGGTGATATTTCCGCCCACATCACGCAGCTTAATGCCGCGCTCGATTTACAAATAAAGCGCCGCAGTCGTGATCTTGATATTGCCGTTCATATTGAACGAGAAACCGCCGCCGCCCGCGATTTAGATAGCTCGCTCAAACGCATCCTGACGTTAATCTGCGAAACATTAGGGCTGTATCATGCCCAAATCTTTTTAGCTGACGATATTGGCGCGACCCTGCTCCTTACCCATAGCCGAGGCAAAGTTGGGCAAAGGCTTATCGAGAAAAATATCAAAATTTCAGTTTCTTCCGATACCCCAATCGCTAGAGCCGCACAACTGCGTAGCCCGCAAACCGCAAGCGAAGTGTCGATAGGTTGGGGCAGCACGAGTGATCCTTACCTCTTACCCGATACCCGCACCCGCATCGCCGTGCCACTTGTGGTGGAAAATCAGCTTCTTGGGGTGCTGGATATTCAAGGTAATGAGGCCACGCCCCTCAATACAGATGATTTGCCGACCTTTATGCTGTTGGGAAACCAACTCGCCAACCTTGTTCACCAAGTACGCGATGTCAGCCAGCTTAATCGGCAGATTGCCCAGATGGATGCCCTTAACCGCCAGTTGACGCGCAGTGCATGGGAACAGACGGAAGAACAAAATGGGCTGGAACGCACCTATCAATATAACTTGATGGATGTAGAACGTTTGCCCCTCACTGTCCAGCCTAGCAGCGGCCTCAGCACACCCATCAGTGTACGCGGTGAGATGATCGGTGAATTAAACGTCCATCCTACCGACGGCCAAGCCTTTACCGAAGGCGATGCCCTTGTTTTACGTGCTGTTGCGGAACGTGTGTCGCTGGCGATTGAAAATGCCCGTTTATTTCAAGAAACACAAACGAGCCTGCAAGAAACCTCCACCCTCTATCAACTCAGCCGTTATCTCAATGAAGCGGACAGCCTGTATGATGTCATCCAGTCAATCATCTACGCGGTCATGCCGGATGCAGCCGGTGGACAGGTCTGGATTTTTGATGAATATGGCTCCACCCAACGTCCGCGCTGGATGGAAATTGCGGCGGATGTCAACAGCGTCCACCGTAACCCCGGCGATCAGGATTTGATAGGTCTGCGGTTGTTCGTGCCAGATCATCCTTTCATCAATACGATGCAGTCCAATCAAGTGACGGTGATTACGAATCTTGAGCAGGATACCCGTCCGGGACCAGGTTTAAAAGCTGTTTTTGAACGGATGCAAGCGCAGGCGATTGTCTTCATCCCCCTGACGGTGCGCGGGGTATGGCGCGGCCTGATTACGTTGGAATATGCCGCCGCCCGCGAGTTTAATGAAAGCGAAGGCCGCACCTTCTCCGCTTTAATCGACCAGGCAGGGGTCGCCATTGATAACCGCCTGCTGCTGCAACAAACCGAAACCGCGCTGACGCAAAACGAGAATCTTTATGCCGCTAGCCGAATCATCAACACGGCACAAAACACCCAAGATTTGGTTTATGCCGCTGTCGCCACCAATACCGACTCGGCGCTCAGTTTTAGCCTGAGTGTCTTGGAAGGGGCGCTGGATGAAACCGGATGGCCTACCCAAGCACGAGTCGTCGCCCAATCCGACGGCATGACGGTTAAAGAGATGGATTTCCTCCATCCCATCTTCATCCCGCCGAACTCACCTATGCGTGTCCGCGAGCCGGAAATCGTAACCGATTTGGATCCGTCCGACCCCGATGTCTCGACTCCGGTCAAGTGGATTCGCAGCCAAGGCCATCGCTTTATGGCGGTCTTCCCGTTATTCAGCGCCAATCAGCCGCTTGCCCTTTTCCAAATCAATTCCTCGGAACTGCGCGAACTCAACGCAGGCGATTATGATGTTTATCGGGCGCTCACCGGGCAAATGAGCAGTCAATTGCAAATCCGCCGCCTGCTCGTCAGCACCGAGCAAGCCTTAGACGAAACCCGCCGCCTATATATCGCTAGCCGTTCCATCACCAGCGCCCAAGATTCATTTATGGTGTATCAAGCCGCGATTGAGCATCTGGCGCGGCCTTTGCTGCAAGCGGGTCAGTCGCCACAAATCGTCACAATTTCGGTCTTACTCGCGTGGCCGGATGCCACTCCTTATGCGCCCTATCTGGAATATGTCTACAATTGGAGCAGCGAACACGATACCAACCCTGCCTCTCTGATTGGGCAGCAGCTAAACAGCGACGAATATCCTTATGGACGGCTGACGGAAGAAGCCGAAGGGTTACTTTACTTTAATGACCTCAACCGTCCGTCAGTCTTGGGTGATCCGATCAATGACGAGCCGCACCTGCGCGACATTCTGCTGCAACAAGGTGCGTCGAGCGTGGTCGTCGTTCCCATTCAGACCCGCATGAAATGGTTCGGTGTGTTAATCGCCCAAAGCGACCAACCGAATGCCTTCAGCGAACAATATCAGCGCTTCTTGCAAGCCGTGACCGATCAAGTCTCCATCGCGGTAGAAAATCAACGGCTGTTTACCGAAGCACAAAATGAAGCCCGCCGCGCTCAATCCGAAGCACAACGCGCCATCGCCCTCGCGGAAGCCGCCGGACTCGCCAGCCGCATCGGCAGCGACTTCCGCCGCAGCCTCGGTGAAGTGTTTGAACGTGTGGCGGAGGAAGCCGGTTTTGACCGCTGGATTCTGTTACTAAAGACCCCTGAAAGCGATAATTTACTAGAAAAAATCACTGCCGTCGCGCCTAACTACAGCCTAGAAAATGATGTGCGCGTCCTTGATCTTTCTACCGAACTGCCTATCGTGGATGCCGTGCGAATCAATCGCAGCCTGACCGTCAATTCGCCAGCACATTATCCTGCCTTCCGAGAACTTCCAGCGGCGGAAATCCGTGCGCTTGAAGACTTCTATGGCAAGCACATCGTCATGCCTGTCACCAGTTTGGTAGATGCCAGCGAGGTGTTGGGGGCATTGATGATGGGTCGCAGCATCACCAGTGACGACTTAGATGAGCGCGATGAGCAGTTGGTGGCGGCGCTGGCAGCACAGGTGGCTGTCGCGTTGGAAAATCGGCGGTTGTTCGATCAAACCCAGACCGAGCAGAAAACCCTACGCTCCATCCTCTCTACTTTACCGACAGGGGTCTTGGTGTTGGATGCGGAAACGCTGCTGCCGATCCAATTTAACGATCAAGCAGAAGCATATCTACGCCGCAAGATCGACCCCACCCAGCCCTTCAGCAGCGCAGCTTATAACCTCTACCGTACAGGCACCCTCCTGCATTATCCGCAGGATGAAATGCCGATTTTCGCGGCCTTAAAAGAAGGCCAGCAGGTATTCCAAGATGATGTCGCCATCATCAATGGCGATTTGCAAACCGACCTGCTGGTTTATGCCGCGCCCATTTTGGATGCTCAAGGGACAGCAACCGCCATTGTTGCGGCCTTCCAAGACATTAGCAACCTTCGCAGCTTGGAAAATACGCTGCAAGAAAATCTACGGGAAACTGTCGCCCTTTCCGAAGCGCAGCGCTTACTTTCAGAAGCGGCGGAACTCGATGAAGTGATGCGAATCACGCTGGAGCAGATTAGCACTATCGCCCCGACGGATGCCTATATTTTGCTGGCGGATACTGAGGGAGCAGACGTGACATTAGGGCAGGCGCTGAATCATCCGCCAGATGAGCTTTGGACGCTTCATACCCTGCTGGATGATCTGGTGATCGTCCGCGTTGGCGACAGCCAGACGGCCTTTTTGGACAGCGCAGGCCGCGCCACCCTCGACAAATTGGGGATGCGCGATTTTATCAGCATCCCACTGCGCGCCCGCAGCCGCCCCAAGCCTTTGGGCTGGTTCATTGTGGTCAGCGCCGAGCCAGATTACTTCACGTATGAGCATGAGCGCTTGATCGACCAACTAGGCGACATTACCGCCACTGCCATTGATAATCGCTTGCTAATTCGGGAGCAGCAGGCCGCCCTGCAAGAAGCCAGCGCTCTTTATCAAGCCACAACCCGCATCAGTCGTGCGCGGGACACTATCGCGCTGGCGGACATCCTGCAAGATGCGCTTACCAGCCTTGACCCCGATTACGCCCTCGGCTTTATTCAGCCCGAAAGCGGCATAAAAATGGGCGCGGGGATTTTGTTTACAACCCTGCCGCCGAACATACCCCGCAGCAAAGGCGAGGCCACTTCAGCCAAAATGGAAGCGCTGATGAAGGCGCATTTCATCGCGGCGGAAGGGGTCTATATTGAAGATGTCATGGCTATCGAAAACGGCGATCCCTTCCAAAAAGATTTGATGAAAATCAAAGGGATTAACGCCCTTGTTGCCATCAACCTCCGCATTAAAGACTCGTCCGGCGGTTGGCTGGTGATGGGCTATCATAATCCGCGTCTGTTCAATGACAGCGTTAAACGTTACTTGAACACCGTCGCAGACAGCGCCTCCGTTGTGGTCGATAACATCGTCTTATTCGATCAAATCCAAAGTACGCTCGATGAAACCAGCATCCTCTATCAAGCCAACCGTGCGCTTAGGGATGCCTCCTCGTCGGATGAAATCATCAACGTCGTCGTGAATCATCTCATCGCACCGCACGTTAATCAAGTTTTTATCATGCTGTTGGAAGGCCGTAGTTGGGAAGAACCGCACGCAACAGCGCAAGTGGTCGCCAGTTGGTCGCAAGAAAACAATGTCGATTTTATGGGCATTACCCTCAATCATGAGCAGTTCCCGGCTTGGACGTATTTAAATACCCCAACCGTGTTCACCATTGATGATATTTTTGGCGATCCCACTATGGATCTGTTGGTTCAGATGGGTCTCCAAAGCATGGATATGCACTCCTTGGCGATTATTCCGCTGCGTGTACCTAAGCGTACTATCGGCGCGATTTGGCTCGGTTCACAAGAAGCGCATGTGCATACCGAGCGTGAAACTCGCATCTATCAAGCCTTTGCGGAACAAGCCTCGCTGTCGATCGAAGCAGCCTTCCTGTTGGCACAAACCGAGCGCCGCGCCCGTCAATTAGAAACATCCGCCAGCGTCAGCCAAAGCGCCGGGCAAATTCTCGACCTCGAAATTCTCATGCCGCAGTTGGTGAACTTAATTCGTGATGCCTTCCGCTACGATCATGTCCAGATTTTCCTCTTGGATGAACCCGGCGAATTTGCCGAACTGCGGGCGAGTACTGGCGATGCAGGCCAGCAGCTATTGGGGATTAAACACAAACTGAAAAAAGGCTCCCAAAGCGTGATCGGTCAGGTAATAGAACACGCCGTGCCACAAATCGCGCTGGATATCGCTGCGTCCGATGTCGTCCATGCGCCTAACCCTTACCTACCGCTAACGCGCTCGGAAATGGCGCTGCCGCTGAGCATCAAAGGCCGTGTCGTGGGCGCGTTGGATGTGCAGTCTAATCGTCCTAATGCCTTTGGGGACGAAGATGTGAGCGTCTTGACAACCCTCGCCGCGCAGATTTCCGTCGCGCTGGAAAACGCCAATCTGTATGAAGCCGCACAGCAGCAAGCGGATAAAATGGGCTTCTTGTTCGAGATCACCAATACCGCCGCCGCTGCGGATACGTTGGACGAAGCACTGCAAAATGTGGCGGAACGGCTGCATACCTCGCTTAATGCCAGTTCAACCGCCATTTATCTCACGCGCCTCTACAGCGATGTGAGCGACAATATCTTCCGTACCCTTAAAGTCGTCGCTCTGGCTGGCTCTAGCCAACCGCTTTCGGAGATCGAAGAAATCCGACAAGGCCTTACCAGAAACCTCGTCAGCACCTTCTTGGAAGAGACCAACCTCCGTGTGATCGAAGACATACACGATGAGCTACGCTATTTACCGATTGCGCCGGAAGCCCGTTCCGCCATCTTGCTCCCGCTTATTTCGGGCGGTGAATTAATCGGCCTCGTCAGTATCGAAGACAACCGGCTTAACGCCTTCGGTTACGAGACACAGCAGCTCCTCGTCACCATGTCGCGCACACTTTCCGCCATTATCCAAAGCGCCCAGTTGATCGACCAGTTACAGAAGACCACCGAACAGCTCCGCGAACTTGACCGCCTAAAAAGCGATTTCCTGGCGAACATGAGCCATGAACTGCGTACCCCTTTGAACTCGATCATCGGCTTTAGCCGCGTAATGCTCAAGGGGATTGATGGGCCGCTGACCGAAATGCAGGAGCAAGATTTATCGACGATTTATAACAGTGGTCAGCATTTGCTGGTGCTGATTAATGACGTACTCGATCAAGCCAAGATTGCGGCAGGCAAAATGGACATGAAGTTCGCCTATTTTGAAGTCAAGCCGTTGATCGAAGGGGTGCGTTCTATCGGGGTCGGCTTGCTCAAGGATAAGCCGATCAGCCTGCAAGTCGAGATTGCCAACAGCTTGCCGAAAGCCTATGGCGATGAATTCCGCACCCGTCAAGTGCTGCTCAATCTGGTATCGAATGCGTCTAAATTTACGCAAGAGGGCTTGGTGACTCTGCGGGTGTATCCGACGACGGATGTAACAACCAACCGTTTGATGATTCGCGTGGATGTGATTGACAGCGGCATCGGCATTGCGGAAAGCGATTTGCCGCTGTTGTTCGAGGCCTTCCGCCAAGTCGATTCGTCGCTTACCCGCACACAAGGCGGCACGGGGTTGGGGCTGCCCATCGCCAAGTCGCTGATTGAACTACAAGGTGGGCAGATGCAAGTGACTTCGCAGGTCAATGTTGGCTCAACCTTCAGCATTATCTTACCGACTGAACCGGCACCCGTCCAAGAGAATCCCACTGAAGACAGTATTTTGGCTTTCATGCGGGAAGACCCCATTACGCCCGTCACGCGCCCCACGCTGGAAATCAGCCGCATTTTGGATATGACCCCTTCCAGCCGTCCCGACGGAATGCCCCGCGCCGTCCCCTTAAATGGGCCCTCGGCGCGAATGATGCAAGCCAAGCGCCAAGTCTTATTGATCGAAGATAACAAAGATATGGTCGATCAATTCCGCCGCGCACTCCAGCGCGAAGGCTTCGAGGTGCAAACTGCCGATCATCCCGCTTATGCCGAAGCAATGGTGAGTAACCTACGCCCGAATGTGATTGTGATGGATGTCAATTTTGCCGGAGGTGAGGGCTGGAATATCCTCACCCGCCTTAAAGACCGCGACGACACCTTTGATCTCCCCGTCATCGTTGTCACCCTAAGCGATCAATCAGAAAAAGCGTATTTAGCGGGTGCCTATGCTTTTATCCAGCGGCCTTTCATGCCCGATCAATTGGTGGAAGCCGCGCTGGAAGCGGAAAAAGAGAGCAATACCGAGCGCATCCTCATTATCGACGATCAGCCCAACGACATTCGTCTGTTGACGCAAGTTTTAAACGAAAGCGGGAATTATCGGGTCTTCTCCGCGCACAGCGGGGTAGAAGGCATTGGCTTGGTAGCGCGTCGTCGTCCCGATCTCATCATCCTCGATTTACGGATGCCAGAGATGGACGGTTTCGCCGTGTTGCAGGAATTACGCTCTAACCCAGAAACAGCCAATATTCCGGTGATGGTCGTCACGGGTGAAATCAGCTTGAATGCCAGCGAACAAGAGCGCCTCGCTAATATCCACGTCCTACAAAAAACCGACATCAGCGAGGAAGATTACGCGGCGTTCATCGACAACGTGCGGGGTCATCTCGGCAATGGCAACGGGCATAGCTACAATGGCGAGCGTGAGTAACACCGCGTTTTAACATAGTAGGGACATGGTATAGTATGCTATGTCCCTACCCAAAATCACCTTGCGGTTAGTAAGATTTCCATATTATTTCGTTCAAAAGCAGAAGCCCACTATTTCAGCAAAAATTTGTAACAACTGTAAAGCGTCTAAAAGAAACCACTTTCATGCTAACAGTCAGTCCACGCGGGTATTTTTGAAGAATTTCCTAAAAAAATTTGTTTGATCTTGTGGTTTTCTAAACGCAAGCTATAGTCGTTTCAAACCGATTCGTTACTTTTACCATCGTTCACGCTCATAACCATTGATCTGATTAAACATGCCAAACACAAAACAAATAATCTTGGAATGCACCTACTGCCACACCATGACTCCGCTGCATCAGTTTGCAGGGGCTTGCCCGAATTGCGGCGAGGTGATCGTCGAAGCCCGCTACGATATGAACAAAATTGATGCCCGCGAATGGGTAGAAGAACTTAAGCGACGTAATCCCAGTTTATGGCGCTATCATGAGGTGCTGCCGCTCTATAACACGCGCAACATTGTGAGCTTGGGCGAAGGTGCGACCCCGCTCATCAAATCGGAAGCGCTGGCAACCGCGCTTGGACTCAAAAATCTCTACATTAAAGATGAACGTCAGGGGCCGACTGGCAGCTTCAAAGACCGTCAAGCCACCGTTGCCATCTCCGCGCTCAAAGAAATGGGCGTAGATGAAGTCGTCGTCGCCAGCACGGGCAATGTCGCCATCGCTTATGCCGCTTACTGTGCGCGGGCAGGGATCAAATTATGGGCTTTCTTCCCGGCCTTGACCCCCAATGACAAAATGCGCGAGGCCGCCCTTTATGGCGCAGAAATCATTAAAACGACGGGAACATACGACCAGACTAAAGCATTGGCAGCGCAGTTTGCTAAGGCCAAAGGCATTTTTCTGGATCGTGGCATCAAGAGCGTCGCCGCGATTGAAGCCATGAAAACGATGTCTTACGAGATCGCTGAACAGCTAGGCCGAGAATTGGAAGGCGGTCAGCGGTGGCGTGCGCCGGATTGGTTCCTACAAGGGGTCAGCGGCGGCATGGGGCCGATTGGCGTAGGCAAGGGCTTTCATGAACTGTATGATTTTGGCCTGATCGACAAATTGCCTGCTTTCGGCATTATCCAATCATCGGGGTGTGCGCCGATGGTCGAGGCATTTGAGCGTGGACAGCGGGTCGCTACGCCGATTGATAAATCCGATACGCTCATCGTCACCCTCGCGACAGGCGATCCGGGACGCGCTTACGAGCTGCTGTATGATTATGTCGGCGAAAACGGCGGGACGTTTGTCTCGGCAAGCGATGAAGAAGCCTTCAGCGCCATCCGCATCCTCGCCTTTAATGACGGCATTTCAGTTGAACCCGCAACGGGGGTTACGTTTGCTGGCTTATTTAAGATGGTACGGCAGGGAATCATCAAGCCGGATGATGTCGTCGTCGTCAACTGCTCCGGGCATACCATGCCTGTCGAGAAAATTATCCTCGGCGAACAATGGCAAAAGTTAGTTGATATGTCCGAGAGCACCAAAGAAACGCCCGCTCTGCCGGAAGAAGACCTCGCCTA
>DAOTTO010000113.1:0-5193 GCA_034437895.1 Anaerolineae bacterium | reverse complement strand
CGCTAACAATGGGAGCCAACGGTACTCTCGCCAATCCTGCTGCGTTGGATGCCATTTACTACATTCTGACCAATGACGGTTATCTCTATGAGGTTGACCTGAATAGGATGAATCCTTTTGGGTTTATCTTTTTCGGCAACAATAAAGGTTTCCAAGATGGCGCAGGGCTGCGCTTATATCGCTCGGTACAGCTTACGGATGATGTCACCTTAAATTTGCAGCCGGGCGAGTTTGTACAAAACCCCAATGCACCCGATACTCTTAGCGATATTACGCATAAAATCTTCTTTAATATCCCAAGTCCTGATTTACCTGTTCAGGCCGCCTTTGCAGGCGGAACTACCGAATGGCTGCGTTTGCCTACGCCTTTTGTGCCACCCCCTCCCTCCAATTTTCAATTTGTCGGTGCAGGCGGCGGTCTCAACGTGACTGGCGGGGGGCAAGGGGGACGATTTAGTTTTGATCTGCCGTTAGGCTACACGGGCAGCTATCGGGTGTCTATCGACTTAAATTCTGATGGCGATTTTACCGATGCAATTGATCGCACGATGTATGGCACCTCGGTTCCCGGTACCACAAATAGTGTTTTATGGGATGGGCGCGATGGCTTGGGCAACATCTCGACGACGGGCTTTTTTACTTATGAAGCGGAGATTTCGCTCAACGTGGGCGAAGTTCATTTTCCTTTTATCGACGTGGAAGCGAATCCAAATGGATTGGTCATTTCGCGGTTAGCGGATGTTAATTCCCCAGCCAATCGGATTGATTACACCATTTATTATGATGACTCCTCGCTTCCACCCGTATTGGGACAAATTCAATCGAATCCTGCGTCTGCACTAGGGGGAATCAACAGTGTCGGTGGCGCACATGGCTTCGGCACGACGGATAATCTGTTCACGAATAGTTATGGCAATATCAAAGGGATTGATACCTGGGTTTATGTGCCGACACCGCCTGTCCGTCTCGTAGGGGGTTTACAAATTGTCGATATTGATCTGGGTATAGAGAAGGTCGATATTTATGATCCGGTAGACACGGTGGTGGATTATCGGCTGCGCGTTTATAACGTCGGCTCCAGCGATGCGATAGGCGCAACCGTAACCGATATGTTTGAGAGTTACTTGCGTGATATGACGTGGACGTGTGAACCGGGTGCAGGCGCAAGCTGTTCACCAACGGGAGTGGGCAACATAAACGACTCAGTGACGATCCCTATCGGTGGCGAAATTTTTTACAACATCCGGGCTAATGTCATGGGTGAGGCACCGAATCCGTTTTATAATGCTGCCAGTGTTGGCGCGCCCCCCGGCCTTCAGGATATGAATCCGAGCAATAATCAAGATGATGAGCTAACAGGGTTGCGTGACCGCCCTGGAACGACCAATCGGCTCCGCCCTCAGACTCTCCCCGGTGGGCAAACACAAACAACATCAGGGTTGATTAGCAAGACGGTTCAACCGCCCTTTGTCGCGCCGGGGGATGCCGCTGTTTACACGATTACGATTAATAACATCACCGATGTGGTAATGCCCAATGTCGTGATGACCGATAACGTCCCGGTAGAATTACAAGTGGTTTCGGCAGCCGCCAGTTCAGGCATCGTAACGGTCAACGGTCAGCGGATCAACTTTGAGCAAAGTACGCTTAATGTGGGCGAGTTCGTGACGATCACCGTCACTACGCAAGTGAGGAGCGAAGCACGCGTGCCGTTCTTAGTTCGGAATCAAGCGTGCCTCAACCTAACCCCAGTGGCGTGCGCGTCTGCCGATTTACTGAGCGTGACGCAGCTTCCCCGAACCGGAGAAACACCCCAATGGCGCGGGCTAGTGCTTTTGTGCATGATGGGGCTTATGCTGGCAGGGGGAACGATTTTATTCAGACTTAAGCACTCCTAAAGCGGCGCGATACTGCCCCGGCGACTGCCCAGAAATTCGCTTGAAGGCAGCATAAAAACTACTGGATGAACCGAAACCCGCTTCGAGCGCGATGTCCAGAATATCGGCCTGAGTCGTGACGAGCAGGCGTTGAGCATGGAGTAAGCGATGCTGCGTTACATACTCCATCAGGCCACGTCCAAAGGCTTGGCGGAATATTTTCATCGCATAATTTGGATGTAGATGAACAGCCGCCGCGATCTGCGAAATCATCAACGGTTCGGTGTAATGTGCCGCGATGTAGGCCGCCATCTGCTCTGCCTTGCTTGTTTCCCCTTGCTTTGCCAAGCTCGATTTGTCCGATGTTTGCAGCCCTAGCCGTCGCAAACGTGCTTCCAGTTCCAGTAGCACAATCGTCCGGCGTTCCGGCGTGGCGATCTGTAAATCTTCCAGCCAGTGATTCAAAAGCACAGCATCCCGACTAGAAGCAGACTCATCGCTGACAAAAAGCATCTCACCATTCAAAATACGGCGCGTAAGCGCTTCGGATAACTGCCAACGCAAAAACCAAGCCAGTGGCAGAGTCAGCCAAATCAAACTCGTACCCTCGTCCGCCGCGATCAGTTGATGCGGTGCCGCCGCCCAGAACAAGACAAACTGCCCCGCTTGGAGCGTGATCTGACGGCTGCCGAAAACATACGTCATCCGGCCTGCTTCGACCAAATTCAGTTCGATGTCGTCATGGCGATGAGGCAGCGACATCAATCCCGGATACCCGCGCCAGCCGCGCAGCCCAAAATGTGATATTTCGCGCATTATCCCCTTTCTAAGAATAAAACTGACCCACCAAGTTGCCAAGGACACCAAGATTTGGCATTGAGATGGAGCATAGTTCAAAGAGCTTTATTCAGTCCGCCAATTTAAATATATAATAGTTAGGATTCAGGAAAAAACAGCGCTTTTTAAGAAGATTATTCAGGATAACACACGTATTATAAAGTAAATCTATCTAATTGGGGCGTTTCTCATGACTTTACCAAATATCTCCGAAAAAATTTCGCCTTTTCATTTAAGCGACGAACAAATCAATTTTTACGACAACAACGGCTACCTGATTTTGCGTAACTGGATTCCCGCGCCGATGCTGGAATGCTTGCAGCAAGCAGGTGCGGCGTGGATCGCAGACGGCAGCCAATCCGATGGCAGCGATGCGTATTATGATTACAAGTTCGCCAACCGTTCTAACGGAAATCGAGTCATGTATCGCGTGGATTATGTCCACAACAAAGGGCAAATTGCCTCGCTCGAACTGCTCGGTAGCCCGTATGTGTTGGGCGTAGCGGAAAGCCTGTGCGGAAATAACTTCGTGCCGACTTATGAGTCGATGGTGTTTAAGCAGGCTGGCGACGGCGAAGCAATTCCCTGGCATCAGGACGCGACCCACCCGCGCAGCCATCGCATCTTCAATTATGATTTGTATCTGGATGAATCGCGCACGGGCGGTGGGGCGCTGCGGGTGATCCCCGGTACGCAAGGCCAAAAAGCCGACATCTGCGCCGTCAACGATACCTATGGCTGGGATCATCCCGACGCGATTGATGTCGAGATGAATCCGGGCGATGTGCTGCTGCATGATGTAATGGTCGTTCACGGCTCGGAACGTACACAAGGCAAGGCATTGCGCCGGACGATTTATTATGAATTTCGGGCGGCGGAAGAAATTATCAAAGATGGCCCCTGGGACAGCACTTGGATCGATCAGCGGATGCGCCTCATCCCGCTTGGCCTGAAGCGCTTCGGTGAAGCCTATCCCGACGTAGCGCCGTTTATGTGGCAGGCATCCGATGAATTCCGTCCGCAGATGAGCGAAGATGAAGCGGCGGAACTGCGTGTGGCGCATCTCGTCCACATGGACGGTTCTTATTGCAGCGCGGGTGATGCGGGGTAAATTCTTTTAACCACAGAGCGCACAGAGATTTGATTGAATTCTCCTCCGTGTTTCCTGTGGTTCAATCTTCAACTATTTATCGGACAAGGCATAGAGGACTCCCAGAGAATCACTTGGAAATCTTCTTGGTGTCTTAGGGGTTAAAAGTTTCACCGCTTAAAATGCACGGGCATACTGCGATGGAAGTGCAGCTTGCGCTTGCTGATCTAGGGCGTGTGCCGCGTGGATAGGCCAATAGGGATCACGCAGGGATTCGCGCCCCAGTAAGACTATATCGGCCTTCCCCTCGCGGATAATGGCATCCGCTTGCGTGGCCTGCGTAATCAAACCCACTGCCGCTGTTGGGATGCTTGCGCCCTGACGGATCATCTCCGCAAACGGCACTTGATAGCCCGGCTCAACGGGAATCTTGACATTCGCCACTGCGCCGCCCGAACTGCAATCGACCAAATCCACGCCTTCGTTTTTGAGCGACTGCGCTAACTCAACCGAATCTTCGCCCGTCCAGCCGCCTTCCGTCCAATCTGAGCAGGAGAGGCGCACTGCCAGCGGCTTATCATCAGGCCAAACAGAGCGAACAGCATTTGTTGTTTCCAGCAAAAAGCGGGTGCGATTTTCAAAATTACCGCCATAGTGATCTTCGCGTTGGTTGGAAAGTGGCGAATAAAAGCTGTGAAGCAGATAACCGTGTGCGCCGTGAATTTCGATCATCTCAAAACCTGCTTCGAGCGCCCGCAGCGCCGCCGCTTTGAACTTCTCCTGAATCGCGGCGATTTCTTCCACGCTCAACGCAGTCGGCACACGAAAGCCGTCGTAAAACGGAATCGCACTCGGCGCGACGACATCCCAGCCGCCTTGCTCGTCAGACAGCGGACGACCTCCCGCCCAAGGACGGGCAGTTCCAGCTTTGCGTCCGGCGTGCGCCAATTGAATGGCAGGTGTGCCGCCGTGTTCTTTGATAAAGCGGGTGATTTTGGCTAAAGGTTCGATATGGTCATCGTGCCAGATACCGAGATCGTTGGGGGAAATCCGACCACGCGCTTCGACAGCCGTCGCTTCCGCGATAATGAGTCCCGCGCCGCCAACCGCCCGCGAACCGAGATGGACGAGATGCCAATCCGTAGCGAACCCATCCACACAGCTATATTGACACATCGGCGAAACGCCAATGCGATTGCGTAACGTTACGCCGCGCAAAGTTAAAGGATCAAAAAGGTATGCCAAGTTCATCGAAATTAGCGCGAGGTACCCCTGCCTTCAGGCAAGGGGTCGAACCAAAGGTTCGCGGTAAGCGCTGTCTCCTTTCAAGGGTAGCGGACAATAATCCCCGAAGGGATACCGTTTTTTAAGTTACCTATGGAAAACGGT
>DAOTTO010000112.1:0-2898 GCA_034437895.1 Anaerolineae bacterium | reverse complement strand
GTGTAGCCCATTGACAGCGCTTGTTCGGTTTCGGCGATCAAGTGAGTTTCATCCGGCGAAAGATCGACAAAGGGCGTGTCAATCGCTGCCAGCCCATAGGCTTTGGCATAAAGCACCACCGCACTCCGCGCATAATGGACTTCCCAACCGTCGCGTGTGCGAATCGCGCCGATGTCGCCTGCTAAATCTTCCGCGCCGAAAATGAGCGCCGTCAAGCGTGGATCACTTTCAACGATTTCTTTCAGATTAATGATGCCACGCGCCGTTTCGATAATCGCCCATAATCGAATGCTGCCATCAAGCCACCCATAGCTGCGCTCGGCGCGGGTAAGTTGCTCGGCGGCTTGTTTGACCTGATCGGCGTTTTCCACTTTTGGGATAACGCAGCCTTCTGGATGGCCTTCGATAATGCCATTCAAATCGTCCCGCCACAAGCCGCCTTCAATGATGGGATTAATCCGCACAAGGCGCTCAGTATGCCCAAAATTGACCTCGCGCAGTGCGGCAGCAGTCGTCTGACGGGCAGCGGCTTTATTGTTGAGCGCGACTCCATCTTCTAAGTCCATAATCGCCGCGTCAACATCCATCGCCGCGCCTTTTTCGATCTTATGGCGATCATCCCCTGGCATAAATAGCAGCGCACGCCGCGCTTTATGACTGTTCATTGCTGACTCTTTTCTGGTAGGAATTTGATCTATTCCATTTCACCTAAATTAAGGGGTAATTGCTGTTTATCCGTTTGGGGAATAGCAGCGGGTTGAAAATTCATAATGAGTACTTCTTCATTCAAAGTACGCTCAGGTTTATTTTTGGAGACTTTCATCCCAGAAAATGCACTAATTGAGACGATACCATGATGCGGATACAAATCTCTCACTTCAGGAGTATCATACGATGACAAAATCCATTGGCAGCTACATCCCTGTAAACGCTCGGCAAGCCGTCGATGGGATTGCCAATCGCGCATATTATGGGCATAATTTGCGCCATTGTTTGGATAGGGTGGATCAAGATACATAAAAACCCCCTCCCGATCATAGCGCTGGATACAGGCTTGCCAATCCAGATTCTCGATGATAACCGTGCTAAGACGTTGATGAATGGGAGCAATCCTATCACGCAGTGTTTTTAGCGCACCAATAAGACGATTGCCATGTCCGCCGTCGGTAATGCTGGTTTGGAAGCGTGGATAGTTTAGTTCACCACCCCACCCGGCCATAATTAGGTAATAAAAGCGATGTGCGCGTTCAATATCATCTGATGTTGATAGATCAAGTTCAGCAAGTCGTTCAAATTCAGAACGCGAGACCAGCTCTAAGTCAAAAGAGGCAATAAACTGCTCCGGTTTATTCTTTATAACGCGAAAAAAATTGGTTAGCTCTTGGTCAATATCATTGAACACTTCAACTTGGCTCGGCACTTTACCAAACAATACCCATCCAGCGCCCCCAAAAGGTTCAACGTAACAAGTATGGGTTGGTATAAGCGGAAGGATGTATTTTCGCAAACGAGATTTCCCGCCAACCCATTTAATCGGACTATTTAACATGATACCGCCTAAAGTTCTTATTGTCTCTATTTGAGACATTTTATAATCAGATTTGTGATCTGTCAAGCGATTATGACACCAAGTGTACAACGTTTTGGTGAAAAATTACGAAGTCTAAGGTTACGAAAAGGCTTTACGTTGAAGACCTTAGCGATTGCGCTAGGGCTAAAGGCACATGGTTACATTAGCGAAATCGAGAACGGGAAAAAAATGCCAACAGTCGAATTAGTAATCGGCATAGCGAGGTTGTTTGAAGTAACCACCGATCAACTACTCATGGATGAACTTGAGATTCCAGAGGAATAGAATGTCTTTAGCTTTTGTAGATAGAAATCCGACCCCTGCTGAAATTGAGCGCTTGCGCCTCGTCCTCAGTACTTTCCAAGATGGCACTGGCATGAATGCTGGCGGCACCTTACCTGGCTGGCGCGACTTTGAACGGGCAATCGCGGCTGTTTTCGGTGGTATTGCACAGGAAAGCAAAGCAGTTTTCGATGTTTTGCTTAATGATGAAATAAAGCCCGATATTTATTATGGTCTGTCGTGCAAAATGGGCGATCAACTTGATCGACTAGAACGTACTAAACACGCTTTTATGGAACTCTCCAACTCCGCCAAAAAGTTTTGGGACTACCTTAATTTACACAACATCTCTCAAAGTATGTTCAAAAATCAGCCACAGCAAACAGGAGAAGCACTAATTACATTAGTTGAGCAGTGGCATCAAGAAATCTCAATTGAACGTGGCGGAAATATCGATACTGTAAACAGTTTTTACCTAGTTCTTGCCTATAATCAGCGTGGTTGGTATCAGTTGCTACAATTTCCCCTTAAATTGCCAAATCCTAAGTTGCTTCGATGGGAATTCCCGATGCGTGTTAGAGCAAATCAGCAAATTATGGGTAATTTACGCGCTTACCAAGAAAATAGGCGTGTATTTGAATGGTACGGCGAGTCGGGTGGGCAGCTCAAATATTACCCCTTTATAGAAACTGCCTTATGGAAATCTGAAAAATTTCGCCTTGAGCCTTTAATAACGAGCCAAGAATACGGCATTCTCGCAAAAGCCATGCAATATTTCCCCCAAAAATGGCACCAAACTTACGAGGAGTAATCATTTATCTCTATGCGCGAATATTTTTTGCTTGACCCCGATGTCGTTTTCCTGAATCATGGTTCGTTCGGGGCGTGTCCGGTTCCAGTATTTGAGGCGTATCAACGCTGGCAGCGTGAACTGGAACGCCAGCCCGTCGAATTTTTAGGCCGCCGCGCCGATTCGCTGCTCGATTCCGCTCGTGCTGAGTTAGCTCTATATCTGAACGCGCCTGTCGATGAGCTGATCTTCGTGC
>DAOTTO010000111.1:0-3208 GCA_034437895.1 Anaerolineae bacterium | reverse complement strand
CCCGATTGAGCGTGAGCGTGACCAATTCAGCCTATCGCAAGACTCAGGAAGATGATCCCTATATCATCATCAGCGAGCGTCCTGCATGGGAAGCGCTGGAAAAATTGGCGACTATTCATCCCCGCCTCGCGCATTATCGTTTTCGCGCCGCCTGTGGATTATCGCCTGTCCCACACCATCAGCACGTTATAGAGTGGTTGCAAACCCAGTCCTTCGCGCCTGTAGTCGATGTCGATCTCACGAGTGCCACCTGTCACGTCCTCGATTTAAGTGTCGGTAGTTTGATGCTCGGCGCGAATCCGCATTCGGCGACCTGCGCCCCGATGACGCGCTTGATTGACGACACCTTAGCAGCGGCGGACGCAGTGGTTGGCATTGGGCGTTATAACGAGGCGCGGCTGATCTATCAGGATGATGCTTTCGCTACAGGCGATAATCCCATTGATGAACGCCGGACGATTCATCTTGGGTTGGATCTGTTTATGGCGGCGCAAACCGTTATCTATGCCCCGCTTGCTGGAACTGTGGCGGTTGTCGCCAACAATACCGGACATCTCGATTACGGCCCGCTGATCATTTTGCGCCATGAAACCGATCAAGGCGCTGTTTTTTATACGCTGTACGGGCATCTTGCCGAAGATGTACTGATGCTCACTGTCGGTCAATCCGTCGCGGCTGGGGAAGCGATTGCCCGAATCGGCAGTCCACCCATCAATGGCGATTGGCCTCCGCATCTGCACTTTCAGATTATTTTGGATTTACTGGAACGCGCAAGAGATTTTCCCGGTGTCGCCTTCGCCAGTCAGCGCGATGTGTGGCTCAGTCTTTCGCCCGATCCTAATCTTATCTTGCGCGTTCCGCCGGAAATATTCCCGATTGAACCCACTTACGAAGAAACGTTAGCGGGACGTAAAACGCTGCTCGGCGGCAACTTGAGCCTCTCTTATCATCAGCCGATCAAGATGGTGCGCGGCTGGCGGCAGTATCTTTATGACGCTACCGGACGCGCCTATCTCGATATGTATAACAACGTCCCGCACGTCGGGCATACGCATCCACACGTCATCAACGCCATTCAAGCGCAAACCGCCCTGCTGACCACCAACACGCGCTATCTGCACGATAATATTTTGCGTTATGCCGAGCGCCTTACATCACTGCTGCCAAAACCGCTGCGTGTCGCCTATATCGTCAATTCCGCCAGCGAAGCCAACGAACTCGCGCTGCGACTGGCACGGGCATTTACTGGACACGAAAATCTGATTGTGATGGATACCGCCTATCATGGACACACCACCACTTTAATCGACATCAGCCCTTACAAATTCAATGGCCCCGGCGGACAGGGCAAAAAATCGTGGGTGCATATCGCTCCTGTGCCGGATGATTTTCGCGGTATCTACAAACGGGACGACCCGCAGCGCGGACATCGTTATGCCGCCCATGTCGGGGAAATCATCGCCGACATCACAGCGCAGGGGCAAGGCTTATCGGGCTTTATCGCCGAATCGCTGCCGAGCGTCGGCGGACAAATTATCCCACCGCCCGGCTATCTGGCAGAAGTCTATCGGCAGGTACGCGCTGCGGGTGGCCTCTGCATCGCCGATGAAGTGCAAGTCGGTTTTGGTCGGTTAGGGGAAACATTTTGGGGCTTTGAACTGCAAGATGTCATGCCGGATATTGTCGTCTTGGGGAAACCCATCGGCAACGGCTATCCCATTGGCGCGGTTGTAACCACGCCCGAAATCGCCAACGCATTCGATAACGGCATGGAATTTTTTAGCACCTTCGGCGGCAATCCAGTAGCGTGTGCAGCGGGACTCGCCGTGTTAGATGTATTAGAGAAAGAAGGCTTGCAAGCCAACGCCCGCACCGTTGGCGCATTTCTGTGCGATGGCTTGCGCGACTTAATGGGACGCTTCCCCATCATCGGCGATGTGCGCGGGATTGGCTTCTTCCTCGGCATCGAATTGATCGACGACGCGGAAACCTTAGCACCCGCCGCGCAGCAGGCTTCCTATGTCGTCAACCGCCTGCGCGATCAAGGCATTCTCGCCGGAACCGATGGCCCGCTGCACAACGTCATCAAGCTGCGCCCATCGATGATTTTCAGCCGGGACGAAGCAGCTTTTTTCCTGAAAACGCTTATTCCCATTCTGGCTGAGGACGGCGCACAGCCCAAAACAAAATAACGCAAAAATTGGTACCATCAAATCTTTGCGAAACTTTGCGTTCTTCGCGCCTTTGCGTCTCATCCTTCTCCTAAGTTTATCTACTGCCCCATTTCTAGCGCCTGAAACAAGAACGCCTGAATATCCGCCCATTCATCAATCCATTTTGAGGTGGGTTTGCCCATGCCATGCCCGGATTTCATATCCAGCCGCAGCAAAATCGGATGATTACCAGCATCATTCGCTTGCAGCGCCGCCGCGAATTTTTTGGCGTGCATCGGCACGACGCGATCATCATGATCGGCAGTCGTAATCAGCGTGGGCGGATATGTCACCCCCTTTTTGATGTTATGAATCGGCGAATAAGCCAGTAAAAATTTGAAGTCTTCCGCATTCTCCTCCGCGTTGCCATATTCATAAGTCCAATAACGCCCCGCCGTGAACTTGTGATAGCGCAGCATATCCGTTACGGGAACGCCGCAAATCACCGCACCGAACAGATCAGGTCGTTGCAGCATACACGCCGCCACCAACAGACCACCGTTGCTGCGCCCCATAATGGCGAGTTTTTTCGGCTTGGTGTAGTGATTGGCGGTCAGCCATTCCGCCGCCGCGATAAAATCATCAAACACATTTTGCTTGTTCGCCAGCATCCCGGCCTGATGCCATGCCTCGCCATACTCGCTGCCGCCGCGCAGATTTGCTACTGCGTAAATACCGCCGCTGCTGATCCAACTCAGGATTTGCGATGCGAAGTCCGGTGCAAGCGGGATAGAAAATCCGCCGTAGCCATAGAGCAGCGTGGGATTTTCCCCGTTCAGGACTAACCCCTTTTTCGCGGTGATGAACATCGACACTTGCGTGCCATCTTTGGAGGGATACCACACCTGTTTCGTCTCGTAATCATCAGGCGAAAACTCAAGAGTCGGCTGTCGCCAAGGCTTCATCTCGCCCGTTGCAAAGTCATAACGAAAAATCGTCGGCGGGTACAGATGTGAGCGAAAATCAACAAACAACTCCTGCCCATCGCGCTTGCC
>DAOTTO010000110.1:0-9628 GCA_034437895.1 Anaerolineae bacterium | reverse complement strand
CGCCAGCATTTTGGCTTGTTCGCCAATTTGCGTCCAGTAAAGGCTTATCCCGCGCTGGCGCAACATACGCCGCTGCGCCCTGATCTGCTGGAAAATGTCGATATGTTGTTCGTGCGCGAGCTCACGGGCGGCATTTATTTTGGCCCGCAGCAAGAACAAGGTGATGGTGACAGCGCGTATGACACCGAACTTTATACCGTGTCAGAAGTTCAGCGCGTGGCGGATGTAGCCTTCCGTGCCGCGCAGGGCAGACGCAACAAATTGACCTCAGTCGATAAAGCCAATGTGCTTGCGTCGATGCGGTTGTGGCGGAGGACGGTCACTAAACTACATGAGGATTATGCTGATGTCGAACTCGATCATGTGCTGGTCGATTCGTGCGCGATGCACTTGCTGACCCGTCCTGCCAGCTTTGATGTGATTGTCGCCAGCAATATGTTTGGTGATATTCTGAGCGATGAAGCGTCGGTGCTGGCTGGCTCTTTGGGGATGCTGCCCTCAGCTTCAATTGGCGCGGAGAAATTTGGTCTCTATGAGCCGGTGCATGGTTCCGCGCCCGATATTGCCGGGCAGGGCAAAGCGAATCCAATTGGCATGATCTTAAGCTCGGCGATGCTGCTGCGTTACAGCCTCGGCTTGGAGGCAGAAGCCGCTGCACTGGAAAAAGCCGTTGACGAAACTTTAGCCGAAGGCGCTCGGACGGCGGATATTGCGCCGCGTGGGGGGAGCTATACCAGCACAACTGAATTTGGTGAAAACGTCATCAATCGGCTTTAGGTTTGTCAGGCTTGGCGTAATAGCCAAATTTAAACCCAACGCTATAATTACAGGCGGATAATGGATGTCGCGTTATCCGCTTTTTATTGCCAATAGTGTTTTGAGATGAGGAAAATGATGAAGTTTATGAGGCAGGTTAAACGATACAGTATCTTTTTAGTGATATTTCTTTTTGTATCGGTTGCTTTTGCTCAAGGAGGGGAAAACCCTGAATCCGTCACGATAGCGGGGACGGTTCAGAGTGTTTTAGGCTGTCCGGGCGATTGGCAACCAGAATGTGAATCCACATTTTTGACCTACGATGTCGAAGAGGATTTATGGCGTGGGAGTTTTGATCTTCCTGCAGGTAATTACGAATATAAGGCGGCAATCAATGGTGCATGGGATGTCAGCTATGGCTTGAACGCCGCAGCGGGGGGAGCAGATATCCCGCTGGCGCTGGCGGAAGATACGATTGTGCAATTTATCTTTGACAATAAAACGGGTTGGGTGACGGACAATATAAATTCAATTATTGCCAACGTACCCGGCAGCTATCAGAGCGAAATCGGCTGTTCGACAGGCGGCGAATCAGACGATTGGGACCCGGCGTGTTTGCGCTCATGGCTGCAAGACCCAGATGGCGATGGCGTTTATATTTTCACGACGGACGCTATTCCAGCAGGAAGCTATGAAGCGAAGGTCGCCGTAAACGAAACATGGGATGTAAATTATGGGATGGATGGCGCACCCGGCGGTGCGGATATTCCGTTTACGTTGGATGAAGACGGTACAGTCGTCAATTTCGTGTGGGATTCTGTTTCCGCAGTGATGACGATTGGCGTGGGCGGAATGCCGGAAAGCGCGGGGACAGCAGCCGCGCCAGTCGCAGTGTTGCCTGAAACGGGACTAGAAAATCCTGAATCGGTCACAATCGCGGGAACAGTTCAAAGCCTTTTGGGATGTCCGGGCGATTGGCAACCAGAATGTGAATCCACATTTTTGACCTACGATGTGGAAGAGGATTTATGGCGCGGGAGTTTTGATCTTCCGGCGGGCGATTATGAATATAAAGCCGCGCTCAACGGTACGTGGGATGTAAACTTTGGCGCGAACGCTGCGCCGGGAGGAGCAGATATCCCGCTGGCGCTGGCGGAAGATACAACCGTCCAATTCATCTTCGATGTGAAAACAGGCTGGGTAACAGAGAGTATAAATTCGATTATCGCCAACGTACCCGGCAACTATCAGAGTGAAATCGGCTGTTCGACAGGCGGCGAAGCGGGTGATTGGGATCCAGCTTGTTTGCGCTCATGGCTGCAAGACCCGGATGGTGATGGCATTTATGCCTATGTGACGGAAGCCATTCCAGCGGGGAGTTATGAAGCCAAAGTTGCCGTGAACGAAACATGGGATGTGAATTATGGGATGGATGGCGCACCTGGCGGTGCGGATATTCCCTTTGTCGTATCCGAAGACAACACTGCTGTTTACTTTATCTGGGATTCGGAGTCGGGCGCGATGACAATTAGTGTGGACGGGGAGGGCGCACCTGTTGTCCCGCGTGGGAATTTAGCGTTGGTTTCGGCGCATTGGGTGACGGAAGCTACGATTGCGTGGAACATTGACGCGCCGGAAGATGGGATTTACCGATTGCATTATGACCCTGATGGCGCGATTCGGCTTGGTTTGGAATCAATCGAAGGCGGCGAGGCACTCCAATTAACGGTGAATCCTGATGGCCTAAGCGATGCTGTCCTTGAAAAATTCCCGCATTTAACGGGTTTCACTGCGGTTACGATTGATGAAGCGGATTTAGCACTTGTGCCGGAAATTTTGCGCGGACAAATTGCCATTTCTGCCAGCGATGCTGAGGATGTCATCTATGATGCGGCTTCGATCCAAATCGCGGGCGTTCTGGATGACCTTTATACCTACAGCGGCGATCTTGGAATCACTTGGGCAGAAAGCATCCCGACACTGACTGTATGGGCCCCGACGGCGCGGAATGTTACGCTCCATCTGTTTGATGACGGCGACTTCAATACGGAAAGCACCACTTTCCCGATGACGCTTGATGACTCCAGCGGAGCATGGAGCATCACTGGTGAGGCGGATTGGGTGCATAAATTTTATGTCTATGAGGTGGAAGTTTACGTGCCGAGTACGGGGCTGGTCGAACAGAATCTTGTAAGCGACCCGTATTCGTTCAGCCTTTCGACCAACAGTACGCGCAGCCAAATCGTTGACCTCAATGATCCGTTATTTATCCCCGACGGATGGGATACGCTGCAAAAGCCGGAACTGGCTGCTCCCGAAGATATTGTCATCTACGAACTGCATATCCGCGATTTTAGCATTTTCGATATGACTGTACCGGAAGACTATCGCGGGACATATATGGCGTTTACGGTAAACGATTCCAATGGTATGACTCATTTGCGTTCATTGGCAGATGCAGGGCTGACGCATCTTCATGTGCTGCCTGCTTTCGACATCGCCACGATTAACGAAAATGCGCCGCGCCGCCGTGAGCCAGATGTCAACGAATTGGCGGCTTTCCCGTCGGATTCTGAAGAACAGCAGGCGCTGATTAACCCGCTGCGTGATCTGGATGGCTTTAACTGGGGCTACGATCCCTATCACTATACAGCGCCAGAAGGCAGCTACGCGATCAATCCCGACGGCGGACAGCGTATCTTAGAATTCCGTCAGATGGTCGAGTCGCTTAACCAAAATGGGCTGCGTGTTGTGATGGATGTCGTTTATAACCATACCAATTCTGCCGGACAGGGCGCGAAATCGGTCTTGGATCGGATTGTTCCCGGCTACTATCATCGCCGTGATGCAACCACAGGCGCGATTACTAACAGTACATGCTGCTCCAACACCGCTACCGAGCATAACATGATGGAACGCCTCATGGTCGATTCGGTAGTGACATGGGCGACAGCCTACAAGGTGGATTCTTTCCGCTTTGACTTGATGGGACACCACATGCTGCGGAACATGCTGCGTGTGCGTGAAGCGCTGGACAATTTGACGCTGGAAGAAGACGGCGTTGATGGGCAGGCCATCTATCTTTACGGCGAAGGCTGGAATTTCGGCGAAGTCCAAGATAACGCACGGGGCATCAATGCCACACAGGGCAATATTGGCGGCTCAGGCATTGGTGTGTTTAATGATCGTCTGCGTGATGCCGTGCGCGGCGGCAGCCCCTTCGGCGGACGGATGGAACAAGGTTTTATCACCGACTTGTACTTTAATCCGAATGGCGCGACTCCGGGTACAGAAGAAGAACAGTTGGCGCGGATGCTGCTGTTTGCCGATCAAATCCGCGTCGGCATGGCAGGTAATCTAAGCGGTTACACTTTTGAGAGCGCCGATGGCACAATGTTGACAGGTGCAGATTTGCTGTATAACGGGTCGCCTGTCGGTTATACGCTCGACCCGCAGGAAAATATCGTCTATATCTCTAAACATGATAACGAGACAATCTGGGACATTATTCAATATAAGGGATTAGATGTCTCTGTTGCCGAAATGGTGCGGATGGATAATGTCGGACAGAGCATTGTCCTGCTTTCTCAAGGCGTACCTTTTATCCAAGCGGGTGATGACTTACTGCGTTCAAAATCACTTGATCGCAACAGTTATAACTCCGGCGATTGGTTTAATCGGCTCGACTTTACCTATCAGACCAACAATTGGGGCGTAGGGCTGCCGTCGCAAGGAGATAATGGAGATCGTTGGGAAGAGATGATCCCGCTGCTAGCGGATGAAAACCGCCAAGTTACGCCGGAAGACATCGAAAATGCGCGGCAGAACTTCTTGGAATTCCTGCAAATCCGCCGCAGTTCGCCGTTGTTCCGCTTGCAGACAGCTGATCAGGTTCAAGAGATGTTGTCGTTCCAAAATACAGGACTCGATCAACTGTCCGGTTTGATCGTGATGCGCCTGACCGATACTCAGAATGTTGACCCGAATTATGCGCTCGTAGTTTCCTTATTCAATGCTTCGCCGGATGAAATCACTTTTACACAGGCGGATTTGATGGGTATGGGCTTGGAACTCCACCCAGTGCAGGTCAATTCACATGATCCGATTGTGCAGGACGCAGTTTTCGATCCTGAGACCGGCACTTTTACCGTGCCAGCGCGGACAACAGCAGTCTTCGTATTAGGCGATTAAGGCTGTTTGAGCCTTTTTGAAACTTTAAATGGGACGGGATACTAAAATCTCGTCCCATTTGTTTCTTAGAGCAGGGTAGAACGTCCGGTAATGTCGGTTTCTTCGGGAGAGGGGGTATCGGTTTCGGATGTAGGCCGGAAGCGTGTACGGAGTTCGTGCATCGAAAGCGCCGCGACATAAAACATCAGACGGCGGCTGGCGATGGGCATGGTTCCCCACGTCAGCGCACGTAAGCTGCAAAGCGCCAGTGCTGTGAAGTATTCCGCCCAACTCTCGTGCGATGCCAAACACTCTTGTGCAATATCACGCACATATTGAATAGTTTCTAGGGCTGTCGCAATTTTGGGGTGGGTATTTGGCAGCGGTTGTTTGCCATTAAACGGAATAAGATAGCGCAGGACGGTGCGAGCATCATCCCAACTCTCGCCAGCGGCTGGCATGACGACTTCACTTAGCAGGCTGACTTCGAGCGTTGCCCAATCAAAAGCGGTATGACCATCCCGCGTATGGGCGAAATCGATTAAGAAGGCGCTGTTATTCGGGCCAATCATGATATTGCCGAGATGAAGATCGCCATGAATGGTGCTGAGAGAGCCATTCACATAACGGTCAAGCATTTCCTCATAGGCGATAATGGGATTCGGTAGTTTTTCGATCAGATCATTGCCGCTGGCAATTTTTTCCCCGGCAGTATCAAAATCAGGACTCAAAGCCCGCATCGCATGAATAAGCTGCTCATTGCGGGTCTTATAAACACGTCCCACGATGCTATCGACCACTTCACCTCGATAGAAGGTATCTTTACTCAGGTCAACGCCGCGCACTTCAATTTTATAAGCTGCGATAGACTCGGTGCCTTGACTGATGGCAAGTTGAATCGCGCTGCGCTCAGGATAAACCCGCTGCACCGTGAAATTTTCGACAGATACCATGTCGCCATATTCGAGTTCGTGCAACCGCGCTCGTTTGACGGGAAACTTTAAGACATGCCCATTATTCGGTAGCGCTTTATCTTTGGTATATTCTAAAGTGAGGACGGGCGGCAAAAGCCAGTCATACTCACGCCAGACTTGAAAACGAAATGGGCGATTCTGCTGCCACCAAATGCGCCCGAAAGCGGGATAAAGCTCATTTTTAATCCACTGACCGAGTTTTTGAGCGTCCCACTCTTTCACAATGGCGCGTAAATCGTGCGGGATCTGGTCATAGCCGGAGACTAAGGTGTATTTTATTGCTGCCATATCTGAGGTTTCCGGCGCGACGGGTTTATCTTCTAACCGTGCAGTTAAGGCAGGCAACAGTCCTTTGACGTAGGATTCGTAGCGCTGTGCTTCATCCAAAATGGTATCGTGATCGTCAATTTTGACGACAACCGTAGCATGAGGCCGATTGTCGCCGTCGATAGGCGTGACAGCCAGCAGTGTCGCTTTGGTATAACCGCCCGTTAATTGGCGCTCAACACGGATTTGCGCGTAACCGTAAAACATCCGGCGCAAAATAAAAAGATGATCTTTGCTTAGTGTTTCGGCGCGTTCAAATTCTGGCCCGAAATCGACTTTGACATAAGGCCGCTGTGAGTCGCGGTTGAGCGTATAAGTGCGGGCGATTTCCGCGAGTATTTGCATATCGGGCAAGCTGAGGGCTTTCAACACGCGGATCGGAATGCTGTCCTCTTCTTCCAGCAGTGCAATGAGCAGGTCGCGCTCGTTGATTTCTTCGCGCCCGTTTTCGAGGGCGAGATCGTTGGCAATACCGAGTAAAACTTCGGCGCGGGGGGTATTAGGAATACCCGCCCACAAGCGGTTTTTACTGCCTTTGCCCACTTTGCGACGGATGGCATCAATCACATATTCGGGCTTAAGCCCCTGTTCTTGGAGGATACTTCCGGCAATACTGCCTTTAATATCCAACATGGCGATAAAGAGGTGTTCCGCGCCCAAATAAAAATGCCGCATTCGATAGGCTTCCTGACGGGCGTTAATGAGAATGTCTTTTAGTGCAATCGTGGGCATAATTTACTCGACAAGTTGAATACGCAGCCAAGTACGCCCGACGCGGAACAACTGTCCTTCGCTGATCGGGATAATACCTTTGACGGGCGTATCTTCAAAAAAATTATCGGGATTGGACATAAATGTGCCGTTAGTACTTTCGCAGTCTTCCAGCCACCAAGCCTCGTTCTTCCAATGCAGGTTAGCATGTTGGCGTGAGACATAAGTATCGTTTCGTAAGCAGAGGTCATTTTCGTCGCGCCGACCAATGCTCAATGTCCATTTGTCGATGGTCGTCTCACCGTCTCCGCGCGTCGTCTTGTAGTCGAGCAGTGTGCCATCCTCGACACCACTCATAATCATAATGTTAATGTTGAAATCCAAACCAGCGAACCTCCACCTTACGTTACGACTCTTATAGTATATGCTGATTATGCGTGTTCATGCACTTTAGCATATTTTAATCCAAAATTGCTTGCACGACTTTGAATCTTGTGATATATTTTCTAGCGATGGCGGTTTCGTCATCCTTAACAATACAAATAAATCTTATCGAGAGCGGTGGAGGGATCGGCCCTTTGAAACCGCGGCAACCCCCGAATGTTAGATGTCGGGAAGGTGCCACTTCCGGCAGAGAAATTTTTCTCTGACAGATGAGAGCGTCCACCTGATGTCATCTAAATCAGGTTACGAACTCAGGAGACTTCACTAAAGTCTTTTTTGTTCGTTAAAACAAGCGACCATCACCCGGAGTTCTGGATAGACGGAGCCCGGGTTTTCGTTTTCCATAAAGGAGCAGACGTGATGGTCGTTTTCCGCAATCTGCAGCAAAAGTTAGAAGATTTCTCCGAATTAAAACCGACTCGTCGGGGCGACAGCACCCGCGCTGTGCATGATGGTGTCCGCCGTAACAAGGCGCATCATTCCCTCAATACGCCGATTGTCCAGACGGCGACTTATACTTTTTCCAGCACGCAGGAACTCATCGACTTCATGGAGCGCAAAACATGGGGCGACGGCGATGAGCGCGAGGAATACGGGCGCTATGGCAATCCGACAATTACGGCAGTGGAGCGCAAACTGGCGGCTTTAGATGGCGGCGAAGACGCGGTGCTTTACGCATCGGGCATGAACGCGGTCACATCGCTGCTGCTGGCGGTGCTACCGACAGGCGCACATATCGTCATGACGAGTGATTGTTATCGCCGGACACGCCAATTCTGTCAGACTTATCTGGCGCGTTTTGGCATCGAAACCAGCGTCGTCCCAAATGGCGATTATGATGTGCTGGAAGCCGCGATTATCCCCAAGAAGACCCGTTTTATCATCTCTGAAAGTCCAACCAACCCTTACCTCCGCATCGCTGATTTGGAACGCATCGCCGATTTAGGCCGTAAATACAAAGTCCGTACTTTAATCGACAGCACATTTGCTACACCCGTGAATCAACGTCCGTTGGAATGGGGGATTGATTTCGTCGTCCACAGCGCGACCAAATATCTCTCCGGTCATAACGATTTGTTGGCGGGTGTGGTCGTCGGGCGGGCGGATCGAATCAAAGCCTTGCGGGATGCGCGTGGCGTTTTGGGCGGGATGCCCGATCCACAGAATGCCTATTTGCTGGAGCGCGGGATTAAAACATTAGGTGTGCGCGTCCGCCAGCAGAATCAAACCGCGCAGGCCGTCGCGCAATTCTTGGAATCGCATCCGGCGATTGACCGTGTGTGGTATCCGGGGCTGGCTTCGCATCCCGATCACGACATCGCGGTGCGCCAGATGGAAGGCTTCGGCGGCGTGATTAGCTTCGAGGTCAAAGGCGATCTGATGACGACGGCCAAGTTTGTCGATGCGCTGCAAATCCCTTATATCGCGCCCAGCCTCGGTGGGGTGGAGAGCTTGATTGAGCAGCCAGCTATCATGAGCTACTACGAAAAATCGACTGAAGAACGGTTGGCGCTCGGCATCAAAGATAACTTGGTTCGTTTCGCCATCGGTATCGAAGACACCGACGATATCCTCAACGACTTGGAACAAGCGCTGGAGGTCCTCGCGCCGCGCAAAGCCTATAAGCTGGAATCCATCTGGGAGAAACGTTTCCGGCTGTAGAATATGACATCAACGCCACTCAAATTCTATGCTGATGTACACGTCGCAAAGTCAGTTGTGGTTCAATTGCGTAATAAGGGTGTTGATATTGTCCATTGTGAAGAACTAGATATGGCAGATGCAAGCGATTTGCAGCATCTCGCTTTGGCTGTCGAACAGAAGCGCACATTGATTACCCGCGACAAAGGATTTTTGACGTATCATAGTAATTGGCTAGAGGAAGGAAAATCGCACAGTGGCATTTTCTTCCTTTCGCGTGATCTCCAGGGGAAAAAGCATACAGGCACTATCGTAAAAGCATTGTTGGACTATCATGAGTTGATTGCGGGTGGGGCGGGTACAGTCGAGGCCGATATCGCTAATCAATTTATATGGATCAATTAGAGGGAATTATGGCAATTGGATTAGGTCATCATATCGAAATACGGGATGACAAAATCGTTATTGTCGGGACACGGATAACGATTTAGGACTTTCGCTCACGCATTTACCCCACCCCTAAATCCCCTCCCCATTGCATGGAGAGGGGACTTCAAGATGCGTTTTTCTCCCCCTCTCCAAGTATTGGAGAGGGGGCCGGGGGG
>DAOTTO010000109.1:0-1937 GCA_034437895.1 Anaerolineae bacterium | reverse complement strand
TGGGCGAATTTAATCGTCTGCATCGTCAATTACCAGACAATGTTGGGCTGATCGTGATCGCGGGCGGCAGCCCTTTCACCAATATGATTATTTCGACCTTCGCCAGCCTTAACCGCATCACCACATGGCGCACCGCCCCCACTTTGCAAGATGCCCGTGCGCTTATTTTGGCTGATCATGCCTTGCAGCAAACCCGCTGATTGGAACTTCTCTCATTACCAAAAAACGCCGTAAAGCTCCTCGCTTGAGCGATGGGGATATAAGGCGGAGTTGACGCTCATGAAAAAACGGGCTATGCTTAAGGGTGTTGGTCGCGGGATTGCCGTCCCCACCAACTCTCCAATCAATACGGAATTAGAGCTGTGCAGACTATAGTCGAATTGCGCCGAACCTACAAGTACCGCCTGTATGCTTCCAAGCATAATTTCCACTTGCACGACACAATTAATGTCTCTGGTATCATCTGGAATCACCTTGTCGCCCTCAAAAAGCGCTACTATCGCCTGTTTAAAAAGCACATTCCGCTAGGTCGGATGCAGGGACATATTAGCAAACTTCGCATGAAGACCGAGCGCTTTGCGTTTTGGGAGATAGTCGGTTCCCAAGCCGCCCAGCAGCTTTGTGAACGCCACGAAACCGCGTGGCAGAAATTCTTCGCTAAGAAAGGCAAGCCGCCGCGCTTCAAAAAGGTCAAGAAATACAAATCCTTCACCCTCAAACAATCGGGGTGGAAGCTGCATGAGGATACCCACAAGCGCGGCGGAAAGAAACACCCTAAGCGTACCGGACATATCAGGCTTTTGGGACGAGACTACAAATTTGTGAAACATCGCCCGATGCGCGGCGAGGTGAAAACGGTCACGGTGAAGCGGGATGTGGCAGACCGATTGTGGGTGTGCTTCTCGGTGGTGGAGAAAGTCAATCTCGAAAACGAAATCAGCACGGGTGAAATCGGCGGTTTCGACTTCGGACTTAAGACTTTTTTGACTACAAATGATGGGCATTGTATTGAATCGCCGCAGTTTTTCAGCCAAGACTTGCCACGATTGCGAACTATTCAACGGCAAGTCTCGAAGAAAGTGGATGGCAGCGCGAATAAAAAGAACTGCAAAAAGCATCTTGCCCGACGGCATATTCGGGTTGCCGACAAACGCCGCGATTTCCATTTTCAACTCGCGCATAAACTGTTCTATCAGTACGACACGCTCGTGTTTGAAGACTTGAACATGGACGGTATGAAACGCTTGTGGGGACGCAAAGTCAGCGATCTTGGCTTCGCGCAGTTTATCAGGATCGTGCAGTGGATGGCGATGAAACGCGGCAAGCGCGTGATTTTGGTTGACCGATGGGAATTGACAACGGGCAAGTGTTCAGGCTGTGGGCATTGCCAACCGATGGCACTCAAAGAGCGTACTTTCTGCTGCGAAAAGTGTCATCTGACCTTAGACCGCGATCATAACGCAGCGATCAACATTGTTGAGGCGGGGCATCGCCTCATGCTGTCTCAGTCGGTGGAAGACCGGGCAAAAAGCGCGGCATCCGGCGTTAACGTCAGAAGCCCCAGCCTTTAGGCGTGGGGAGTATGTCACGAACACGTCATCAAGGCAGGACAAATCGCATTTTTGCGGTTATGATTAAAAAAGTTGGGACTTACCCAATTGACCTAGTTTTGTGATAAAAGTCGTTAGTTCATAGTTCTTAGTAAGGCTTAGTAAGGACAAAAATTTTCCTTACCGCTTGCTTTGACTAAAAACTAATCACTATGAACCGCGTAATTTCTAAAAGTTAAACGATAAAAGTGACGAGTCAAAAGCCCTATGGCGACACAAACAACAATTCAACAGCCGGAACGCTATCATGACCTCAGCGGCTTAGTACGCGGATGGGATCGGCGTTTGCGCCGCGTGCAAACGCTGGAATGGCTGCCGCGCTGCATC
>DAOTTO010000108.1:0-8763 GCA_034437895.1 Anaerolineae bacterium | reverse complement strand
ACCCCACCCCTAAATCCCCTCCCCATTGCATGGAGAGGGGACTTCAAGATGCGTTTTTCTCCCCCTCTCCAAGTATTGGAGAGGGGGCCGGGGGGTGAGGTAAGCGAAAGTCCTGTTATTGATACTCAGGGTGTTTCTCGATAAAGGCGTTTAAGCCAGACATAGCGGTTTGCCGGACTTTGTTTTGCACAATCGGACTCCAGCCAAGCAAGATGCCGGACGTGCCTAACGCCATGCGTGTCCAGCGCCACAGATTAAACTGGTCATGATGACTGATGATTTTGCCGTCTTTAAAATCAAAAGTCGCGTCGATGATGTTATGCACCTTCCGCCCGGTTGATGAAAAAGTATAGGTCGCCTCCCAATGACATTGGCCTGTGGTGCCTTGTGCTTGTGCGCCGCTGAACGCCAGCGTCATATCTTTGCCGCGCTCACACAACATGTGCCACATGGCGGCGGCCTGTTTGCCTTTTAAATCGGTAAAGACCGGATCGGAAAATGCGATGTTGTCATGATAGCAGGCCGTCATGCCTTGATAATCTTTTTGCTTAAAACAGCCATAAAACGTTTCGATTAGGCGGGTATGTTCATTTTTTTCATGCGATGTCGTCATCTCAGCAGTCCCTTGCTTTGCGTGAATAGAGAACTTCAGTTTATCCGATTTGGCGCGTACTTTGCCGGACAATCAACTCTGGCATCAGTACCTGCTGATAAATCGGCGTATCCGGTTTTTCGATAAGCGCCACCAGATATTCCGTCGCCAGCAGCGCCATCACCGCGAAATCCTGGCGGACGGTGGTCAGCGGCGGATAGGTATAGGCGGCATAAGTGCTGTCATCAAAGCCGACCACCGACATATCTTGCGGGACACGCAATCCTTTTTCGCGCAAGGCATGAAGCGCCCCAATCGCCATTGAATCATTGGCGGCGACAATCGCTGTAAAAGGCTGCTGGCTGGCTAACAAGTCTAAGCAGGCGGTGTAGCCACTCTCGACAGAAAAATGACCGCAAACCGATGCCGTTGGCAAAAGTCCATCTTCCGCCAAGACCGCGATAAAGCTGTCATGGCGCAGCGACGCATCAAGTGTGTCGAGTGGCCCACTGATTTCGGCGATCTGGCGGTGTCCGAGGCCGAGCAAATGCTGGACGACGAGGCGTGTTCCATACGCTTGATCGAACACAACTGATGGAATATCTGTGCCATATTCGGCGATTATGCGTACAAAAGGGATTTCGCGGGTAAGCGTGGCGAGGTCGGCAGAAGCGATATTTGATGTGGACAAAATAAAGATAAAGCCATCAACGGAACGCCCAAAAGCCTCGTTCATTGTTTTCGCTAGGTCTTCGGCGGTGATGACGGAGATCATCATGGTGTAGCCCAATGCGCGGGCGGTGGAAGACAATGTATCAATGGCGGGTGTCCCCGTGAAGAGATCAAGCGCGATGACTTCCAGCGTATGTGAGCGCTGGGTATTCAGCACTTGCGCGGCGCGATTGGGGCGATAATCCAGCTCTTCTATAATCCGCATAATGCGGCTGCGCGTTTTGCTGGAAACATTCGGATTATTATTGATGACCCGCGAAACCGTCTGGTACGATACGCCTGCCCGCGCCGCGACATCGTAAATGGTGGATTTTCGTGAGGGTTTAAAACTTGGCATGGGCGGCTAAACTTCCAGATCGGCCAGCGTCGTTTTCATCTGTGCGGTAAGATGCTCCCACGCGGCGATAATGCGGTCATCAAACGGATCATCGTCGCTGTTGGCAATCTTGTGATTCGCGTCCAGCCACGCCACCGTCCGCCGCACCCCTTCCAGCCATGTCACGGTGTAATGCAAATCCAAATCCGTTTTGGCGGCGGTGTTATCGAAAATATTGTTGCCATAGAAGTTATTGACGGTGATTCCGGCGCGAACTGGCGCGATTTTGCCGAGTAAATCTGTGGGGATATGGATGAGCTTGGGCGGCGGCGCACCGATGCCTTGCGCCACGATTTCATGAAAGCGATCCCACGTCATCCATTCCTCGCCTGTGGCATGATAGACCTTGCCATACGCAGCGGAATTCCCAGCAGCCGTCACAAAAGCATGACCAACATCCTCAATATGGCACATCGTCCACAGCGCCGTCCCGTCCCCATGCACCACAACGGGTTTGCCCTTCCGCAGACGATCAAGAAATGTCGTGTTCCAACCGAAGGTGTGGATAATCAGGCCGCCTTCGCCATAAGTCGCCCCCGGACGAATGATCGTCACCGGAAAATCGGCGCTGTGCGCGGTGAGGAAAATATCCTCACATTGCGCTTTCTTCGTGCCATAATCATCGTTGATGGGTTCGCGGCGAGCATCTTCCCGGATGGGGTAGTGGTCGGCAGGTTTGGTATAGACGTTGACCGTGCTGCAAAAGATGAAATGTCCGGCACGTCCTCTAAAGACACGAAGATCGCTTTGGGTTTGCTCCGGCGTAAAGCAGATCATATCGATCACACAGTCAAAATGGCCTGCGTCCGTCATCTGCGCTTCAAAAGCCGCGAAGTCGTTGCGGTCTCCATAAAGCCGTTTCGCGCCATTGGGAAAACGCGCTTCGGCCTGCCCACGATTATACAGCGTGACTTCATCGCCCCGCGCCAAAAATTCACGGGTTATCGCAGTGCTGATGAGTCCGGTACCGCCCAAAATCAGTATTTTCATCTGAGTCTTTTAAACAAAATAGTGACCCCTCACATCAAGTGATTTATAACGCAGGTTCAGAGCGAAAACAAGAGAGTAGCCTTATGATTTGTGACCTCTCACGAAAAGTTGGCGTAATCTGTTTTCGGCCATTAATCCGCGAAGCGCACTTCGTAGGATTTTGCGTCGGCTTCGATAAAATTGACAAGTTTTTCTGCTTCTTCCATGAGCGCGATGCGATTATGCGTTGTCAGCGGCACGAAGGGCGTAATCGTGAGCGTGGCGATACCTTTGGTCTTTTCGACTTTCCACGCGCCATGCACGAATCCATCGACAAGGAAGGTCGCTGCCACGCGCAGACCGGGCAAATAGACCTGCTTACGATAGGCATCCGCCACGATGCGGGTGCGCTTTTGATGCGAGAGGAGGATGTTATCAAATTCAGGTAAAAAGCGTTCCGGCGCGGGGATGTCGGCATCCGGCAGCGGCATATCCGGCAGATCGAATAACTCCCGCTTCTGTTCATCCCGATAGACGACGAGTTGCGGCTTAAGCGTTTCCATCACGTCTTTCAGCTTAGGCAGACCCGACCATGTTTGAAGGTCTGTGGTTGAGGCGGGGCCGAAAGCGGCAAGATAGCGGAAGATCAGCGTTTTGAGATGGGCCTCCGTCGGGATAGTCTGATTCAGCCATAATTCCGCCAGCGTAAATTTAGAATTTCCCGGATAGCTCCATCCGCTAGAAATCGGCACTTGGACTAATGGCAGATGAGTCCGCACACCGTAGCGCATTGCCCCAACATCCGTATCGGGCTTAAGTTCGGTCAGCATCGCGCTGATTTCGGCAAAGGTGCGCGGCTCTTCGCTGATATAAGCCCGTGCTGCCGCTACGACTTCCTCGACATCCAGCCCTTTCGCCCGATCTTTAAGCACGGTCTCGAAAGCCGAAGTCAGCACAGGCTGGAGCGTCGCCCGTAGATGGAGATAATCTTTGGCGGTGGAAAGATGGAGGGTGCTTCGCATCAAGGTCGTTTTGATGATCGTCCGGTCTTCGATCAAATTAGCGAGATTTTCCCGCCCGAAGTTTTCCAGCCGCGTCCATAAGCCAACATATGGCGCGATGGGAAGCTGTGCCTGTAAGCCGACCAGCCGCGCAATCGCATCCGGTACAGATAAAGACTCGCGCAGCAAAAGCAACTGACGGGCGAGGGTGGCTCGGTTTAATTCACGCAAGGTGAGGACGCGCTCTGCCAAATTATTACTCCTTCATATAGAATACAAAAGTAAAACCATGAAAGTCATTTAATTTTTTTAACCACCAAGACACCAAGAACGCCAAGAAGATTTTTAAGAAATTCTCTTGATGTCTTGCGTGTCGTCGCTTCGCTTAAATGGTTCCAATTTTTGTATTAGTTTTGTGTACCCACTTAATGCTGCTTCCGGTAAATTCTTTTAACCACAGAAGCCACAGAGCGCACGGTGAATTGATTAAATTCCCCTTTAATCATAAAGTTTCTCTTGTGCGTTCAGCATCGTAATCAATTTTTCGATGCGCCGCTGACGTGTTTCGGCTTTTTTGGCGGTGGTAATCTGAAAAAGGATGGCGTAACGGTTGGCGCTGTTGAGTCCATTAAAAAAGGTTTGCGCTGTGGGATTTTGATCTAACGCCGCCTGAAATTCATCAGGGATGGTGATTTTACTTTGCGGTGCATACGCCGCTTCCCAGCGCCCATCGGCCTTCGCACGCTCAATCTCTTTGAGTCCGGCTTCGCGCATTTTCCCCTCGGCGATCAACCCATCCACTTTCTCTCGATTGATCTGTGACCAAATGCTCTTTGCGCGGCGCGGCGTAAATTTTTGCAGCCAATAGGCATCGTCAAATTTACCCTTTTGCCCATCAATCCAGCCGAAACAGAGCGCGACATTAAGCGCTTCCGCATACGAAACAGACGAATGTCCCGATTCTTTTTTGGCGATTTTAAGCCACAACCCCTGTGACTCCGTGTGATTTTCTTCTAGCCACTGCGTCCATGTGTCTTGGGAATCAAACACAATAATAGGTAAATCACTCATAACAGACACCTCACTGTAGATCATCGTCGTTAAGTGACTCCTATTTTAGCAAGATGTCCGTTCAAGGTATTGTAAATTCGCGCCAAATCTAGAAATTTTGTGCGGTTTAGGCTTCTTCGTTGTAGACTTCTTCATTGACCGAGATGGCGTTCATAAAATCTGCCGATTCCAGTAGCTTAAGCCGCGCCGCCGTAAAATTGACCCCCGCCTGCTCCATGCCGAGCAGCACACCGCCGACTACAGGCGGCACCGTCAGACGGACGAGCCGCGCTCCCGGCGCGATGGTGTGAATCGTCTCTTGCATGACGGTTTGTATCACCGGACTGCCTTTATAAAAACTGCCAGCGAGGACGATTTCAAAATCGAGCGCTTCAAAGTGGAGCTGCCGGATAATGCCAAGCGCCAATCCGCCCAATTCTCGCGCCGCCCATTCGATGAGTTCCTGCGCGACGGAATCGCCTTCCGCCGCCGCCTCGAAGATCAACGGTGCAGCTTTGGCCTCGATCTTATAGCGTTTTCTGGCGATGCCTTCAAACAGATCAATTTCGTCACTCGCGCCGGTGTAAGTGAGTAGTTTTACTGTAAGCGTCGTTTGAGGGCCGCGCTGACTCCATGCGCGTGAGATGACCTCAAACGCTTTTCGCACCAATTCATGTGCGCCAGCATATTCGCCCATCGCTGCACCGTTGCCCGTGATTCGGCCTTCGCGACCATGACGGTCACGCCCCCAGCAGTTACAGCTTGTGCCAGCGCCCACGCCCACGCCCCATCCTTCGGATGTGCCAGCGATTACGCCAAGCATCGCGTCGTTGACCAATTCAAACGGCGCATCGATTCCCAATGCCTCTATACTTTGGCTGGTGGGCATCCGATCAGAAGGCCAATCGAAGCCTGCGATCCCGAATCCCATGCCTGCAATCTGGTTTTTTTCGATCTTGGCAGTATCGAGCGCGACATCCGTGATGGTGTTCAGCACCCGCGCCAATCCATCGTACCCGATAATTTCGGGGTTGCCTGTGCCGCCCTCGCCAAACCCGACGATCTGCCCGGTTTCGTCTGCAATTAGCGCATGGCTTTTGGTCGCGCCTGTATCAATGCCGAGAAAATAACGCATTCGATTATTCCCTGTAAGATTCATGGACATCATTTAAACGAAATCGGGCGAGATTATACAGTTTAACAAATTGAGACGGTTAACCCCTATCCCTAACCCTTTCCCCAGAAATGGGTCAAGGGAACAAAACACCCGCTCACGTCCCGCATTTTCTCCCCCTCCTTGAGTTCGGGCAGGGGGTCGGGGGGTGGGGTAAAAAGCGCGAATATCCGCATTCATTATCTCGCCCCTACAAAACAGCTTGGTTAGGTATTAAAAAATTGCGGCAAATACGCCCGATTAGTCGTCAGCAGATCATCTAACACCGTTTGCACCTGATCGGCAGACGGCCCCAGCGGATGAGTCAGCAGGGCTTGATAGGCCGCATCCCGATCTCCGTTGACGGCTGCTTCAACCGTCAGCAGTTCATACGCCTTGATCTGCGCGATCAGCCCGAAGCACGCCAGCGGAAGTGGTTCTGTCGGCAGCGGATGAACCCCCGCCGAGTCAATCCGCGACGGAATTTCCAGCACCCAATCTTCAGGCCAACCCGCGACTGCGCCCCGATGCGGCACGTTGACGACGTGCGTTTCGCCCGTGTTATTGTAATGCGCCTTGAGCAGTTGCGTCGCCAACGTCGAATAATACGCGCCGCCGCGCTGCATCAATCCCTCCGGCGGTTCGGTGCGGTCTGGTTCGGCATACTGCTGTAAAAGCCCCTCTTCAATCTTCATCACCGCTTCGGCACGAGAAGGCGGCCATTTGGCCTGCTCCGCGATTTTGCGCTCGGTATAATAAAAATACTGCAAATAGTAATTAGGGATCATCTTCAACGATTCGATGGTGGCAACGTCCCATTCAGGCTGCGGCGCAGCGCGTAACTCGGTGAGTTTATGTTCCAGCACTCGCGACCACATATCCTCGCCATCGACAGAAAAGCCGCGATGCCATGTTAAGTGATTCAGGCCGAGGGTATCTAACTCGGCATTCACACCTTCCGCGTCGATACCTAAGTCTTGGAGCATATGCATCTTAGCCGTGATCGGCACGTTACACACGCCAACCGAAGGCACATCCGGCGCATAACGGGACAGCGCTTCCGTCACGAGTCCGGCGGGATTGGTAAAATTGACAAGCAGCGCCCCCGGTGCAAAATCGCGCATATCCGCCGCGATCTTGAGAATCACGGGAATCGTCCGCAGCGCCTTCGCCATGCCGCCGACACCTGTCGTCTCTTGCCCCACCAGTCCATGCCGAAAGCCGAGATATTCATCCTCACGCCGCGCCGCCATCCAACCGACGCGAAGCTGTGTCGTGACGTAACTCGCACCTTTAACGGCATCGCGTTGATTGGTCGTCAGATGCACTTCAAACGGCGATCCTTTGGTGGCGACCATCCGCTGCGCGAACTTGCCGACCACTTCCAGCCGTTCCGGCAAAACATCCATCAGCCATAACTCAGTGATCGGGAAACTTTCCACCCGTTCCAAAAATCCATGAATCAGTTCCGGCGTATATGACGATCCGCCGCCAATGACGGTGACTTTCATAGTGTGTCCTTTCGGTTATAAGTGATGAGTAATGAGCAATATGTGAATGAGTGACTAATGGAACAATAATGCTCCTTAATAAATTACCCCACCCCAGACCTCCGAGCGACAGCAGAACGTCGTGTTTTCTCCCCCTCCTTGAGTTCGGGGAGGGGGTCGGGGGGTGGGGTAAAAGGTGCGAATCATCTGATTCAAACACAAAAATTCCTCTCATCAAATTCCTTGCGCGGATACCCCTGCCTTTAGGCAGGGGGAGGAAGCGCAAGTTCTCCTTTCATATAGGTGTAGCCGTCTGATTGGTGAAGCGGGGTGAAGTATTTGTAGCCAATACCCTGCACCGTGCCTGTGCGGGTGGTGATATCAAAGCTGCCTGAGCTTCGTACCGCCACTCGCCCGATATAGCTGCCAATTTTCTTTCCAGCGGTGACGACGACCTTTGCCATGTCGCCCGTCTGGAAACCTTTTACCACGCGGCTTTGCTTCGCGCCTGTGCGCGGAAACCCGTACTTATCCGGGCGGCACATCTGGCGCGATTGCCGCCCTGTGGCCTTGATGAGCAGTGGCGCATGGTTAGGCGAAACAAAGACACACGCCCCACTTTCGCCTACGCAAGTTGCATCGAGCCAATGCGTCTTAGGATAGTCTTGCTTAATACGGTTGAACTTGGTACGTCCGCCTGTGCCGACTTCCAACGGAATACCTGAATCAGCGAACACGTCGTGCAACTTCCGGCGTGAGGCATTGACCGCCGCCGCGTCTTTCAGAGGCTTTTTGGCTTTGCGCTGAATGTCGGGAAACCCAAACTCAGCCGCCGTTTGATTGCCTTTTTTGTCGTTACAGTCGTGACAAGCGATAGTGAGGTTACTCACACGGTTTGAGCCGCCCCGCGATTTTGGGTTGATATGCTCGACTTCAAACGGCACGTTTTCCACCCCACAGTAAGCACATTTCCGTCCCCATTTTTCCAGCAAGTATTCACGGACTTCATAGCCCATCAATTCGCCTTGCTGGTATTCTACGCCGCTGATTTCAGGGTTTTGCATGGCCTGCATATCGAACTTAACCAGTTCCAGACTGACAGAGGCCAACGGCGAAAAGCGACCTAACTTGTTTGCCCACGTCACGATGTTATCTACGCGGCTCATGAGCGACGGCGGCAGCCAACCCGCAGCGCGGCGGCGACACTCAAACCGCGCTGGACGATAGCGGGTATGACGCGCTCTGCGCCCACGCCGCAATGAGCGCCGCGATTCCAGCGCGTCTTTGATCTGCTGCCCACGATGGGCTAATTCCGCCGACCAGATCAAGCGCTTACCCCGTTTGAAGTCTGCGACTAACGCCATTCCGGTGGTCTTGCTGCCGGGGTCAACTTTGAACGC
>DAOTTO010000107.1:0-9413 GCA_034437895.1 Anaerolineae bacterium | reverse complement strand
TTCGACTCCGGCGACTGGACGTTGGTCGATGCTCAGTCCGTCCCCGATTGGGACAACCAACAAGCCTTGGTGATCTTCGAGCAGATTCTCACCGCCGCTGGTGGTGAAGTTGATGCTGCGGTTGCCGCCAATGATGGCTTGGCTGGTGCAGTCATCGCCGCGCTGGAAAATCAAGGGCTGCCTTACATCCCCGTCACAGGTCAAGATGCGACTGTCGGTGGCATCCAGAACATTCTGGCGGGCCGCCAGAGCATGACCGTTTACAAAGCCATCAAAGCCGAAGCAGAAGCAGCAGCAGCGTTGGCAGTGGCGATCCTCAATGGCGAGGACACCTCCGCGATGGCGACGGGTGTTGTGAACAACGGCACTAATGATGTGCCGTCTGTGCTGCTGGTTCCGGTCTCCGTCACCATCGACAACATCGCCGAAACCGTCATCGCTGATGGCTTCCGCACTTGGGAAGAAATCTGCGTCGGTGACTTCGAGCAATATTGCCCTCCGGCTGACCAGCGTTAATACCCAGCTTAGAGGCTAACGAACTGTTACAACTCCTGTGGGGATGTCTTATGGCATCCCCACTTGTATATTTGGGGTCTATTACGTTTAGAGAACCATTTAGAGATAGAAAGCTAGAAGGAAATCATTTTGTCCGACCAACCTTTACTTCAATTACAAGGGGTTTCCAAACGCTTTGGTGCTGTGCAAGCCCTTTCCAAAGTAGATTTTACCGCCAGCATTGGCGAAGTTATGGCGCTGGTAGGCGATAACGGCGCGGGGAAATCGACCCTCATCAAATGTATCGCGGGTATTTATCCGACAGATGAAGGTGAGATTCATTTTGACAGTAAACGGGTGCATATTTCTGCCCCGCGTGACAGCGCCGCGTTAGGGATTGAAGTTGTGTATCAAGACCTTGCGCTGGCCGATAATTTGGATGTCGTTGCCAATATGTTTTTAGGCCGTGAACGGATTAAAAGTCCTTGGCGGCTGGATGAGGAAAGCATGGAACAAGCCTGCATCGACACGCTTAATTCCCTGTCGGTCAGCACTTTACGCTCGGTTCGCACCCCTGTTGCTGGGCTTTCCGGTGGTCAGCGCCAAGCGATTGCCGTTGCTAAGGCCGTCATGTGGAATTCGCGTTTAGTGATTCTCGATGAACCCACTGCCGCGCTCGGTGTCGCCCAAACGCGCCAAGTGCTTGATCTAGTCAAGCGGCTAGCCGCCAAAGGGTTGGCAGTAATCCTCATTTCACACAATTTGCATGACATCTTCGAGGTCGCAGATCGCATCACAGTGCTGCGTTTGGGGCATAAAGTGGATGAATTTGTCTCCGCGCAAACCAACCAACAAGAAGTCGTAACAGCCATTACCGCAGGCAAAATTCAACACGTTCCGGGGATGATAGAGTCATGAGTACGATTAATGAGACGGCAGCACCGCCGCAAAATGCCTTTCTTGCCAACCAAGGCCCACAGACTGCCGGAGATTATATTCGTGGTTACTTTAAACGTGTCCGCGCTGGCGATCTCGGTTCGCTCCCGATTATATTAGGCTTAGTCGTTATCGGTGTCATTTTTCAATCGCAAAATGACAATTTTTTGACCCCCCTTAATTTAGTGAATTTAATCGTCCAGATGGCGGGCATCGCCACGATTGCTTACGGGTTGGTCTTTATCCTGCTCTTAGGCGAAATTGATCTTTCTGTCGGTTATGTGAGTGCGGTTGCCGCTGTCGGGATGACGCTGCTCCTGCGCGAACCCAATGGCTGGCCATGGTATCTAGCGGTGGCGGCGGCTTTGGTGGCGGCGGCTTGCATTGGACTGCTACATGGGCTGATTATTGTCACCTTTCAAGTGCCTTCCTTCGTCGTCACATTGGCGGGCTTTCTAGCGTGGAATGGCGTTGTGCTGATTATGATCGGCGGCGGCGGTACGGTCATTATCCAAGACCCGGTTATTAAAGGCATCACCAAACAGTTCTTACCGCAAATCTGGGGATGGCTTGCAGCGGCGGCCTTTATTGGCTTTTTCGCTTTAAGTCAATTCCAGCAAGTGAGTTCGCGCAAACGGCAGGGACTTAGCACAAAGCCGTTGCAGATCATCGGCCTCCAGATGCTTTTGTTAGCGTTGATCGTGGGCGGCGCAGTTTATGTCGCTAATCAGGATCGTGGTTTACCCGTTGTCGGTATTATCCTCATGATTTTGTTGGTCGTCCTAAGTTTTATCGCCGAGCAAACCCGCTTCGGACGTTATGTCTATGCTGTCGGCGGCAATAAAGAGGCGGCGCGACGTGCAGGTATCGCCGTTGAGCGCATCCGCGTGATTGTTTTCATGATTTCGAGTACGATGGCAGGCGCAGGCGGCATTATCTTGGCTTCTCGCTTGAGTTCGGTGGATACGAATGCGGGCGGTGGTAATCTGCTGCTCAACTCGATTGCGGCAGCCGTTATTGGCGGAACAAGCCTCTTTGGTGGCAGTGGACGTGTTTCCAGCGCGATATTGGGCGCACTCGTGATCGCCAGCGTGGATAATGGCATGGGGCTGTTAGGCTTAAGCTCCGGTATCAAGTTCATCATTACAGGTCTGGTGCTTCTGACCGCTGTGATCGTGGACGCGCTTTCTCGCCGTACCCAAAAGCGCTCTGGTATCGCTTAATCGCAAAAGTATATCTGCGAAAATAATACAAAAAATTGGAACCACCAAGACGAAAGTAGACCGACGTAAGTAAATGGAAAAAGATGTAACCACTGAGGACGCAGAGAACACAGAGATTTAAGTTCAAATTCTTGGTGTTCTTGGTGCCTTGGTGGTTCAAAAAATTCCAATTATTTATCGAGGATTACTGAAGGACACCAAGAGAATTTCTTAAAAATCTTCTTGGCGCTCTTCGTGACTTGGTGGTTCAATCGTTTCAAATTACTTTGCAGCGTCTATTTTATCGAGACATTTTTGTATTTTGGTTCAGGCTGGCACTCTTGGATTCACGCGGCGCACCATCAGGCAGCAGACCAAGCGTGAGCGATTCGACGTAAATATCCAAATCCCAGGGGATCGAGACATCTTCGACAGTGATCGGCGCGTCAGTCATTTCTACGCCTGTGTTCCGCACAATCGCCAGAGGCGTGGCTTCGTCGCGCTCACCCATCACCATCTGGGCGCACGAGCAAATTTGATCGGCGATACCGCGCTGCGTGACCTGCATCGGATTGCCGAATAAATCCAGCTTCCCGCGTTCATCCTGCACCGGATGGAAACCCGCCGTCGCCAGCGCCACTCCTGTCGTCCCCCACCGTCCCGGCATCAGCCAGCTATCAGTTAAAATCACGCCGATTTTTATCCCTAAACGGGCATAAATCGCGCTGCGAATGTCGGCAGCGGTTTGATAGGGTTCTGCCGGAAAAAGCACGACGTTGCCGCTGGGAATATTGGAACGATCTAATCCGGCATTCGGGGAGATGATGCCATCTTTATGCGTGAGCAAAAAGCCAAGCGGGATTCCGCCGAAGATGTGATCGGCTTCCTGCAAGACAAGCTGCGCCATCTGGGGGTGCATATTGTAACGGGCGGCGATTTCGGCGGCTTTTTCGCTGACGACCACGCCATCCAGATGCACGATGCGGCCTTCGCTGATGGCGGCGTATTTGCTGGAAACAGCCAGCACATCGCCGTCTTGCAGCGTATTTTCGCTGGCGGCAATCGCCTCGATTATGACGCTGTGTAAATCAAAGCGGTTTTGCATGACAGGCGCTTGTACTGGAAAAACCATCAAGGGTTGTTTAGGCACGGGAAATTCTTTCTAGCAATCAGCAATGAATGATGAGTAACGAGCGATGAGTTTTTTAAGCTAAAAGCGAACTTGTCAGTTGCTCATCGCTTCAATGGACGAATTACAAAGAAAGATAATGCTGAATAGGAGGCAATTCAAGCGGCGCTATCCTATTTCTCATCCTTGGGCGGCGCATCTTTGCGATAATCCGGCCCATGCAAAACTTTAAAGCCGATGACTAAAAACACCATTGTGCCGATAAACGCCCCCGCCCCGCAAATAAATTGTTGTGCCGCGCTGCCTGTCATAGAGTCATTTTCCTAATCGCTTTAACGCCAATAATAAGCCTGTGTGATTATCTGGTCGGCTGGAGTTAAGTAGAGTACCTTCCCTGTCGCCACACTATAACGAAACAGCCTGTAAACGACATGACCCAAACCGATAGCATTACTCATATCTTCAGACCATTCTTGCCATTCCCATTCGTATATGGAATCAAAATCGGCAGGAATATAGCTCATTTGCTCAGTTGTTGTAGTACCATTATCCATCACATAAGCCTGATACATTAGATTGCGTATTCCACTCGGATCGGGTGTTTCATAGATAAATCCGTCCTTCGTCCATGTCCATATCTGCATCTCTTCTTGAAACAACGAATACTCATCAGTAAAACAATGGTAAAAATATGCAGGTCGCATGAGCGATGTTCCTCCCACTGGGAGGATCAATGCCCAAGTCTTAGCTTCTGGGTGCCATGCCCAAGTATTTACGCTAAGGGTTGCTTCATCAGGCAAGGGAAATGGAATTTGCTCATGAGTTTCCAAATCGATGAGCGCAGTAATTTGGTAATCTTTGATTAAGGCAAGATACTCCTCACCACACCATTCAAACCACATTGCTGAGTGAGAATCTAAATAGGATTCGTATTGCATAGTGTGGCGATTGAATAATTGAGTGGGCTGATCTTCATTTCGGTAGTTTATAATGACCCCTTTACCATCCTTCGACCAAGACATATCATAAGATGCCGCATTATTAACCGGGAAATATCCAAGTTCATTTGTTTGAACATCGAATAATGAGATTGCGCCTACTTGCCGGATTAAAATTGTCGTCTCGTCAGGTAGCCAATAGAAGGACTCCGAATCCATATTTATCACTATATCTACGTTGGCGACAGTCTCAAATGTCTCTAGCTCAATGACGTGGAGATTGTGCGTGTCGGTTTTATAGACAGCTACATATTTGCCGTCAGGCGACCACGCAAAGGGAAAATCAGTAAAATATAGATTACTGATTGTAAATGTGGTTGTCGTTATATCAACAATGGGTTTCCAGATTTCTTGCAGCATTTCAAGTCGCCCATTGTCTAAATTGTAATAATAAAAGGTCAAATGATTGATGTTATTTTCTATTGTCTGAGTGAGTATGATCGAATCATACCCTGTTTGGAAAGATAAGGTTGAACCAATTGTATTCTCTAGGGGCGAGTTCAACTGCACATACAACATACGATTCGGTTCCACCAACATAAAATGGCTAAAGTTGTAATTATCATCTGCAACTGTTGCGGAAATGATTTCGGCCTCTAGCTGTGAACCGACTAAGAGCGCCGCACCGATAAAAAGGACGCTCGTGAAAATCAAAATAAGACTCATCCGCGCTAGTAATGAAGCCAAAAGTACGCCCTCGAAAATTTACACAACTGGCTAAATCCTATCACAAAATAGATAGTCCTTATATGGCTCGTCATTGATGAAACCTTTCCCCACCGCTACAATCGCCTTTGTGCCATTTTTCACCGAAAGCCCGATGGATGCCCGCTTTATTCAACACGATTGTCAACGTCATCGCGCCGATTTTGCTGATCGTCGCGTTGGGGGCGGCTTATGGGCGGGCGTTTAATCCTGATCCACGTATCCTTTCCAACATGATTTTGTATCTCTTTTCGCCCTTTCTGGCGTTGGAAGGGATGGCGAATGCCAATCTGAACGGTGAACTCGGACGGTTGATGGTGCTGGCGGTGTGTGTCGCGCTTATTATGGCGATCATCAGCATTGGGTTGGCGCGGACACTCCGGCTGGAAAGACGAGTCGAGAGTGCTTTCATCTTGAGTATGGTGGCGTTGAACGCCGGAAATTACGGCATTGCCTTTAATGAATTTGCGTATGGCAGCGCGGCTCGTCCCTATGCTGTGATGTATTATGTGATGTCCTCAGTGATTGCCAACACGTTAGGCGTTTATTTCGCCTCGCGGGGGACGGTTTCTACACGAACTGCGCTGTTTAATGTGTTCACCATTCCGCTGATGTACGGCACCATCATCGGCCTCGCGTTTAATCTGACTGGGATCAAACTGCCGCTGGCGCTTGAACGCACCGTCAATCTGCTGGCAGATGGGACGATTCCGGCGATGCTGATTGTGTTAGGATTGCAACTAGGCCGGGCGGTGATTCGCGGGCGGCTGCGTTTGATTTTGCTGGCAAGCGGTGTGCGGCTGATCGCAGGCCCCATGATCGGATTTTTGTTGGTGATGCTGTTCCATCTCACCGGATTAGCGGCGCAAGTGGCGATTACGACTTCCGCCATGCCAACGGCGGTCATCGCGGGTGTGCTGGCGACACAATTCGGCGGTGATTCGGATTTCGTCAACGGCGTGGTGATATGCAGTACGCTAGGCAGTATTGTCACATTGAGCGTGATCGTGACTTTAGTCAGTTGATCGGGATATTTTAAGTAACTCACGTTACGCAGGTTGTGGTCTTTTGTAGGGGCGACTCGCCGAGTCGCCTCTACCGAAAACTTCCCTTAAGTGCGTAAGCAAGTACACGGTGGTTAAAGGCGATGACTGAACCAACTTTAGAAGATTATATCGTTTACCTCAAATCGTCTGATGCGGATGAACGGCGGAATGCGGCGTGGTGGTTGGGTCGCCAGCGTGATTTTCGTATCGTAGAGCCGTTGATTTCGGTGCTGAACGACAAGGACGCAACGGTGCGGCTGCGGGCGGCGGAATCGCTCGGCAATATGAAGGATGATCGCGTCGTGATGCCGCTGGTTTCCGCGCTGGCGGATGACGATGTGCAGGTGCGGGCAAAAGTGATTGATTCGCTGGGGCGGCAGGGCGATTTTCGGGCGCTGGAAGCCATCATCATGCAGCTTCAGGTCGTCGAAATCGAGATTCGTATGGCGGCGGCGGAAGCACTGGCTTTGCTCCCAGAGGGACGATCCGTCATGCCATTGGTTTCAGTCGTGCTGGATGATACCGATTATGATGTGCGTTATTCGGCGGCGCGGACTTTGGGGCAAATCGGTGGGGCGGCGGTAGTCGATGCATTGTTAATTGCCCTCATGAGCGAACCTGACGACACGAGCAAGATTTTTATCGCGGAAACACTGGCGAAATTAGCCGATCAACGGGCGGTTGAGCCGCTGCATACTTTAACGGAAGATACAGACGAGGGTGTCCGCGAAACGGCAAAGTGGGCGCTCAAACAATTAGGCGTATAGGGATAACGATTCATGATTCAACGGATTCAAAAACTTAATCGAGGTCAGCGCACGATCATCTTTATTTTGATGTTCGGCGGCGGCGCATTTTTGCTCTTCGCGGCGGCGCTGACAGGAATTTTGCTGACGTATAACGCTAGTCCGCGTGTGAGTTCTACCGCGCTGGTGGAAAATATGACGGTTGCCGAATTTGTTCAACTGCCGGATGACGACGCTTATCCCGCGACAGTAGAAGTCGATATGACCGGAAATATCTATACTGCCAGCTATGTCAGCGGGACGGTTTGGCGGATTTCACCAGAAGGCGCGATCACTGAACTCCCCGGCACACGCGATCAATTTGGCGCGGTAACAGCGTTATCGATTAATCCCGAAGGCGCAATTTTCGTGCTAGATCGAGTCGATTCGGATTTCCGCGCACAAGGCGGCATCATTTGGCGTATGAGTCCGACGGGCGAAATCAGCGAATTTGGGCGGATTGACGACACCACCGGATTTGTCGCGCCGGATGACCTTGCGATTGACCTAAACGGTAATGTGTATGTGAGTGATCGGGGACGGCGTGAGGTATGGCGCTTTGATAATGAAGGAGTCGGCGCGTTGTGGTGGGTTGTGCCGCCGGATGTGATCGACTTCGAGCAGGTCATTGCGACTGGGTTAGCCTATGACCCGTCCAATCCGTCGATTATCATCACCGACCCGGAAACGGATGCTGTTTTCCGCGTCAGCTTGGATGGACAAACAACAGAAACTCTTTATCGGAATGACGACGCAGCCGATACCCCCGCTTATGATGGGGTGACGATCTCGCCCGATGGCGTGATTTATCTGGCAGGCTTGGGCGATAACAGCGTGAGCAGGCTGCAAAACGGCGCGATGACCATTATCGCAAACAGGTTTCGCGGCTCAAGTGATGTGGCGCTTTATGGCAATCGCCTTTATGTGACCAATTTCGACCAGCGTTCTCTTGCACCGCCGCCGGGTTTACGCCCACGTTTACCGTTTGGCTTGGATGTCGTTAATTTGGGTGACGCGAATTAGAGTTCGGTATCAGGTCAGTAAAAGCCTTTTGAACCATACACACGCAGAAGTAAAACCATGAAAGTTATTCAATTTTTTACCGCCAAGACACCAAGAGCGCCAAGAAGATTCTTAAGAAATTCTCTTGGTGTCCTCAGTGTCTTGGTGACTCCAATTTTTGCATTACTTTCGCGGAGAAAATATAAAGATGAGTGTGGAATTTGTTACCCACGAAAGTGCATTTGGACTAACCACTAACGACTAAAAACTAACCACTTCATCCCACGCTTGTCATGCCTGTTGGTGGGGTGTAGACTTTATTCCCGGTGTTTCAATAGGCTTGAATTTTAAGCAGAGAGTATCCTTTTGAGCAACAACAAGAACATCTATGAACCCGAAGTTGATCCGTTGGACGATACGAATCCTTCTATGTCGCTGCGACCTGCGGCTCTTGAGCGTCGTGTTGGACAGCCTATTTCGGGCTGGCGGCGGGCGTTGGGACTCATCAGCCTGCTTGCTGCGGCGGGATTTACATTGGCGACGGTTTGGCTGCTTCTAACGCCGCAAGAAGAATCAGCAGCGATTCCGCCGACGCAAATTGTCAGCCAAGCGGCGACGGCGACGATTGCACCTGTTGTAGATGTACCAACCACTATTCCAGCGACTTCCGCACCCGGTGTTACGGTGGATGGGCAGCAAATCGCGCAACTGCCGACGATTGACCCCGCCCAAGCCGCCGCACTGTTGGCGACTCCTATCGGCGCACAGACGATTGCCAATTCGATGCGGATTGAAAATAGTGTCGCCAATCCATTTACGACTATTCCTGATCGTCCTCGCAATGAGATTATCCAATATCAAGTGCAGCGCGGCGATACTATTAATAAAATCGCTGAACTTTTTGGCCTTAAACCAGAGACGATTGCTTGGTCAAATGAGCGACGGATTATCCAAGTGCTGCGTGAGGGAGATTTAGTCAATATCCCGCCTGTCGATGGGGTGTTGATTACGGCGATTGGGACACAAAACACCATTGCCAGCCTTGCCGCGCAATATGCCATTACCGATCCGATGATCGTGATTGAGTCTGAATTTAATAACTTAAAGGGCTTATC
>DAOTTO010000106.1:0-5745 GCA_034437895.1 Anaerolineae bacterium | reverse complement strand
GATGACCGCGCCGTCAGTGTTCTGATCGCGGCCTACTGCCCAGCGCAACTGCGCGATTTGTCCGTCACGGCTTTTCCCCTGAGACTCGTTGAGGATGTCCTGTCGGGTATACCATCGGCTGACGATCCCGGAAGTATCAGTGGTATACAGGATGCGTGTCGTCTCGCCGATTCCGAAGGAACGCAACCAGCTATGCTCCTCACTGACCAACTGCGAACCGGAATAATCTGGCAGCCAAGTATTGGCGCTGGAAACACACGAGGTATCGACGGCAATATAAATCACCGATACACACGCCAACGTCCCCAAGAGCATCCCTAAGCCGACGATTAAACATCCTTTTAGGGTCGTCTGCCGCCCCTGCATCGAGTCTACAAAGCCCAAATTCTAAACTCCTAAACAATCGGTTTCGCCTGCTTTGCTACTTCCACAATCGCATCCAATTTTTCGATCACTTCCGCGTCAATCAGCTCAGGCGGTACAAAATTCGCCAAGACATGATAGTTGGTCTTTCGCATCAAATTCGGCAGTCCTAGTTTTTGATAATACACCTCGAAAAGGCGATCCATGAAATCACTTGCTTTTGTATCATGCCAGAAAGGGTGAGTCCTATCATTTAAGGCAGCGGGCGCGACTTCTGAAGCAATTAATTCCCTCATGATGCTCATACGCACCTCTCCGTCACCCGCTCCATCTGCTGCATAGGCTATAAGTGTTTCCGGCATTAACAAGTAATTTTCAATTTCGCGCCGCTTCCACATCAATTCAACTAAACCTAGCCTGTGTTGTAGTTTTGCTGAGGGTATTTTGTCAAAAAGTGCGACACCCACTAAATCCGACTTAGCTTCTAACAATCCGTTGAAATGATCGTTGGCAATACGGGGTTTATTTGTCTCAAGATAGTGGACAAAAGGATGCCCAAACATTTGTAGCGCTTGATGATCGAGCAGCGTGGCAAAAGATCGCAAAATGGCTAAATCGGTTGCGCCCTCTAGGTACAAAATCCAACCCGTTTGTTGGACCAAAGCATAATCTACAGCACGAATTTTTTTCAATGCCTTTGCCACTTGGCTTTTGTTGCGCTTATCCATGCGGTGTGGCTGCCCTACAAACGCGATTACTGTATCCCGATCAGCCGCTTCATCTAGCACAATTTCTGAGTGGCTGGCAGCAATAATCTGCGAACCTTGTTCTCCTGCTACCGTCATCAGTAAATGATAAACCTCACGTTGGCGCAAAATTTCTAAATGAGCATCTGGTTCATCAAGCAGTAGCACCGCGCCGGGATTAGCATACATATAGCTCAAAAGCAATAAGATTTGCTGCATTCCCCGACCAGATGACGACAAATCAAGCGTGATACCACGTTCTTGATAGGCCATACGGATTTCGCCACGAGCAGGCAAATAATCTGGTGGCAGTAATTCAACACCAAATGAATCCCGGATATAGGTGGTAATCTTATCCCAATTACCTGTTTGACTATTACTTTCATAAACCTGATAGCACAAATTCCGCAGCACTTCCGCCGTGCGTCCCTCGCCTATGCGTCGGTTGATGCTGCCACGCTCCCATCTATCCTCAGTCGCTATCAAGCCTGACATTGGTGGCAAATAAACAAGCTGAGGTTTATCGTTTATATGGTGTATAAAGGCAAAATCAGAAGGCACAGATGGAAAGCAATAGAGCGATTCTTCGTTGACAAATTCAAACTTGAATTGCTGTGACCAGATTTTTTCCTTACCTAAACCATCAACCCAAATCTCTATAAACACATTTTCAGTATTTTGTTTGGATCGCAAATTACGCCATAACAATTCGATTGATGGAACTGGTAAAACATACAAATCATAACGGTTGATCGTTAAATAAGGATGTTCGGCAGGTTCAATATGCCAATCAGGAAGTAGAGACCACCATTTTTGTAACCCGCTATACCACAACGCCAATGCCTGCAATGCAGAAGTCTTGCCGGAATTATTAGGGCCAATCAAGACAACCGACTGCCCCAATTCAATATCGACATCTTCAAACTGCTTAAAATTTTTGATGCGAAGGCGAGTTAACATCCCACATATCCCTCATTCAGGGAACATGGATTCAATCCACATTCCCTTTTTCTTTGCGATTCTCGGCGTTCTTAGCGCCTTTGCGTCGACTCTTTGCTGTTTATCTTTCCGGCTCGCCCAAGATTTGTGCGGTGCGGTCAAGATTACCCACGCTGTAATATTTCGCGTCCGGGTGATGGGTGAAGATCGCGGCGGTGCTTTGTTCCGGCACAAGTTGGTACGATTCGGTCAGCGTCAGTCCGATTTCGGCAGTTTGTGGCAGCAAGCGGAAAACCGTTGCATGATCTTCCAAGTCCGGGCAGGCTGGATAGCCCCAGCTATAACGCTTGCCACGTCCATCCGCCAACTTCAATTGTTGGCGCACATGGCGCGTGACGTAATTTGCTGTTGCTTCCGCGCTTTGTACCGCGAGACCATGAAAGAAATAGGCCTCGCTGTAATTATCCGCACCCTGCAACTTTTCAAAATATTCGCTGGCTTCTTCGCCAACCGTCACAGCTTGCAGCACCACCACATCGGTCTGACCGCTGTCTATCGGCGCATAGTAATCGCTGATGCACAAGTATTCGCCGCCCGGCTGACGTGGGAAGCTGAAACGGGCGACTTCAATTTTTTCCGGCGGCTTGCCATTCGCATTCTGGAACGGCTGCCAATCCCAAATAATCAGATCGTTGCCATCACTGTTGGCGGGGAAATAACCATAAACCGCCTGCGGACGCAGCGACTTATTCCGGCTGGCCTCGCGCCCCATCCGTTCCAAACGGGCTTCAAAGTCAGCTTCGAGCTTCGTCCATTCTTCGCCGCGTGTATTGGTCGCCCCCCATGAGAGTCGGAATAACTCTGGCTTATGGATATGCTGATAAATAATTTCCAGCGGCATACTTTCGATGAGTTTTGATCCCCAGAATGGCGGGACGGGCAAATCAGGCGATGGCTGAACTGTCTTACCGCCGCTGCCGACATTCACCCGTTTTCTTGGGGCAGGTTTGCCGAGTTCTTCATACGCCTCATCGATCACCTGTTGCAAAAACGTCTCACGGACTTGCGGCACGATCAGCTTATCCATCACATTCAGCCCTTCAAAGGCATCGTTGCAATAGAACACGCCAGGGGTATACGGTTCTTTGGTGTCATCCAAAAACAGGATGCGCCGCCCGAACTTACGATTAATCGCCGCTCCGCCGATCAACACGGGGAATTTCAGACCACGCCGCGCCAATTCATTCACGATCAACGGCATCTGCTTGGATGTACTCACCAGCAGCGCCGAAAGCCCAATCGCGTCTGCATTATATTCAACCGCTTTTTCGATGATGATGTTCGCCGGGACTTGCTTGCCGAGATCATGCACGGTGTAGCCGTTGTTGGTCAAAATTGTCTTGACGAGATTCTTCCCAATGTCATGCACATCACCGTAAACCGTTGCCAGCACGACGGTACCTTTGGTCGAACCTTCGACTTTATCCATGAACTGCTCTAAATAAGCAACGGTTTTCTTCATCACCTCGGCGGATTGCAACACAAAAGGCAGAATCAATTCGCCCGAACCAAATTTATCGCCGACCTCTTTCATGGCAGGCAGCAAGACGTTATTCAACACGCCTACCGGATCTTGCCGCGTTAGACTATCATCAATGAGCTTCTCTACGCCGTCCTTCTTGCGATGCAATATATGCCAATGAAGCGCCTGTTCGCTGGTCATATCGGCAGTGGGGTCTTCTACTTCCTGCCCGGCGACTTTGACTTCATTTTTCTCAAAGTATTGGATGAAACGCGGCAGTGCATCCTCGTCGGTGTTATAGATCAGATCATTGGCTAACTTGCGCTGATCTTCGGGAATTTCCGCATACGGCGTGATGTGCGCCGGATTGACAATCGCCATATCCAGCCCGGCCTGCACCGCATGAAATAAAAACACACTGTTCAATACGCCGCGTGCTGCCTCGCCAATCCCGAAGCTGACATTACTCACACCGAGCGCCGTCATCACGCCGGGGACATACTGCTTAATCAGCCGGATTCCTTCAATCGTTTCCACCGCGTCGTTACGCAGTTCTTCCTGCCCTGTCGTGAGGGGGAAAGTGAGCGTATCGAAGATCAAATCTTCGGGTGATAAACCATAATCCTGGGCGGCGATTTCGGTGATGCGCTTGGCGATTTCATATTTCTTTTCGCGGGTGTGGGCCATGCCCTCTTCATCAATCGTCATCGAGAGGACACCCGCACCATATTTCTGTGCGATGGGCAAAATACGGTCAATCCGTTCTCGCCCATTTTCCAGATTGTTTCCGTTGATGATGCCGCGTCCCGGATACAACGCCAGCGCCGCTTCCGCGACTTCGGCCTCTGTCGTATCGATAATCAGCGGAACTTCAATCGACATCGCCAGCTTTTTGATGAGCTTTTCCATCTGTTCTTTTTCATCAGCACGTTCCGTCAACGCGACTGCCACATCAAGCATGTGTGCGCCGCTGTTGACTTGATCGACGGCGACCTGCACGATGCTGTCATAATCATCTGCCAAAAGCAACCGCTTCACTTTGCGGCTACCTTGACTATTGACGCGCTCGCCGATCATCGTCGGCCCCGGATTTTGTACCATCGGCATCGCGGTCATCCCACTAGAAGCAATCGCTTGATGCTCAGGATCACGTTGTTTCGGGTGAACGCGCTCCGCTTTGCCTTCGATGAGTTCCTGATACGAATGCCCATGTACTTTGCGATACAGCAAATCGAGATGCTCAGGCCGCGTACCGCAGCAGCCGCCGACGATGTTCACGCCCCAACGGGTAAACTCGCTGACCATATCGCTGAATGGTTCCGGTTCCATTGGATAAACCGCCTCGCCATCGACATTGAGGGGCAGCCCGGCATTCGGTAGAACACTAATCGGCAGTTGGCTGTGTTCGATCAAATATTGAATCGGCGCACGCATGTATTCGGGACCTGTCGAGCAGTTCATCCCGATCACATCAATCGGCAGCGCTTCGAGCGTTGCTAACGCCCCGGCGATGTCTGTTCCAAACAACATCCGCCCTGATGTATCGAGCGTAATCTGGCATTGCAACGGAACACGTACGCCAGCATTAGCAAAATAGCGATTAATGCCGACGACAACGGCTTTCACTTCCAGAATATCCTGGCTGGTTTCTACCAACAGCACATCCACGCCACCCTCGACCAAGCCCTGCGCCTGTTCGTAGAAAATGGCGGAAAGCTCGTCAAAGCTGATGTTGCTCAGATCAGGATCGTTGCCGCTCGGCAGTTTGCCCGATGGCCCGATGCTCCCCGCTACAAAACGTGCGATTCCCGTTTCCTTCTCAAAACGATCCGCTACATCTCGCGCCAACTTTGCCGCCGCCCGATTGATCTCCAGCGTTTTCTCCTGCAAGCCGAATTCGCCCAACGTCAGGCGGTTGCCGCGAAAGGTACACGTTTCCACCACTTCGCTGCCGACAGCGTAAAACGCGGCATGAATATCGGCGATCACATCCGGGCGCGTGAGGACGAGATGCTCGCCCAAGCCATTATATTTTTCGCCGCCGAAATCTTCCGCTGTCAAGTTGCGGCTGTGGATCATCGTCCCCATCGCGCCGTCAAAAATGACGACATGATCTTCAACTGCGTCTAAGTAACGCCGATTTGTATAGGTCAAGTTGTGTCTTTTAGTCATTTA
>DAOTTO010000105.1:0-6472 GCA_034437895.1 Anaerolineae bacterium | reverse complement strand
GGCCAGCCAATCGTGAAGATCAATTCGCGCATATAGCCTTCCATCCGCCCTAAATTCAGCTTGAGTTTTTTGGGGCGTGGTCTGCCCGTCACGCCGCTGATTCGCACCTGATCGCTGCCTAAATCCTCTAAACGCAGTGTTGTAAAATCCGCCACAACATCGGGTGTGATATAATGGGCTGGATCATGGACTTCGTAAAGCAACTGTTCTTTGACTGTCGCACTAGTCACACAGCCAGCGGTATCGGGCGTTTTGCTCAGGATGAATGAGCCATCTGCTTCGACATGCGCGATAGGGTAGCCCAAAAATGGCAGATCACGCGGGTTGATGCTGTCGATTAGCGCGAGGCTGTTGCCGCCAACGACCTGCCCGGTACATTCCATCAAATGCCCCGCGACGATACCGGACGCGAGCTTGTCCCAATCGTCCCACGACCAGCCATAATGCGCGATCATGGGCGCGAGATAGAGGCACGGGTCGGCAACGCGCCCGGTGATTATCATATCCGCGCCGTTTCGCAGCGCTTCCACAATCGGCGCTGCACCGAGATACACGTTGGCGTTGACGATCATCTTTTCGTTGAGATCGAGTGCCGCCCCTGTTTCCAAATGCGCCAATGATTCGCCCATCGCTTGTAATTCGCTTAATCTTGGATGCAAATCGTCGCCTGTCACCGCTGCGATTTTGAGGCCAGTTAATCCCATTTTCGCTGCGACCTCGCGCACCATTTCCGCCGCGCCGAGTGGATTTAATCCGCCGCCGTTGGTGATGAGTGGAATTTTATGCTTGAACGCTTCTGGTAAAATTTGCTGCGCGATAGTGCGGATGTCAAATGTGTATCCGCGTTTAGGGTCGGCTAGGCGGTCTTTTTGCAAAATTGCCAGCGTGAGTTCCGCTAACGCCTCGAAGCAGACCACATCAACATGCCCGCCCATAATCATCGGGAGCGCTTTTAATACATCGTCGCCATAAAATCCTTCAGCAGAGCCAATTCGGTAAGTCATCTTTATCTTCCAAAATTTTTAGCGTAAAAAGTTGTTTATCCACGTTCATAGGTCGCACGAAGATAAATGTCAACAATATAGCGTGGGTAGCCGATCTTGAGCAGATTTTCTTCACACACTCTGAGCGATGCGCCCGCATCACGCCAAAATGGCACTCGCTTGACCAATGTTTCGATTTTCTCTCGCGGCATGATAATCCATGTATCTTTAGGGACATTGCCATAAGAGATGACTTCCATATCGTCTTTTGAAATGACTGACTTGAGGTAAGGTGCGATAAGGACAATTTTTTGTGCGCCACGTTCTTCCCTCAAATAATGGGCGACAAATCGCGCAGTTCCGCCCAAATCAACCAGGTCTTCGATTACGCCTACAATCTGACCTGTGACATCAATCGAGAGTTCGTGCAAAATTTGTGGTTTATCTAAGGGCTGCCCCGGCCCAGCATAAAACTTTACGCCCATCGTGCCAAATGCAATCGGCGGAATATTCTTGTTCAACGTCCACGCCAGATGGTCATGCAGCAGTACTCCGGGCAGCATCCCGCCCATCGTAATCATCACGGCATGGGTGATTTGCTGCTTGGTAGCAATATGATCGATCTGATAGCGATAAACGGCACGGGCGAGCTGCGCCGCGATGTAAGTCATCACATGATCGGGGATGTAAAGAAATTTGAGCGGGTCGAAATCGACCTCAACGCCAGTCGGATTTTTCCAGAACTCGGCATCAATTTGGTCATCTAGACCAGCGACCTGTTGGCTGTACTTAGACATAAGTCGTTTTTTCCTGGGCACACAAAGGCACTTTCTGTATAGTTACTTGTACATTCCTTCTAGCTTTGAAATGATTCCCAACATAATTTCGTCCGCGCCGCTTATGATGTGTTAGACATAAATTCTTCTAATGGACAACCTAAATAGAATTGGCCGAATGTAAGTTGCATCGGCCCCACAAAAAATCATTTGTATTCTTTTTCGTTTCCTCAGAAAGAGGCAAATTTAACACGTTACAATGTTATAGCTTCAATCATTTCATCGATAGCAACCCGAAACCATTCCCAGAATGTCTCGTAAACCGCGTCAATTTCATCACCTGATGATGCGAACATATGAATAACGACGACATAATTTGCTGGATATTGGTTGCTTTGAACAACAACACAAGCGACATCATCATTGTCGATGCGGCGTGCGAATGGGATAACCTTATAGTTGTTGTAGAGTTCTTTTAAAACGTCATAGACCCCTATGAATCCATCATCGTCCAAAAAATGCCAAGGCGTTAGATTAGTCAAGCTAAGTTCAAAAACTTTGAAGTAAGCAGATGGGAGATCAAATTGAAGTTTTTGTACCTCATCAGGAAATTTGTTTATATTAAGCATTGCTTTTCCTCTTCTGTCTAGTCAATCTCGCCCGTTGGTGTAGATGGGCGCTCAGGAGTTCCATAAGGTGGCAGTGACTCTGGATATTGATTACTTGTTCTATAAAGTAATGCCTCACCCCATGTCTTTGCTTCTCCAAACCGCTTAGCCTTTATCATCAATTCGGGTAAAGGCGTATCAAATTCCTGAATCATAACAGGGATTTTTTCAATGCCCAATTCCTGAGCGATGACCACTCTTGTATTATCCAAAGTCGTTAAACTGATTGGCGTTCTCACAACATTTACTGGATTATCGGGATCATCTATAAAACCGTGCCTCCGCATACTTTGACGTAATTTCTGTGCTCGATAATTGCCACCGGCTGTCCGTTGGCTAAACCACAAATCAGATGTTGAGACGAGTTGGCGTTCTGGAATGTTTTGCATATCAACGCGGGTTCATACCCTCTAATTTTGCAATGATTCCTAGCATAATTTCGTCCGCGCCGCCCCCAATTGAAGTCAAGCGGGAATCACGGAAGTAACGCGAAATCGGTGTTTCTTCCATGTAGCCCATGCCGCCATAAAATTGCAAGCAAGTATCGGCGACTTCGCGCATCAGCCGTCCCGCTTTGAGTTTGCACATACTGGCGATACGGGTGATCTCTTGGGTATCTGCACCCGCTTCAATAAGCGCTGCACAATGATAATTCAGATGTTTGGCGGCTTCAATTTCGGTGAGCAGTTCGCCGAGCTTGAATTGAATCCACTGATTAGCGATTAGGGGCTTGCCGAAAGCGTGGCGTTCTTGAGTGTATTTGATAGTATCACGCACAGCGAGTTCTGCACCTGCTACGCCGCCAATCGCGCCGACGAGCCGCTCCACTTGGAACTGTTCCATTTGATAATAAAAGCCCATGCCTTCTTCACCGATGCGATTTGTAATCGGGACGCGCAAGTCCTCAAACGACAGTACGGCGGTATCACTGCTGTGATTGCCCAATTTTTTGAGCTTGCGGCTGACGCTGAATCCCGGCGTATTGGTCGTCACCATAATGAGCGACATGCCTTGATAACCCGTTCCGGGAGAAGTCCGTGCCAGCAAACACAGCCAATCGGCCTGCGTACCGTTGGTGATATAAATCTTGCTGCCATTGATGATGTAATCGTCACCATCTCGCTCGGCACGGGTGATAATTCCTGCTACATCTGAGCCAGCGCCCGGTTCAGTTACGGCAATCGCGCCGACCATTTCGCCACGAATCGCTGGTTCGAGATATGTTTGCTTAAGTTCATGGTTGCCATGCTTTGCGAGGGCAGGGGTACACATATCAGTCTGAACAAGCACCGCCATCGGGACACCGCCTACGCCTGCGCGGGCAAGTTCTTCACACAGCACGACGGTAAACCAGATGTCAGCATTTGCTCCACCGTAGTCCTCTGGATAGCTTAAGCCAAGAAAGCCTAACTGACCCATTTTCTTGAAAATATCGTGCAGCGGGGCAATTTCGGCGGCTTCCCATGCCTCGACATGCGGTTGAATTTCTTTTTCGACAAAAGCCCGTACCGACTTGCGGAACATCTTGTGTTCTTGCGTAAACGGATTGGCGAAATTAACTTTTGTATGTGCTGCTTCTAAAACCATGAGGTGTCCTTTTAAACTTAGGCGCTTTTGGTCAAAATGGGTTCGGGGATTTCGATATTTTCTTGTAAAGCCGTTTCTAGCCAGAGTTCTTTTGCTTCATCTGAACGTATAAGCGTTTCCTCGCGGGATAAACCTTGCGTCATACACCCAGGTAGCAAAGGAATTTCAGCAAACCAATAACCATCCTCATCTGGGGTCAGTTCGATGGTGTAAGGCAGAGCCATATAATATTCAATGTTCTTGTGTACCATCATCTTCACTTTCTTCTGTCTCATAACCAATTTGATCGATATGCTCTAAGGCTTTTTTGACATAAACTATCTTCAAAGGCTCATTATAAGGAATAACAAGTAAAATTGATTTGCCACTGATCCGTCCGACAAATGAATTGTGAATACCCTTTGTACGCTTGAGTTCAAACCCGTATGCTTCCAATACCTTGCTTAAGTCTTTGAACGACACATTTTTAGGATTTTGGCGGATACGCTCTAATAACTTTTGAAGCTTCCTCACTTTTACAATTTCTCCGCGATAATCCCATACATCAGCGGGATATTCGGCTTGCCTTCCGGCATCGTGAAGCGCCTGCCGGGGATATCGCGTAAATCGGAGAACGGCTTGAACCCGTTGATATACGGGTACTCGCGGAAGGTAGTGAGCTTTAGTCCTGCATCAACGAGCGCCATAATCACTTCGGATGTTCCCCAACTGAATTCATGCGACGCATGGGGATTCTGAAAGTCTTTGACACCTTCTACATACTCGCCTGTTTCGGTACTGCCCGTCAGCGCGACATAATCCCCAATGCCGCTTTCGAATGTGCTGGCTTTGCCGCCGAGATAATCATACGGTTGCAGCTCCCATCCCTCGTCAAAAATGGCGGAATAGGGATGGAATTCCACCAGCACAAAACGACCTCCGGGCTTCAAAACACCAGCGATTCCTTTTCCCCAACGCGTAATATCCGACAACCATAGAATCGCGCCATAGGAACTGAATGCTGTGTCATAGCGTGTTCCGCTTTCTGCCGCCCATTCCAACCAATCATAAACATCTGCCCGTTCAAATTTGCCGGAAATGCCCGACTCTGCCGCTAGATTCCGCGCAAAATCAATCGCTTCGTCGCTGATGTCCACCCCGGTAACGGTTGCGCCGAGTTTGCTGGCGAGGCTCAATGTATCCAACCCGGAATTGCATTGCAGATGTACCAATGATTTTCCGCGCACATCGCCTAACAAATCGATTTCTTCTTGGAACAGGGTACTGCCGCCGTTCCGCAAAAACGCGGCTTGGTCGCCCCGATGGCTGTTGTGGGCAATGGTGCCTGCGTTCCATGCGTGGCGGTTGTCTTCATGTAACGTTTGTTTAGTCATCCCTGTTTTGCATTTCCTTTATGGCACGTTCTATAAAGGTTTGAATTTGTACTCAAATTTGGGCTAATTTACTCTCTAATAGTTGATAACTCAGCTATTTACAATTTCTTGTAGTCTGCCCCATTCTTCGTCCCAGATCATAACTTGCTCTTTGTTTTTCAAAAACTGATAAATATCCGTTATGGTTTCGTAAACGGAAAAGTCTAACTTGAATCCTTTTTTGATCTTGTCTACATGACCTGCTTTAAGCAAGGAAAAACCTTGAATTGTTTTCAAACGGTTTTCGACGCTGGTGGTGGTTTGAATTGCTGCTGATAATGCGTGGGATGAAACTCTAAAGGCATTCTTTACATCACCTCCTCCTAAATAACATACCCCTAAATTAGTACCAATTTGCATACTGTAAGGGATATTGTTAGTTACAAATGATAGAGACAAGGCAGTATGAAAATACTGTTCTGAGACATACCAAAAGCCGATACCCATCCACCCATACATGTCAGAAATTAAACTTTTCATGGTTTTTTCCATAAAGTCTGGCATAAAGGCGTAATTATCAAATGCTTCTAGGTGCATTGTTGTGAAGGGGTTATACGAATAGTTCCATCCCTGAAATTTCGTAAAACTTCTTGCTCGCATCAAATCTGTATATATAGTTGTAATAGTATAAGCCTGTGAAGAATCTGATAAAAGATATTGATCTTCAGATGCCTCCTTCAATTGTGCAATGTGTCTTGGGTCATGCCATTCATTATAATTTGGTCGGTAAAATGCGAGAGGATTTTGAGACATTTGCTTCACCTGTTATGCTGCCCGAAGGTAACTACTCAGCCCTATTTTTGGGGGGTAATCAATGTTAAATTCATTTTAGTACCTTTTTTGGTTGCTCAAAATTGAGGTTAGGGCGCTATTGCAAGAAAATCCAATTCGGTGGCGATATGTGAAAACTATTAAGGGTAAATAACGTGGTAACTACTCAGCCTGTTTCAATTCAGAAAATCAATTTATCGCCAATGACATATCGCGTAAATGAACCCTATATAGTTGAGAGTATGCCTCATAATGGTCACTTTATGTAACTATAC
>DAOTTO010000104.1:0-3711 GCA_034437895.1 Anaerolineae bacterium | reverse complement strand
CCAATTTTTGTGGATTATTTTGAGGATTGGACTTATGCTGGCGAAGAAGCCTATGTTCCGCATCGGCATGATTATCATGAAATTCTGTGGGTGCAGTCGGGCTATGCTCTTCATAAGGTTGACGGACAATCTATCGAACTTCCGTCGCAGAGCATCGCACTGATCACACGCGGGCAAATTCATCTTATCGAAGAAACAGGCGCTTTAACAGCTTGTGCCATTGGCTTTAAAGACGAGACTTTGCTACTCACAGATCCGTCTGGCGGTAATCTTATATTATTTAATCAATTAAGCCGTCCAGATTATGTAGTCATCCCTTCTGCCGAAACCACCGATTATGCGGATTTAATAGCGTTGTTGAGCAGTGAATACATCCGTGAAAACGTATCAAACAAATACGATTTTATGCGGTTTATTCTCAATGCACTGCTGATACGCATCCAGCGCCTGTATGAAACAGCCCACTTAGATCAATCAGGGGTTACATCGTTGGATTATCAACGATATCGAGATTTTCTTGTGCTGTTGGAGGCGCATTTCGCCTCACATCACAACGTAGGCTACTATGCCAAACGGCTCACGCTTGGTTCCGATGAACTCTCCAAAGTCTTATATCGGGTAGTGGGGCGGTCAGCCAAACAGATGATTAGTGAACGTATTCTGCTGGAAGCAAAACGTTTATTACAGTTTACCCCTCATTCTGTCAAAGAAATCGCTGAGATGCTTGGCTATCAGGATCCCTATCATTTTGGCAAGCTTTTCAAACAAGACACCGCTTTAACGCCCCTCGCTTACCGCCACCAGTGGCGCGAAAATTAACATTTTTCGCCCGTCTTTTTCCATTTTTTTAAAATCCATTACTTATATGCTTGAGTATAGAGGTTAAGAAGCGAGGCTTAAAGTAATGGATAAAGTATTTCTTATCACCGGCGCATCAGGCGGAATTGGTGCGGCTGTAGCCCGTCAGGCAGTTCAGGTTGGCTATCGGGTCGTCCTTGTTGCTCGCTCACAGTCATCTATCCAAACTCTCGCTGATGAACTTGGCGGCAGCACTCATGCGCTAGCGTTACAGGGTGACAGCACCCATTGGCAAAATTGGGAACGGATCATTGGGCTGACTTTGAAGCATTTTGGGCAGTTGGACATGACACTGGCAAATGCTGGCGTAGTCAAAGGGGCATGGAGCTTTTATCAGGGGGACGCTACTCCAGACGAATGGCGCGAGATGATTATGACCAATGTTTACGGTACAGCGTTAACCGTTCGTGCCACACTGCCTGAACTTGTCAAAACAAAAGGACATCTCTTGTTAGTCGGATCAGTCTTAGGACGGTTTTTTCTGCCTGGTTCACTCTACAGTTCGACTAAGTGGGCAATTACCGGCATGGCTGAAACCATTCGTCAAGAATTGCGTGGCACCGGAGTACGAGTCTCGCTTGTGATGCCGGGGCGCGTAAACACCACGTTCTCTGAGCCAGACGATGATGCAACCCCCATGATTAATGCCGAGGATGTCGCGCGGGCTGTCCTCTATGCCATAAGCCAACCGCCGCATGTTGATACGAGCGAAATTATGATCCGCCCAACTGGGCAATACGATTAAGGAGCGTAACACAATGACCAAACGTATTCTTTTTGTTGACGGCAATCTCATCACTGGGCAGCAGGTAGCTTCAGGTGCTGTGATAGCACAACGAATAATTGATGTACTCGAAGCCCAACCTTCACCCACACGGCGAGGTTAATATCATGATGAGGCGTGACAAAAAAATGGATATCCAGGAGTTGTTCGCCCCCGAAGACGACATCCTTCGTTGGATACAAACCGAGGCGCGGCGCAACGGACTGCCTTCCATCAGCCTGAATGCCGAAGAAGGGCGCTTACTTCAGGTATTGATGAAGTCGGTTAATGCCCAAAAAGCATTAGAATTCGGCGCGTTAGGCGGTTACAGCGGCACATGGATTGCTCGCGCACTCCCTGCTAACGGGAGATTGTTTACGTTGGAAATTTCCAGCAAACACGCTCAGGTCGCTCGCACGGCTTATGAACGGGCTGGCGTTGCTGAACGGGTGACACTTGTCGAAGGCGATGCCAATCATACCTTACGGCAGATGGAACGGGAAGCACCATTTGATTTTGTGTTTATGGATGCTGATCCTGAAAGTTACCCTGTTTACTTTCAAGCGATTGCTCCTATGTTGCGTGTCGGCGGCATGTTGACGGCGCATAATGCGCTTGAAGGAACATCAGGCGGCGGATTTAATGCCGGACGTTCACGGGGTATGGCAGCCTTCCTCACAGAACTGGCAAAGGATAATGCCTTTACTACCGTTGTCATGCCCTATGGCTCTGGAACACTCATTACTGTAAAAAATATCTGAATACAGATGGAGACAATTATGACAGCTAAATCTATCGTCGTCTTTGGTGCAACGGGTAAAGCCGGTCAGCAGATTGTTGAGCAAGCGTTGCAAAATGGAATGCGGGTCACCGCCTTCATGCGCCAGGCTGCCTTTTCGATTCAGCATGAACAGCTTCATATCATGCAGGGGGATCTGGATCATCCTGCGGATTTAAACAACGCCCTCGATGGGCAGGATTGTATTGTATCTGCGCTTGGAGCCCGCGATTTTACGCGGCACGATCCGGTCGTAAGTAACTGGTTGGGATATATCATTCCATTGGCTGAAGCCTCATCCATCCAAAGGATTGCGGTTATCGCAGGTGGCGGGATGCTGAAAGCAAACGCCCATCAGCTAAATCGTGATTCGCCGTCTTATCCTGAAGCGTTGAAGTATGTCAATCACGATCATGATCTGGTTTTTCAAGGACTGCAAGCAAGCAAACTGGAATGGACATTATTCTGCCCGCCGACCATCAAAGATGGAATTGCAGACGGTGATTATGTCACGGCTGTAAATTATCACCCCCAGAACAGTCAGGGTTATATCAGCGCTGGCAATCTTGCCCACTGTATTGTTCACGCGCTACAAACCGTTCAGTTTATTCGTCAGCGAGTAGGCATCGGGATACCTTTATCAACGGGAAAAGAGAGAATTAATGTCACACCCAATTGATGTCGAAGCTAAGATTTTAAGTCTGCTAGATCAGTGGACAGCACAGCATGTCGAGCGCGATATTGAGCAGTATATGGCACTTTTTGTTCCCGGTAATCATACCATCTATACGGGTCCAGAATGGGTCGAACGCTGCATAGGTTCCAATGCCATTCGCCAGCAAGCGGAGCGGGATTGGCGACTGACGGAGTATCTGCGGTTTGATTGGCAGTGGCATTCCGTACACGTTGCGGGCGTAATCGCATGGCTGGTGGCTGAGGGGTTATGCCGCCTTAAGGTTAACGACCAGGCAATGGAGGATCATGTCCGGTTTGTTGCCGTACTACAATATGATGAGGTAAACTGGCGCTTCGTTCAGGCACATCTTTCAGTCGCCATGAGAACGACTGAATGAACGATGAGCAGCAGCGCTAATTTACGCTAATCATATTACCTATGCGACTGCCCCAAATAAAAGCCGTTTTAACCTCATATTGATAAAAATTGTCTAGTCTTGCTTGACTGGGCAGAGGTTGGCGCCGCGAATGCTTGGATCACGTACTCGTTTTCAATGACCACCATTTACACCGCGTGATCAAGGAATACGTTGCCTATTTCAACGCTGCTCGACCTCATCAAGGCATCTCTGGACAG